>JAJXUF010000003.1 GCA_021783175.1 Pseudomonadota bacterium
CCACGTTGATGTTGGCCGCGCCGATATCCCCCAAAATGCGCGCGGCTATGCCTGGTTTGTCGGGCACTCCGCGGACTGTGACCTTGGCTTCATCGCGGCTGAATGCGATGCCTGAAATGAGCGGTGCTTCCATCTCGTTTTCCTCGTACGTAATCAGTGTGCCTGGGCCTTCTTCAAAGGAAGACAGCACCCGCAGCGGCACCCGGTACTTGCCGGCGAACTCGACCGAGCGGATCTGCAGGACTTTAGCACCGAGACTTGCCATCTCGAGCATTTCCTCCGCCGTTATGCGGTTGAGGCGGCGCGCGTTGGGCACGATACGCGGATCGGTCGTGTAGACTCCGTCTACGTCGGTGTAAATCTGGCATTCGTCCGCCTTGAGGGCGGCCGCCATCGCGACTGCTGTTGTATCCGACCCGCCGCGCCCGAGCGTAGTGATGTTCCCCTCCTCATCCACCCCCTGGAAGCCCGCAATCACGACCACCCTGCCTTTCTTAAGGTCATCCCGCACGCGCGCGTCGTCAATATCCACGATGCGTGCCTTGCCGTGGGCATTATCGGTACGTATGTGGACTTGGCTGCCGGTGTAGGAGCGCGCCGCGCAGCCGCGCCGCTCCAGGGCCATGCTTAGCAGGGCGATTGTGACCTGTTCGCCGGTAGAGATCAGTACGTCAAGCTCCCGCGCCGGAGCCTCGGGATTGACGCTTTTACTCAACTGGATGAGTCGGTCCGTTTCTCCGCTCATGGCCGACACCACCACGACCATGTCGTCACCGGCTGCCCTTTGGCGGGCAACTTTTTCGGCAACGGCGAGAATCCGTTCCGGATTGCCCACCGAGGTACCACCATATTTCTGTACTATCAAGGCCATATGTTCATCACGTTTGCTGACATATTGCGAGAGAAAATCAGAAGCTCGACGCGAATTCCCGCGCACAAAAAGCGGCAAATTAAACCTTCTTTCGGAAGAGGAGTAAACACCCTGCCTGTCGGGCCAACCCCGGCGGGCAATTTAGGCGCCGCACCCTGCATCAGCCAATTTTCTGTGCCAACCAGGCATGCACATCGGCCAATGCTGCATCCAAAGACGAGGGGTCGTTTCCGCCGGCTTGTGCCATATCCGGCCGCCCACCACCCTTGCCCCCTACACGCATGGCTACCTGGTTGACCAGCTCGCCCGCATGCACCTTGCCGACAAGATCCTTGGTCACTCCGGAGATAATCGTGACCTTCCCTTCCTGGACAGAAGCCAGCACGATAGCGGCACTGCCAAGTTTGTCCTTGAGACGATCTACAGCCTCACGCAGAGCCTTGCCATCAACACCGTCCATGCGCGTCGCCACAACCTTCACCCCCCCGATGTCGCGCGTCGACTCGGCCAGCGCATCCCCCTGGGTGGCGGCAACCTTGGCGCGAAAGGTTTCCAGTTCCTTCTCCAGCTGGCGCAAACGGCTGTTGAGCTGCTCAACCTTGCGATCGACGTCGTCCCGCCCGCCACGCACCATTTCAGCCACGCGCGTCAGGCGCCGCTCGCCCTCGCGCACGAAATCTTCCGCAACTTCGCCGGTTACTGCCTCGATGCGGCGCACGCCGGCGGCCACACCACCCTCGGAGACAAGCTTGAACAGGCCGATATCTCCGGTGCGGCGCACATGCGTCCCGCCGCACAGTTCCGTGGAGAATCCACCCATGCCTACGACGCGCACCTGCTCGCCATATTTTTCGCCGAACAAGGCCACGGCTCCTGATTCCATCGCCTTGGCGATCGGCATGACGCGCGTCTCCACCGAGTCATTTGCGCGGATTTCAGCATTCACCAGACGCTCGATCTCCTCGATCTGGGCATGTGTCAGGGGCTCATGATGGCTAAAATCAAAACGCAGCCGTTCCGGCTCGACAAGAGAACCCTTCTGAGTCACGTGCGAGCCCAGCACCTTCTTCAGCGCTGCATGCAGCAGATGCGTAGCCGAATGGTTATAGGCCGTCGCCTGGCGCCGCGCCTCGTCGACTTCGCCGCTTACGCGCGCACCCACCCGCAGAACGCCGCTTTCCAGACGTCCGATATGCGCATGCCCCTTTTGAGTGTCCTCGACGATAAACCGGACACCCTTCGCAAGCAGCACGCCCCTATCACCGATCTGCCCGCCACTTTCCGCATAAAACGGAGTGCGATCCAGAAAAATCACCCCGTCTTCACCCGCGTGCAGTTCATCGACTGCCGCATCGCGACCGCGAATTGCCGTAATTACGGAGCTGTCTCGCGTGTTCTCATAGCCGGAAAACTCCGCTGGCGCCACACCGCTTTCCTCAAGCCCGATCACGGCGGTTTTGAAGGTAGAGGCTTCGCGTGCGCGCTGACGCTGCGCATCCATCTGTTGCTCAAAGCCCTCCAGATCAAGCGCCAGCCCGCGCTCGCGCGCAATGTCCCCCGTCAGATCGACCGGAAAGCCGTACGTATCGTAGAGCTTGAAGACAGTTGCGCCCGGAATGGCTTTGGTTTGCAGTTTGGCGATATCGTCCTCAAGAATCCGCAGACCCTGTGCCAGGGTTTCGGCAAAACGTTCTTCCTCGAGACGCAGAACGCGCTCGACCTGGGCCTGGGCTCTCTTTAGCTCGGGATACGCTGCGCCCATTTCGCGCACGAGTGATGCGACGAGCTTGTAGAAGAAAGCCCCTTCGGCGCCCAGGCGGTGGCCATGTCGGACGGCACGGCGGATGATGCGCCGCAACACGTATCCGCGGCCTTCATTCGACGGCACGACGCCATCGGTAACAAGAAAGGCGCAGGAACGAATATGGTCGGCAACTACGTTGAGAGATTTATCCTCGAGATCGCGCGAACCCACGATATGGGCAGCGTCCCGGATCAACTCGCGGAATAGATCAATCTCATAATTGCTGTGTACACCCTGGATGACGGCGCTGATTCGCTCAAGCCCCATGCCGGTGTCCACCGACGGCTTGGGCAACGGATGCAGCTTGCCGTCGGCATCGCGGTTGTACTGCATGAACACCAGGTTCCAAATTTCGATATAGCGGTCGCCGTCGGCCTCCGGAGAGCCCGGCGGCCCGCCTGCCACATCCGGACCGTGGTCGTAGAAGATTTCGGAACATGGACCACATGGACCGGTATCACCCATGGACCAAAAATTATCGGTGCCGCTGATGCGCGCAAAACGCGCCGGGTCGACCTTCATCTCCTTCAGCCAGATGTCGGCCGCCTCGTCATCGTCGACGTAAACGGTCACCCACAGACGCTCCGGCGGAAGATGCATTTCGTGGACAAGAAACTCCCAGGCGTACTGAATCGCCTCGCGCTTGAAATAATCGCCAAAACTGAAGTTGCCGAGCATTTCAAAAAAAGTATGGTGGCGCGCGGTATAGCCGACGTTTTCCAGGTCATTGTGCTTGCCGCCGGCACGCACACAACGCTGTGAGCTTGCCGCACGCACATACGAACGCTTGTCGATGCCGAGAAAAACATCCTTGAACTGCACCATGCCAGCATTGGTAAATAGCAATGTCGGGTCGTTGGCCGGAACCAGCGAACTGGAGGGAACGACCGTGTGGCCATGGCGCTCGAAAAAGCGCAGGAAACGATCTCGGATTTCGGTACTTTTCATCATAGGAAGGGAGACGGCAGGTCAGTCGCGGTCGTCAGTGCTCAGTACGCGCATAATCTGATCGCGGGTATAGCCGCGTGACTGCAGGAAGCGGGCCTGACGTGCTCGCTCAACGTAATCGCTGGGCAACTGCGTTCCATATTTTTTTTCACGCACCTGTCGAACCTGCTTGATCCAGTCGGTACCGGACGCATCCAGCCATTGGTCAATTAGCTCGGAAGCCACACCCTTCTGTTCCAGTTCATGACGAATGCGCATCGGTCCGTATCCTCGCGCACGGCGCGAGCTGACCAGCATCTCTACAAAACGCGCATCCGACGCAAGCCCCTCGCGAGCAAGTCTCGCGACTGCTTCTGCAGCAACCTCCTGCGCGTAACCTTTGACCAGCAACTTCGCCAGCAGCTCCTGGGTAGTGTGCTCGCGTCGCGCCAGGATATCGAGCGCGGCACGCCGCGCCATCGCGGAATCAGATGGGTCCTTCGTTTTCGCGCGACCCCGAATCAGGCCTCAGCCTCTTGCGGCACGCCCGACTCGTCTTCCGTCCCCGTGACACCGCTTTGTGACTGGCTGCGGGTAAGCTCACGAATGCGGGACTCGATCTCTACCGCAATCTCGGAATTTTCCTTCAGGAACTGACGCGCGTTGTCCTTGCCCTGCCCGATGCGATCCTTCTTGTAGCTATACCATGCACCGGATTTCTCGATCACGTCGTTTGCGACGCCCAGATCGATCAGTTCGCCTTCTTTCGAAATGCCTTGGTCATAAAGTATGTCGAACTCGCACTGCCGGAACGGCGGTGCGAGCTTGTTCTTGACCACCTTTACGCGTGTCTGGCTGCCGATGACTTCCTCACCCTTCTTGATCGATCCGATGCGCCGGATGTCGAGACGCACGGAGGCATAGAACTTGAGGGCGTTGCCGCCGGTGGTGGTTTCGGGGTTGCCGAACATCACACCGATCTTCATGCGAATCTGGTTGATGAAAATCACCAGGGTATTGGAGCGCTTGATGTTCGCCGTTAGCTTGCGCAGCGCCTGCGACATTAGACGAGCCTGTAGGCCCATGTGCGAATCGCCCATCTCGCCTTCGATTTCGGCTTTGGGGGTAAGCGCCGCAACCGAGTCCACCACGACCACGTCTACAGCCCCCGAACGCACCAGCATATCCGTGATCTCGAGCGCCTGCTCTCCGGAATCCGGCTGCGAGACCAATAAGTCGTCAATGTTGACGCCGAGCTTCTTGGCATAGGCCGGATCGAGCGCATGTTCCGCATCGATGAAGGCGGCAGTGCCGCCAAGTTTCTGGGCTTCGGCAATTACCTGAAGGGTTAAAGTTGTCTTGCCCGAGGATTCCGGGCCATAGATCTCCACGACGCGCCCTCGCGGTAGGCCCCCGATGCCCAGCGCCAGGTCCAGTCCGAGGGACCCTGTCGGGACAGCCTCGACATTGGCCACGGTACCACCGTCGCCGAGGCGCATGACGGACCCTTTGCCGAACTGCTTTTCAATCTGCCCCAATGCCGCGCTAAGCGCCTTGCCCTTGTTGATGTCCATTGCCTGCCCCCGCCGGTAACCATGCCGAGTTTTGTGGTTAAGCGCGCTTCCGGTCGCGCCCGAGTAGTATATAAAAGTGGAACCAGCGGATTATTTCATAAGTAGGCATTCCTCTCCTAGCCCTGAGTTCAGGCAAAGCCATACAGAATGAGGAATAGATGCCGCATTTCCCGGCGGCCGCGGCTAGCTATGCCCGAGGTATTCGACTAGACCTTCGATGGCAGCGGCCACCGACTGACCGCGTATTTCCTGGCGGTCGCCGGAAAAATGCCGGGTAATGCTGCGCACTTCTTGTTCCCGCCCGGCCCAGGCAAAACACACGGTTCCGACCGGTTTTTCCGCTGTACCGCCGCCGGGACCGGCGATCCCGGTTACTGCCACGGCCAGGTCGGCATGGCTGTGCGCCAGCGCGCCAGAAGCCATGGCACGGGCAGTTTGCTCGCTTACCGCTCCAAAGCGGGCCAGCGTGTCGGTCTTGACACCCAGAAGTTCGCGCTTCGACATGTTGCTGTACGTTACAAAACCCCGCTCGAACCAGCGGGAACTGCCGGGAATCGAGGTCAGCGCCTGTGCGATCCAGCCACCTGTGCAGGACTCGGCCGTAGCCATTGAAAGTCCCGAAACCTTGAGGTCGTGGGCAAGTTTCTTTGCCAGCTCAATCAGTGCGTCGTCCATAGCCAATTGAGCCCCTGCAAGACCAGCGCTGCCAATATGGCCGCAGCCAGATCGTCCAACATAATCCCGAAACCGCCTTTGACTTGGGCATCCATCCAGCGAATGGGAAACGGCTTCCAGATATCGAAAAGCCGGAACAGAAGGAACCCAATCGCAATCCAGACCCAGCCCGGCGGCGCCATAAACATGGTAATCAGATATCCGACAATTTCATCCCACACAATTCCTGGGTGATCGTGAGTGCGCAGCTGGCGTGCGGTCACGCCACACAACCAGATGCCAACTGCAAAAAGCGCGATGACAAGAGCCGCATACCAGAGCAAGGGGAGACGGCGCATGATGAGGTAGAACGGAATGGCAATCAGCGTCCCGAAAGTACCCGGGGCAAAAGGCATCGCGCCAGCGCCAAAGCCGAATGCCAATACATGCACCGGATTGCGCCAGTCTGGATGCGTTTTTTGCTTCGCCTTCACGCGATGTCTTCCTTATTTGGACGTGCGAAAGTGGTCAAAACCAGGCACGCCTGGCTGGTAAGCATTGCCGGCAGGATCGACGAGGCGCAGGCCTGGATGTGCCTCGACCACCCCGATGCGCCGAAAGCCGCACGCAAACCTTGACGCCAGCTTTTCCAGAGCCGCCTGGCGCTCCGCTGGCAACGTGAAACACAGCTCATAGTCGTCACCGTGCGCCACCGCAGCATCCCAGCCAATGCGGGTGCGATTGGCCTGGTAGGTAGGCGACAGGGGTAGCGCGGCAAGTTCAATGCGCGCACCAACCCCGCTTGCCTCCAGCACGTGACCGAGATCAGCCACGAGACCGTCGGAAATATCAATGCAAGCGGAAGCGAAACCGCGCAACGCTTGGCCTTCTTTCACACGCGGTATTGGACGGTCCAGGCGTTGCAGCATGGCGTAGCGCTCTGCATCCGGGAGCTGCAGCTCACCACGCCGGCATTTGAGTCCAAGCGCCGCACCACCCAGCTCTCCGCTGACGTAGACAAGGTCACCGGCACGCGCACCACGTCGCAACAACGCCTGCCCGCGCGCAACGAATCCGGCAATTTGAACGCCGATCGTCAGCGCTCCGCGCGTCGTATCCCCCCCGACAAGCTGCACCTGGTGTTCGCGCGCCAGACCGAACAAACCGGCACAAAAACCCGAGATCCACGTCTCATCGATCGCCGGCAGACTGAGATTCAAGGTAAACCAGGCCGGCTCTGCCCCCATTGCCGCGAGATCGCTCAAGTTCACGGCCAGCGATTTGTAACCGATGGCGTCGGCCTCGGTCTCGAGCGGGAAGTGCACACCGGCAACCAGCATGTCGGTTGACAGGACAAGCTGCCGATCCGTCGGCGGGTCCAGCACCGCCGCATCGTCGCCGATGCCTACGACAACGTCGGGTCGCGTCACCGGCTGGTGCGCAAAGTATTGCTGGATCAGTTCGAATTCGTTCAAAAAACGTTACGACGCCTGGCGACTGATCTCATGCGACCGCAACTTGGCGGCGACCTTGTCCAGTACGGCGTTGACGAACTTGTGCCCGTGCTCGGCGCCGAAGGTCTTGGCCAGTTCGACTGCTTCGTTCAATACGACTTTGTATGGAATTTCGGGATGAAACTCGAATTCAAAAGTGCTAATTCGCAGAATTGCCCGCTCGACAGGATCGACCTCGTCGATGGTACGGTCCAGAAACGGAGTCAGGTGGTCATCGAGCTCATGCCAGTGCAGCGGTACCTCACGCACCAGATGGTGGAAATACTCGAGATCCACGCCATTCAGCTCGTGATCGTTGATAAAATGGGTTTCGATCTGATCCGGCGACTGTTCCGTCATCTGCCACTGGTAAATCGCCTGAACAGCGGTCTGGCGCGCCTTCTTGCGACTGCCTTTGTCGCCGCAGGGGATCACGCGCGCAGCCGCTTCAGCAGATTGGTCATTTCGATTGCGGACATTGCGGCATCCACACCTTTATTACCGGCCTTGGTTCCGGCACGTTCAATTGCCTGTTCGATGTTGTCGACCGTCAACACACCAAACGCCACGGGCAGATCAAACTGCATCATCACCTGCGCCAGGCCCTTGGAAGACTCACCGGCGACATAGTCAAAGTGTGGTGTCGCGCCGCGGATGATCGCGCCGATAGCGACCAGCGCGTCGTACTTCTTACTCGCCGCCATGACCTTGGCCGCTAACGGCATCTCGTAGGCGCCAGGCACGCGTACCACGTCAATCTGCGAATGGTCTGCGCCGTGGCGCACCAGGGTATCCACCGCGCCTTCGAGCAGACGCTCGCCGATAAAACTGTTGAAACGCCCAAGAATGATGCCAAAGCGTGCGCCGCGTGCGCTCAGTTCGCCGTCTATATTCTTCACTTCAGTCATAGTCTCACTCTCGTTTTATGCGCGCGCCGCGGCTGTCCTTCAGGGCCGTCACCGTGTCGTGTCCATGGTCGGTCGGAGCGATGTATTCGACAATCTCCAGCCCGAATCCGGATAGACCTGGAGCCTTGACCGGATTGCTCAGGACCCGCATCTTGCCCACACCCAGATCTGCAAGAATCTGGCTGCCAAGACCATAAGTACGCAGTGCCTGGTGCGGACGCCGGGGTGGTAATTCTATGCCCTGCTCCTGTCGATGAAAATGCTGTATCTGGCGGATCAGATCGGCCGACGACTCCTCCTGGTTCAGGATCACGACAACGCCACTGTCCTCCTTGGCCACGCGTGACAGCGCCGCCCTGAGACTCCAGGACTGCCCGCGGTGTGCGTCCGTCAGCAGATCAAGCAGGCTCGATTGCACGTGAACACGGACCATAGCCGGTACATTGCGCGCAAGCTCTCCTTTGATCAGGGCAAGATGGGCTGCATTGTCTATTTCATCGTGATAGGCGACCGCCCGGAACTCGCCGAATTCTGTTGCAATACGGCATTCCGCGGCACGCTGCACCGTGGATTCGTTTTCCATGCGATAGTGGATGAGATCGGCAATGGTGCCAATCTTCAGTCCGTGCTCACGTGCAAATACCTCAAGCTGCGGCAGTCGCGCCATGCTGCCGTCCTCGTTCAGGATCTCGCATATGGCACTGGCAGGACTCAAACCTGCAAGGCGTGGCAAATCGATTCCCGCCTCGGTATGACCGGCGCGCGCCAGCACGCCGCCGGGACGTGCCATGAGCGGAAAAATATGGCCGGGCTGGACAACATCTCTCGGTCCCGCATCTGGTTTGATGGCCGCGCGCACCGTCGTGGCCCGGTCGGCTGCCGAGATCCCGGTCGTAACTCCCTCAGCCGCCTCGATCGACACAGTGAAATTAGTGGTCATGCGCGAGTTATTGTCGCTCACCATAAGCGGCAATTGCAGTTGGCGACAACGTTCCTGTGTCAGCGTGAGACAAACGAGGCCACGCGCAAACCGAACCATGAAATTGATGTGCTCAGGACGCACATGCTCTGCAGCGATCAAAAGATCGCCTTCGTTTTCCCGGTCTTCGTCGTCCATGATGACGACCATCCGGCCACGCCGCAGCTCATCGATGATCTCGGTTATGGGGCTGATTGGCATAATTGCGTCCAGTGAAAAGCCGTTATTATCCTCTATTTTGGCCCAGTTTGTCGCCGCACCGGGTTAAGGAACCCTCCGGTGATACCGGATCGTCTATATTAATGGATATCGGGGAGGAAAGCGCAAAACAGGCTGCCAACATGCCTAGCCAACAACAAGCGCAATCCAAGTCGGCTAAAACAACGAGACGGGGCCGTGAAATCATCGAACAACCTAGAAATGGCGCCGGCTGGGGGGTCAGGGGGTGACCAAGCGGCGTACCGACGGACCGAGCCGGCCGCACCGCTCAAAGCTCTCGTGGCTACGGCGGTTGAGCCAGGCACGCGCCTTGGCTGCTACCTTGTCATGGAGAAGCTCGGCGAAGGTGGCATGGGCGTCGTTTACAAGGCCCAAGACACGAGTCTCGGCCGAATCGTCGCACTCAAGATACTACCCCCTCACCTATTCCACAATCCGACTTTTCTGCAGCGCTTCCGCACGGAGGCTCAGGCCCAGGCTCGCCTGAATAGCTCCAATGTCGTCACGCTATTTTCACTCCTGGAAGTTCCCGCCGGTCTGGTCCTGGTAATGGAGTATGTCGAAGGCGAAACGCTCGAACAACATATCCACAGCGACGGCCCGCTTTCCATAGAGGAAGCTTTAACGGTATTCGACCAAGCCTTGCGCGGCGTCGAACACGCGCATTCCGTGGGTATCGTGCACCGGGATCTCAAGCCAAACAATATTTTTCTGACACGCAATGGCGAGATTAAACTTATGGACTTCGGCATCGCGCGCATCATCGACGCCAGCGATCCGGAGCTCGGCAGCGCCATGCTCGGCACGCTGCTTTACATTTCTCCGGAACAGATTACCGGGCGCGTCGCCGATTTTCGCAGCGATATTTATACTTTGGGCATTAGCCTGTTTGAGGCGGTCACCGGCCGGCTGCCGTTCGAGCGCAAAAGCGATTATAGCCTCATGCACGCTCACATCCTGGAGCGGCCTCCGACCCCGCGCAAATTCCAGCGCAAGCTGCCGCACGAAATTGAAAGCGTGATTCTAAAAGCCATCGAAAAAGATCCCGACAAGCGCTTCCAGACTGCAACCGCGTTTCGTGAAGCGCTGCAGAAACAGGCAGGAAGGGTCATTACGCGGGGCGGTGCTTCGCCGTTGCAGGATCCTGCGCCGACTGCGGGACCAATGACCGGAATAGCAGATCGTCGTGACCGGATATTCGGCGGGCTGGCCCTGGACCTCGCATTACTTGCGGCGGTCGCAGCATTGGCTTTGGCCCTCGGACTCATTCCCATTCATTTTCATCCGATCCCGACCAAGCCGCCGACCGTAACCACACCACTGGTGCCGGAATCCAGCAGCGCGGCACAGCCGGCGGCCGCACCAGTAACACCTGCAGTGCGCCAGCCGCCACAGATCGTTGCGCCAGATACCACAAATGGCGGCGTACCCCTTACAGCGCCTGATGCTTCGCCACGTACGACCTTGCCACGCAAATACAAGGTCTTGCGCCGCGTCTGGGGCAGGAACTGACAGCTGACAGCGGGCGGCGGGTCATGTAGATTAGCAATACTGTTTTCACCTGGACGTGACTCCCAATGGCTGCCCAAAATCACATAAAAATCCTCGGCCCTGCTTTGGTGCTTTTCGCTAGCGCGTTCCTCATGCTGTCAGGGTGTGTGACAACCCCTCAATATGAGTGTCAGATCAACGAAGCCAAAGCGAAGACACTCGACCTTGCCACGCATTATGTGCAGCAGCCACGCACACTGGCATTCGGACCATTGCCGCGCGGCATCCTGGCCGAGGCAACGCTTTACCGCCTTAGTATCGGCGACACCAAGATACACCCCTGCCAAATCATCACGATCCACAAGCAGCTCTACCTGCGACGCAATCGCGCGGCAGATCTGCGTTTCAAGGAAACGCGCGAGTTTTTTGCTGAGGATGGGACGCTCATCGCAACCAACACCGAAGATCTGACCAATCAATTGCGCGACAGCGGCTCGTATAGCGCCGCGATCCCGTTGCCGATACCGCGCACAGCGCCCCAAGGGGAATATCTCATTGTCAGCAGACTTTGGCTGCAACGACGCGGTGACCGTCACAGCTACCAGCTGGGTCGCGCGGAAGCAGCCTTCCGCATTCTTCCCCTACGCCGCCCAAAGGCGAGTCCACACTAGATCCGGCATTCGCCGGCAGCATGCGCAGTCACGTTGCCTTACGGGTATTGTGATTGCGCCAACTCATTGATTGCATGGCACATCCGTTCATCCGGTTATCCGGTCCTTCTGTCTTTCAGGAGGCCGTCGATCAGGCTCCAATGGATTAAGATCTCTGCAGGGGTAAGAAATCCAAAGCAAGGGTGGTGCCCGGTATGTCGGATTTGCGATTGTTGCGCGGCGGGGTTGCAGGCCAAACAGCACAGAAGACCGTAAACACCTCGAAGACCGCTGTCATCAGCGGGGACGGCGTACAGTCGACGTCATCCACCACCCGCCCAGGTGACCTGCCGTTCGATTCCATAGAGCCAGGCAGCACCCTCGGCAACTACCTCATCGTCAGCAAACTTGGCGAAGGTGGCATGGGTGTCGTGTACAAGGCACATGACACAACGCTGGACCGCACGGTTGCGCTCAAGGTCTTATCCCCGCATCTCTTCCGCAATCAAGAATTCCTGCAGAGATTCCGTATCGAAGCTCAGGCCCAGGCACGCCTGAATGGGCCCAACATCGTCACGCTGCATTCGCTTTTCGAAGTGTCCGGCAGCCTAGTTCTGGTAATGGAATACATAGAGGGTCAGACGCTTGCTCAGCGGATGCACAACGAGGGGCGTTTGTCGGTTGCGACCACTGTGTGGGTGTTCGAGCAGGCGCTGCTCGGCGTGGAACGCGCACATCGTCTGGGCATCGTGCACCGTGATCTCAAGCCGAGCAATATCTTCATCACCAGCGGCCACGAAGTCAAAATCATGGACTTTGGTGTCGCCAAGATCATCGACAACAAGGACAACACGCAAACCGGCTCCATGATCGGCACGCTCATGTACATCTCGCCGGAGCAGATCAAAGGCAAAGACGCCGACTTCCGTTCGGACATCTACACGCTGGGCGTCACGCTTTTCGAGGCCGTGACGGGTCGATTACCTTTTGAGAAGAAGAGTGACTACGAGTACATGGATGCACATTTGCACGAGCAACCGCCGAAACCTTCCACTTTGCAACCGGATATCCCGAAGGAACTCGAGGCGGTAATCCTCAAGGCAATAGAAAAGGAGCCGGACAAGCGCTATCAAAACGCGCACGAATTTCGCAGCGACCTGATCAAGCTTGGAATGATTCATGTACGCGCCTATCGCCGGCTCAAAACCATCCGCAAGGACAAGGAACGGGCGGCCCTGTCGCACTACATCGAACCCCATTACCGCTCGCCCGAGAAACGGCCCTCGGGCAAGTCCGGGGTCTATATCGGACATTCTCTTTGGACGCGCCTCTCAGCGCGCATGCAGAGTCGGATCTTGATAGCGGCAGCCAGCCTGCTGCCGACAGTGGCTATTACGCTGGTGGTCGCCTTCTATATGACCAAACCCGGTTCCGGAGCCTACCCGCCGGCGACGGGCGTCGCCGCCCAGGAAACGCCGGCAGCGAACGGGTCAGCGACTGTCAGCCAGGTTCCGGACCAGACTATTACGCACTCCGCGGCAGCGCAAAATAAGGTCGCGACGAACACAGCGCCCAGTGCGGCAAGCGTTTCCAGTGCACACGTGATCGAGCGCCGGCAGCCAAACGTCGCGCCGCGCAAACACGAAGTCCTGCAAAGACGCCACGTATACAGAGCTGTGAGGCCGGCCGCACGGCCACAAGCCTCAAGCAACGGCGACAGCCAAGACAGCAAGAAGTACGCGGCATTGCGCAAGGCTTGGGGCCAGTAAGGCGCAAGTCCCGGGTGACGTCGCGATTTCAGCGTTGCGGATCGCCCAGGAAGCCGTGGGCTCGAAGAAAATCCTCATTCAGCCGCAACCCCGGGTCGTCAGCGCGTTCCAGCAATAGCCGCTCCAAGTAACGCGCAATCAGATCCACCTCCAGATTCACGCGTTGCCCCGACTTCAGATCGCCTAACGTGGTGCTCTCCAGCGTATGCGGAACGATGTTGAGATCGAAGCGTGCGCCGCTGACGGCATTCACGGTAAGACTGACTCCGTCCACGCAAATCGAGCCTTTTTGTGCGATATAGCGCGCTAGCTGCTGTGGCGCCTCAAGCTGAAAGCGCACCGAACGGCCGTCATCGCGACGTCCCTGCACAACACCCACGCCATCAACATGGCCGCTCACCAGATGACCGCCGAGTCTGGAACTTGGCGTCAGCGCCATTTCAAGATTGACGCGCGAACCTGTCCGCACCTCTCCTAAAGTAGTGTGCGCCAGTGTTTCGCCTGAAACATCGGCCCAGAATCCATCCCCATCGCAAATTACCGCGGTCAGGCATACACCGTTGACGGCGATACTGTCGCCCAGGCTGACGTCGGACATGTCGAGCCCCTGGCAAACGACATGCAAGCGCGAGTCCTCCCCCTTGGTTTCCAGATGTCCAATGCGCCCTACCGCCTGCACAATTCCAGTAAACATCTCGCTCGGTCGCTCCGTTTCTAGATTACACGTCAGGCGCGCAGTGCGGCCACCACTCGCCAGTCTCGTCCTACCGCACGCACGTCCTGCACCTCGAGATTCATGCGATCTTTCATCTGCTCCAACCCGGGAATGGCAAACATCCCGCGCGCCTGCGAGCCCATCAGATGAGGCGCAAAATAAATCACCAGCTCATCCACCAAATGTTGCGCCAGCAACGCGCCGCAAAGGTTCGCTCCGGCCTCGACCAGCACTTCGTTAAACTGACGCGCCCCGAGGTGCGTCAGAAGTGACGCTAGGTCGACTTTTCCGTGAGCTCCAGGCAACCGCAACACTTCCGCGCCCGCTGCTTGCAGTTTTTCAACTCGCTCTGCGCTTTCGCTCGCCGTCACCACTAGCACCGATCCGGGTTCGGCGACGACACGTGCGGTTAGCGGCAGCTTGAGATCTGAATCCACGACCACGCGTCTTGGCTGGCGTTCCGTAGCGATGAACCGCACTGTCAGAGCCGGATCATCGGCCAGTACGGTGCCAATGCCGGTCATCACCGCAGAACTGCGGGCACGGAAGCGGTGTACATCGACGCGCGCTGGCTCGCCCGTAATCCATTTGCTTTCGCCAGATGCCATGGCCGTGCGCCCATCGAGGCTTGCCGCCAGCTTCACGCGCACATATGGCCGGCCGCCGCGCATGCGTCGTATGAATCCGGGATTAAGCGCTGCCGCCTGATCGTGCATTAAGCCGACTTCCACCTCGATTCCGGCGCGGCGCAGTGCATCCAGCCCCTGGCCGGCAACCTGCGGGTTAGGGTCACGCATGGCAGCCACAACACGCGCAACCCCCGCAGCAACCAAGGCGTCGGTACACGGTGGTGTGCGCCCATGATGGCAACACGGCTCCAGCGTCACGTACACGGTGGCGCCTCGCGCCGCACTACCCGCCTGACGCAACGCATGAATTTCGGCATGGGATTCGCCCGCACGCTCATGCCATCCTTCGCCGACACTCTTCCCGTCCTTGATAATTACGCAGCCGACACGCGGATTGGGATCAGTGGTGTGCAGGCCCCGCTCGGCCAGTTGCAGCGCCAATGCCATGGCACGGGCATCGACTACCGCATCAATCATGATTCTTGCTTCCGCCGCCCGACTTTATCTTTGGCGGTGGCGTTGCATCAGGTTTCGCCTCGTTTTCGGGAATGAGCTTCAGTTGCTTACGTCGATCCGCCCCGGTCGGCTCGCTCTGCAACCTTTGCACCTCTTCACGAAATGCGTCCAAGTCCTGGAAGCTGCGGTATACCGACGCAAAACGCACATAGGCGACTGGATCGAGATCCTTGAGTTCTTCCATGACCCATTCTCCTATTTTGCGCGAGTGGACCTCTCTCTCGCCGCTGGCCAGCAACTTATGGCGGATGCGTCCAATGGCCTTCTCTACCGCTTCCGCGTCAACTGGCCGCTTTTCCAGTGCACGGGTCATACCCGCACGCAGTTTGTCTTCGCTGAAAGATTCGCGTCGGCTGTCGGATTTAATTACCTGTGGCAGGCGCAACTCCGCTCGCTCGAACGTCGTGAACCGCTCGCGGCAGACTTCGCATTCGCGCCTGCGCCTGACTGAGTCGCCGTCGTCCGCCAGGCGCGAATCGATTACCCTGGTTTCATCGGCGAAACAGAAAGGGCAGCGCATGGCGTCAGACTGCCATCGGCGCGCAGCCGCCCATATGTCCCCACGGATCGCGCGCCCATTCGGCTGCGGCCGCAGGCATTGATAGACTAGCTGGCACTGGATTCATACACCGGAAAGCGCGCGCACAGCTTCTCTACATCCGCACGCACACGCGCGCGCAACGCATCGCTTTTCATGTCGGCAAGAATGTCGCAGATCCATCCGGCAAGCGAGCGCACCTCGTTTTGCTTGAACCCACGTGTCGTTGCCGCCGGTGTTCCGATGCGGATACCGCTGGTGACAAATGGCGACTGCGGATCGTTCGGCACTGCATTCTTGTTGACGGTGATGTGTGCATCACCCAAAGCCGCTTCCGCGTCTTTGCCGGTAATGCCTTTATCGATGAGATCCACAAGAAACAGATGATCGTCAGTCCCGCCGGAAACGATCTTGAAACCGCGCTGCATTATGACGTCGGCCATGACGCGCGCATTGTCCAGCACCTGTTTCTGATAGGTCTTAAATTCGGGAGCCAGCGCTTCCTTGAAGGCGACCGCCTTGGCTGCAATCACGTGCATCAGCGGTCCTCCCTGGGTTCCCGGAAACACGATGGAGTTGAGTTTCTTTTCGATGTCCGGATTGGATCGTGCCAGAATCAGGCCGCCGCGCGGACCGCGCAGGGTCTTGTGAGTCGTGCTTGTTGTGACATCGGCAATTGACACCGGATTGGGATACAAGCCGGCGGCGATAAGGCCAGCTGGATGCGCCATGTCGACAAACAGGAAGGCACCGACAGAATCGGCGATCGAGCGGAAACGCTGCCAGTCGACGACACGTGAGTAAGCGCTGAAGCCGGCCACCACCATCTTGGGTTTGTGCTCCCGTGCGAGCCGTTCCACCTGGTTATAATCGATCTCGCCGGTCTTCTCCTCGAGGCCGTACTGCACAGCATTGAAGATCTTTCCGGAAAAATTGACCTTAGCGCCATGCGTCAGATGCCCACCATGCGCGAGACTCATGCCAAGAATCGTATCGCCCGGCTGCAACAGGGCCAGGTAGACAGCAGCATTCGCTTGCGAGCCGGAGTGCGGCTGCACATTGGCATATGCCGCACCGAACAGCTTCTTGGCCCGATCAATCGCCAGCTGTTCGGCAATATCGACGTACTCGCAACCACCGTAATAGCGTTTGCCCGGATAACCTTCAGCGTACTTGTTGGTAAGCACCGAACCCTGCGCTTCAAGAACCCGTGGACTGGCGTAGTTTTCCGATGCGATGAGCTCGATATGGTCCTCCTGACGGCGCAGCTCGCTGCGCATTGCCTGCCAGAGTTCCTCATCAAAACCCGCGATGGTCATGTCTTTCGTAAACATCGGCTCGACGTTCTCCTAGCGCTAGTGCCGGGCGGCGCCACCTACCACTACTGGCAGTTCCCGGGTGGAAAAGCGGTTAAGGATAGCCGATTCGACGCGCCGTGCCTATTTCCGGCCCATGCGCCCGCAGAATGCCGACCGGCCCGGCCCGAATGTCAGCCCCGACCTGTCAGGCAAGAGTCAGCACGCTGGTATTCCGGTCGTGACAGGCAGAATTGATAGGGCAAGTCGGGATGCGTGATGGGGCGCCCGGATGTCAGACGGCTTCCCCATCGGCTCCCTTGCGGCGTACCGGGCGACGGTGGCGAGTTATTAATGGCTCGATCGTAAGCAGCAATAACACTTAACAATCAGAGGATTATCAACGAGATGGGCTCAAGCATATCGGACAAACGCCAAAGCGTCGGTAATTCCAGGAACCTGCCAATCGGCTGTTCATTCCACGCCCCATTCTTCATGCGTGGCAACGGTGGCGCTCTAGCGCTCCAGGATTGAATCCAGATGCTGAAGGTCGTTGATTACCGTCCATTTGACCGCTCCAGCCTTGAGCACCCGATTTTTCCACCAGTCTAGCCTGCCGATGTACAGGCGCGGATCGACATTATCGGAACGCAGCTTGATGACGTTTACGGCGACGATACGGATACCCTTCAGGTTGATCGGAAAATCGCGGATTGTTCCCTTGCTCAGATCCTCATCCATGTCGGAAAAAATCAGAATGGTTTTCCTGCCAGCGCCGGTCTCGTTGAGAAATTCGGCCCCCTGGATGATGCCTCCGGTGATGTCGGTGTGTGAGCTCGGCACCACGTGCCTGGTGAAGTTGCTAATGGTCTTGTCAAACTCACGCTTCTGCGCATTGGCCACCGAGGGGCGCGTATCAAAGGTCACTTCGCCAATAATATCCTTCTGGCTGAAACTACGGCTCACGACACGCGCCACCGCAAACGAATCCCCGGGCTGCAGCGTACCCAGCAGATAATTGATTATGACGTGCGCCTTGTTTACCTCCTCGGCGTAGGAACCGGAGGTGTCTACCAGCATGTAGACGGCCTGGGCGTGGCTACGACTGTTGGCGCAGGCGCTGACAGCAAGCAATCCCAGCGCGAGCAGAGCAGCTGTCCAACGGCGAATCACAGGATCCGTTCCGCACGTATGTTCCGCGCGGCTCCCTCCACATTCTTGTTTGCGGGTTCAACATCCTCGTGTTTCAACACCTGGACAACCTCCGATTCATTGCCTGAGGTTTTTCTCGCAGGCCAGGAAAAGCCATTGCCCTTGACGATCCGCTCTATCAGCAATGGAATAAATATCAACACGTCGTAACTCATGATGAGGGTCGTGCCGATCTGGCGCGCCAGGTTACCGATAAAACGGAGCGTAAACGCGAGTGACCGGATCAGAGCTACCAGCGCCACGCCGGCGACGGTGCGCAACGAATAGATGAATGACTCGAGCGGTATCGCGACGAACGCCAACGCGAAGGGCAGAACGAATCCGAGCACCATCTGGCCTGCCGTAGGAATCCAACTCGCGGCCACCTTGATATGTTGCTGCGACGCGACCAGCGATTCGCGCAATGCTGAGTTGTCCGCTGCGATCCTATCACGCATCAGCGCCAGCGCCGCCTCCACACCGGCAAGTATCACCAGCAAGGTCAGGGCGATCACGATCATGCGGTGGCGCATGCGGTCGTTCATATAACCGATGCGCGGAAAGAGACGCGTAATGCGCAGCGACTCCATAAGGAAAAGACCCATGGACGCTTCTACGAGTATGATTACAAGAGCGGCTATGTCTGAAGTCTTGAAGTTACCGATATAGCTTGCGCCGCCGACCATTTCCGACATCGGTAGAGCAATCAGGTTGAAGTTGATCACCGTACCGCCGACAGCGACTATCAGCACAAAGGCAGAGATCGCAAACTGAATCATCCCCGACGCCGCCAGCGTATGTTCCGCCTGGTCGGTCCTCTTGGTAATTTCCTCGTACTTCTGCATCTGGTTGTCGATGATTATCGCGCGCTCCTGGATACCTACCAGGCTCTTGTCCACTTTTGACAAGGTCCGGTTCAAGGAACGCCAGAACGGTTTGAAGCCCTCTAGAATCTTGTGCCGCGTCTCATATGCCCTGCGATACTGGGCGATGGCCTTATCGTGAATCTTGGTTACCGAGTCCAGAATATCAGCGAGGATCATCTCCACCATGCGATCGCCGGTGGATTTGAGTTTTGCAATGACCGCGACGGCCTTGGTCCATTCCGGCGGCACCGGCGGGACCTCACCGCATTTCTGGTAGTCTTCCTCGATGCGCGTGATTTCATCCATCAGTTTGCGCTGCAGTACCGGATAGCCATGCAGATCGCGTTTGACGACCGCATCCACTCGCTCAAACTCCCTCTCGATCAGCTGGCTCACCTCCTCGCGACCATGCGCCAGCAGCACCACCTGATTGCGGCGGCGCAACTCCTGCGCAGTCAGCATGAGCCAGCGTGCCGCGAGCCGCATCGGGTTGCTTACCAGATGGCTTACGGACCGGATAATGCTGTGCACCGGCTTGCGCGCGCCGTAAAGAAAAGGGACGGCGATTAGAAACAGCACAAACGTCGACAAAAGGGCGTCGTCCGGCCAGATCATCCAGGATTTCCAGGCAACCATGGCACTCTCTCCGTTACGTGATGGGGCTGGTAACTGTTTCTATTAATGTACTGGTCAGATTATGGTGAGTTTGCGGGTCGCGGCAAAGGCGGAATCCTCCTCCATCCGACGAACAACCGCTTTTGTAGGACTACTGGTCGGCAAGAACCGACAAATGATAGACGCAGGTGGGCAATTGCCGGTCGGCGGGGTGCTTTTTAAGGAGTGACAGGAAATGCGGTACGACGCGCACAGGCGGACACATAAGGCCGCCAGCTGGCGGCCTTATGGCCTGCCGTCAAGTTGCGCGTCTCTCTTCGCCGGGATCATGTCTTCGCGTGATATGCCGAGCCACATGACAATCGGGCTCGCAACCAGCGCTGAAGAATAGATGCCGAACAAGATGCCGATCGTCAGAGCGAGTGCGAAATAATGCAGCACCTCGCCGCCGAAAAATAGCATGGAAAGTACGGCCAGCTGAGTACAACCGTGAGTAATGATGGTACGCGACAAAGTGCGGGTGATGGCATTGTCGATGATTTGCGGCACGCCTACACCGCGCAACTTGCGGAAGTTCTCACGTACTCGGTCGAACACCACAACTGACTCATTCACCGAGTAGCCAAAAATTGCGAGTACGGCAGCCAGCACTGTAAGTGAGAATTCCCAGCGGAAAAAGGCAAAGAATCCCAGGATGATTACGACGTCGTGCAGATTCGCGATGATTGTCGCCACACCGAATTTCCACTCGAAGCGGAACCACAGATAGATGACGATTCCGATGGCCACGAAGGCGAGCGCCAATAGGCCATTGGTCAACAGCTCGCTACCGACCTCCGGTCCGACGAAGTCCACGCGACGAAGCTGGGCCGAAGCATCGTCCTTGTGCAAAGTACCCATTACCGCGTCCGACAGGTTGTCCGACGCCATGCCCTTACGGGGTGGTAAGCGAATCAGCACGTCGCTCGCAGTACCGAAAGTCTGCACGCTCACGTCGTGGTATCCGAGTGTCGCCAGGTCATCGCGGATCTTAGGGATGTCCGCCGCATGGCCGTAGTTCACTTCGAGCACCGTTCCACCGGTAAAATCCACACCGAGGTTGAGTCCCCTGGTCGCAAGAAAGAACAGCGCCAGAATAAACGTGATCACCGATATCACGTTGAATACCAGCGCGTAGCGCATGAAGGGAATGTCTTTTCTTATCTTGAAAAATTCCATGGCGCGTTGTTATCCGGTCTGTTGATTTACTTCCATTTCGTGTTGCCGATGGAAACTTGCTCCAACCGGCGTCGACTGCCATAGATAAGGTTAACGAGGCTGCGCGACACCAGTACGGCACTGAACATGGACGTGAGAATACCGAGGCACAACACAACTGCGAAGCCGCGCACCGGGCCTGTACCGAACATAAACAGGGCGAGCCCCGCAATGAGCGCAGTAACGTTCGAGTCCAGGATGGTTCCGAACGCCCTGTCATATCCCGTGTGGATGCTGGCCTGGGGCGAATTGCCGTTACGCAGCTCTTCACGTATGCGCTCGTTAATGAGCACGTTAGCATCGATCGCCATACCCACGGTAAGCGCAATGCCCGCCATACCAGGCAGCGTCAGCGTCGTCGGAAGAATTGACAATAGCGCCACCAACAGCAAAACGTTCACCCCAAGCGCTGCTACGGAAATCACCCCGAACAGCATGTAGTAAATGATCATAAAGATCGCAATTCCCGCGAACCCGATCCAGGTGGAGTGAAATCCGCGCCGAATATTGTCGGCACCCAAACTCGGACCCACGGTGCGTTCTTCGACGATTTCTACCGGTGCTGCAAGCGCGCCGGCGCGCAATAACAGCGCCAAATCGCGGGCCTCCTCGATGCTCTGGAGGCCGGTAATTTCGAAACGCTTGCCCAGCTGCTCGTTAATCACCGGCGCGGTAATGACCTTTTCCACTTGCACTGCGTGCCTCACTGGCTTGCCGTTCTTATCCAGCACAGGTTTACCGGAGGCATCGAGCACGATTTCGTGGCGGATTTCTATGTAAACGACGGCCATACGCTTGCCGACATTCTCGCCAGTGACTCGCTGATTGATGGAGGCGCCACGCGAATCAAGCGTTATATTCACAACCGCACCGCCGTTCCGTGAATCGATACCCTGGGATGCGTCGATAATGTTGTCACCAGAGTAGATCACGTGATCCTTGAGCAGGATCGGTCTTCCTTGGCGGTCGTAATAGATCTTGTCGCCCGGAGGTACATTTCCCGCAAGAGCCGCGGCCAGATCATGTTTTTCGTCAACCAGCATGATTTCGAGAGTCGCAGTACGACCCAGGATTTCCTTGGCTTTGGCGATATCCTGAACACCAGGCAATTCGACCACAATGCGATCCTGTCCCTGCTGCTGGATAATTGGCTCGGCCACACCCAGTTCGTTGACGCGGTTGCGCAATGAAGTGATATTTTGCTCGAGAGCGAATTTGCGTTTTTCCTGCAACGCTTGCGGACCCAAATTAGCCACAAGGTCATACTCGCCACCTTGCGACAGGTCAGTCAGAGTCAATTCGGGAAATTTATCGGAGATGGCGGAACGACCCTTGCTGCGATCCTGCTGATCGCGAAAGCGGATCAGAATGCCGCCGCTGTCCTGCCGATCGACCGATAGATAGCGCGCATCCTTGGCGCGCATGGTGTCACGCAAATCGTCGACATAACTCTCCTCAGCCTTTTTGATGGCCGCGTTCACGTCGACTTGCATCAAAAAGTACACACCGCCGCGCAAATCCAGTCCAAGATACATAGGAGCGGCATGCATCCAGCGCAGCCATCCCGGGGTAGCCGGTAGTAGATCGAGCGCCACGCTGTAGTTGTCGCCAAGCACCTGCTGTATCAGGTCACGCGCGCGCATCTGGACACCGGTGCTCTGGAACCGGACAGTGATACGATGCGTGTCACCCACCGCAGATTTGTAGGAAAAATCAGCGCGCTGCAGAGCCTGTTCGACTTGCGACAGCGTTTGCGCATCAAGCGTGGCGCCATGCGTGGGCGAAATTTGCACAACCGGGTATTCGCCATACAGATTAGGCAGAGCGTAAATGACGCCAAAGATGACGATCACCAGGATCAGCAGGTAAGTCCACAACGGATATCGGTTCATCGCGGGAGTTTTGATTGGTTCTTCTGGTTTTCAGCCACCAGATCAGGACAGATAGTACCGCTTGCCGGGCGCGCGCATTCTCGCTTTACGGTCAGCGTCACTCACAATGCCTTGATCGTGCCTTTTGGCAAAAGCGAAGCAATCGCCTGTCGCTGCACCTTGATGGAAACGCCTTCTGCAATCTCCAGCGACACGAAATTTTCCGCGACTTCGGTGACACGGCCAAGAACACCGCCATTGGTCACAACTTCGTCGCCTTTGGCTATCGCAGCCACCATGGCCTTGTGCTCCTTCGCGCGCTTGCTCTGCGGACGAATCAGCAGAAAGTAGAAGATCACGAAAATTACAACAAGGGGGAGAATTTGCATCATGAGATTGCCCCCTGGGACAGTCGGGCCAGCGGGAGCTGCCGGACCAGCCGCATGGGCATCGGATATCAGTAGATTCATCTATAGATCCTTCAGGGCGTTCGTCGAAATCGGATTATCGATCAATTTGTTGGCCGTACCGGCCTGCTCGCATCATCGGGTTAGCTGTCGCCGCCCGCAGGCGCGCGCTACTGCGCGCGGCGCATACAATAAAACTTCTTGACGAATTCATCCAGTGTTTTTGTGAGAATGGCCTCCCGCAGGCCGCTCATCAGCCTTTCATAGTAATAAAGGTTATGGATAGTATTGAGGCGCGCGCCCAGGATCTCGTTGCTCATGTGCAAATGACGCAGATAGGCGCGGCTGTAGTTGCGGCAGGTGTAGCAGCCGCAGGCCGGATCCAGCGGACCGGTATCGCGCGCGTAGCGGCTATTGCGTATTTTGACGGCACCGTCATGGGTAAAAAGCCAACCATTGCGTGCATTGCGCGTCGGCAGAACGCAGTCGAACATGTCCATGCCGCGACGCACCGCCTCGACCAGATCCTCCGGTGTACCTACACCCATGAGGTAGCGCGGCCGATCAGGCGGAAGCCTTGGGGCCAGGCGTCCGAGGATGCGCAGCATGTCTTCCTTCGGTTCCCCTACTGACAGGCCGCCGAGCGCGTAGCCGTCGAAACCGATTTGCACCAGCCCGGTCAGCGAAATTTCGCGCAAATGCTCGTACATACCGCCCTGGACGATGCCAAAAAGCGCGCCCCTAGTTACGTCATGCGCCAGCTTACTGCGTTCGGCCCAGCGCAGGCTCAGTTCCATGGACGCACGCGCCTCAGGTTCGGTAGCAGGATACGGCGTGCATTCGTCGAACACCATCATAATGTCGGAGCCCAGGGCCTCCTGTACGGCAATCGACTCTTCCGGCCCCATGAAGATAGGCGATCCGTCGATGGGCGACTGAAACCTAACCCCCTGCTCGCTGATCTTTCGGATCTTTCCAAGGCTCCAAACCTGGAAACCGCCGGAATCCGTGAGAATCGGTCCAGGCCAGTGCATAAAACCATGCAGGTCGCCGTGCTGACGAATGACATCGACCCCGGGTCGCAGCATTAGATGAAAGGTATTGCCAAGGATGATTTCTGCGCCAAGCTCCCTTAACTCCTCGGGCGTCATCGCTTTGACGGTGCCGTAGGTGCCGACCGGCATAAATGCAGGGGTTTCAACCGATCCACAGGCGAACGTCATGCGACCACGACGCGCCACACCATCAGCGGCAAGTATTTCGAAGTTCACTTTGACCTGGAATTTATCTTGTAATCGAAATCGACGCCAAACCTGGTACAGTCCGCTGACATAATACTTCAGACCGCAGGCAAAACGAGCATTGCATCGCCATAACTGAAAAAGCGGTAACGCTTCTCGATTGCATGCCGATACGCGGCAAGAACCGATTCCGTTCCGGCAAATGCGCACACCAGCATAAGCAGGGTCGACTCGGGCAAATGGAAATTAGTGATAAGTCCATCGACTACACGAAAGCGATAACCCGGAAAAATGAAAATATCCGTCTCCCCGCTGCCGGACTCGACACCTTCCCGACCTCGGGATGCGTGTGCCATGCTTTCCAAAACACGC
The DNA here is from genome assembly GCA_021783175.1 of Pseudomonadota bacterium. The sequence goes on from JAJXUF010000003.1 coordinate 24,853, forward strand.
ACCACCGTGGTGCCGACTGCCACAATGCGGCGTCCGGCGGCTTTAGCAGCGTTGATGCGCCGGGCTGAATCTGCCCCGATGTCAATGCGCTCACGATGCATACGATGCGCACGGACATCGTCGACGCGTAACGGCTGAAACGTGCCAGCGCCGACATGCAGTGTTACCGGCACGATCTCGATGCCGCGAGCCCGTAGCAGATCGAGCAGGCGCGCGTCGAAGTGCAATCCTGCCGTTGGTGCGGCCACTGCTCCCGGTTGAACGGCGTAAACCGTCTGATAGCGTTCGCGATCCCGCGGCTGGTCTTCGCGGCCAATATAGGGCGGCAATGGCATATGGCCAATCCGATCAAGAAGCTGAATCACACTCTCGGGGCCTTCCGTTTCCAGCTCGTAGAATTCTCCGCGCCGACCAACCACACGCATTTTAGCGTTCCCCTCCAGAATCAGCTTCTGGCCAGGTCTTGGCGGCTTGCTGCTGCGGCACTGTGCAATAAAATGGTGCACGCCCTCTACGCGCTCGACCAGTATTTCGATGCGACCACCGCTATCCTTGATGCCATGGAGACGCGCGGGCAAGACTCGCGTATCGTTGATCACCAGCATGTCGTCTGCCTTTAGCAGCTGCGGCAGATCGGCAAATAAACGATCCTGCAAAGCGCCGCTGTTCCGATCAAGCTGCAACAACCTGCTTGTGCCGCGCTCCACTGGCGGCTCCTGCGCGATGAGCTCCTTCGGCAGATTAAAATTGAAATCAGACTTACGCATATTTCTCTATATAAAAAAATCTTGCGGGTGGCACAGTACTGTTACAGCTGGAAACAAACATGAACCTTGTTATAGCTGCGCGGGAATCGCTATACTGCCCTCTAAATTAGGCCGGGGTGGCGGAACTGGTAGACGCGCCGGACTCAAAATCCGGTGGTGGTGACACCGTGTCGGTTCGACTCCGACCCTCGGTACCATACAAAGCTCATTGACAGCAGCGGAACAGTCCGGTCATGCCCGAGACACGCCGTGCAAAGTCTTCGATCATCGCCACCAAGCCCCGCGGGTCCGCGCCGCGGCAGCTGCACCGCAACGCGAGTTCCAGCCGATGAAAGAACCTGCAAAAGATCCGATGCAAAGCACGCGCTTCCTGCTTGAGGTTCAGCCTGTCATTCCTGCGCGCCTCGCGCGCCTGAGCGAGCTGGCGAGCGATCTATTGTACAGCTGGGACCGCGCTGTGCGCGGATTATTCTACCGCCTGGACCCGGAACTTTGGGGCCGGTGCGGACACAACCCGAAGGTATTCCTGCGGAGAGTTTCGCAAGAAAGACTTAACGAGGCGGCCGAAGACCGGATTTTCCTCGAGGAATACAACCGCGTTCTTTCTGCCTATGATACATACAATCTCGAACGCTCTGTTCCCAGCGTAGAGCGTTATCTCGATCCGGCACAGGATATTGTTGCCTATTTCTGTGCCGAATTCGGTTTTCACGAGAGCTTTAATATCTACTCGGGCGGACTGGGAATTCTCGCTGGTGACTATTGCAAGGCAGCAAGTGACCTTGGCGTCCCGTTCGTAGCGGTAGGCTTGCTCTACCGGCAAGGCTATTTCATGCAGACCATCGATCCGCATGGAAACCAGGTGGCTCACTTCGTCCCCACCGACTTTGCTGACTTGCCGATCCTTCCGGCAATCGATCCAGATGGCGGCGAGATTCACGTGCACGTCGATCTACCTGGACGGCGCGTTGTGCTTAAGGTGTGGAAAGCGAAGGCCGGCCACATAAGTCTGTACCTGCTTGACAGTGATCTCCCGGAAAACCAAGAAGCCGACCGCTCCATCACGTACCAGCTTTATGGCGGCGATGTGACTACACGCATGCACCAGGAAATCACTCTCGGGATAGGCGGCGTGCGGGCACTGTTCGCACTCGGGCTACGACCGACGGTGTGGCATATCAACGAGGGGCATGCGGCGTTCCAGATTCTGGAGCGTTGTCGGCTGCGCGTCACACAAGGCCTGGATTTCGACAGCGCTTTGGAGCTCGTTGCGTCCGGTACGGTGTTTACCACCCATACGCCGGTACCCGCAGGGCACGATATTTTCAGTCATGAGCTCATGGGCAGCTATTTCGGAAATTTTGCCAAGGAGCTCGGCATCGGCATGAACCGTTTCCTGGAACTCGGGTTTAGTCCTGGCAATCCGGATGGATTCAACCAGACTGCGCTTGCCCTGCGCGGGTCGCGTTACCATAACGGTGTAAGCCGAATCCACGGTCAGGTGGCATCACGCATGGAAGGCTATATCTGGCCACAGATACCTGCTGCGGAAAACCCGATCGGCTACGTTACCAACGGCGTGCACGTACCGACCTTCCTGGCGCGCGAGTGGATTAACCTGTTCGATATGCGCTTTGGCAGCGGATGGCGAAACGAGCTGCTCAATGAAAAATACTGGGAGTGTATCGACGATATTCCGGACCACAGCTACTGGAGCACACTACAATCGCTGCGCGCGGAACTGATGATGGAAGCGAGACGCCGCCTGCTCTTTCAGCTGCGCCGCAATGGCTGCAGCCAGGCACTTATCGAGCGCCTTACCGCCCACCTCACACCGCGCCAAACAGATACACTCATCATCGGTTTTGCCCGACGTTTTGCCACCTACAAGCGGGCCACACTGCTTTTTTCCGACCCGCCGCGGCTGGAGCGCCTGCTGGGCGACCCGAATCACCCGATTCTGCTAATTTTTGCCGGCAAGGCCCACCCGAACGACAAACCCAGCCAGCAATTTATCAAGGTAATTCACGACTTTTCGCGTCGCCCGGAATTTGAGGGCAAAATCATACTGCTCGAGAACTACGATCTAGCGCTCGCGCGCAAACTCGTTACCGGCGTCGATGTATGGATAAACACTCCGGAGCATCCGCTCGAAGCAAGTGGCACCTCTGGCCAGAAGGCCGGTATCAATGGCGTCATCAACCTGAGCGTGCTCGATGGCTGGTGGGGCGAGGGTTACAACGGCACGAACGGCTGGGCGATAACACCGCATGGGCCAGAATACGAACCAGGCTATCGCGATCGTGAGGAGGGGCAGGAACTGCTGGATATACTGGAAAGGCAGGTTAGACCGCTTTATTTCACGCGTAACGGTCAAGGATATCCTGAGGGTTGGGTAAAGAAATCCAAGGCATCGATGAAATCTCTACTGCCGAGATTCAATGCCGAACGCATGGTGATGGATTACATCCATAACTATTATGGACGCGCGAAGAAGCAGCGCCTCGTGCTGGCGGCAAATGATTTCGCCCGGGCAAAGGATTTGTCTCAATGGAAAAAGCGCGTCTTGTTGGCCTGGCCACAGGTCAAATTGCGTCGCATTGACGAAGCGCCGACGGAACTCAAGTCCGGCAACGCGCTGAAAATACGCATCGCTACCAATCTCAACGGTTTGGGTACCGATGACGTGCTAATGGAGTGCCTGGTCGGCACTGAAACCGAACATGGCGAGTTTGTCACACGCCACAGCTATGTTTTCACTCCGGGCGAAACAGATGCATCGGGCGAAACCTTATTCCACCTCGATCTGCGTCCAAGGCTGGCCGGTCTGCAGTTCTACAGAATACGCATGTTCCCATTCCACCCTGCGCTCGCTCACCGTTTTGAGACCGGCTGCATGGTCTGGCTGTAACTCAGCGTCCTTCGCGAATCAATAACGGTCAATTTGCTGCTTGGCAATTGCCGGCGCTACATCATGGAACTTTGCGGCCGCTGCAATCATTGCGCTGCCCTGCCGTAGAGAATAACTAGGTGGTGCAACAGCGCCACGGCATCCGTAGTCAGCTGCTCCCAACCGAAGCGCCAGCGCCAGTTGCCGTTGCTTGTGCCGGGCATGTTCATGCGGTGTCCGGCACCAAGCGCTAGCACATCCTGCATGGGCAACATAGCCAGATTCGCCACCGACGCCAGCGCCGCACGGATAAGTGGCCAAGGCATGCTATCGGTCGGTCGGCCAAGGTAATCCCTAACATAGGATTGCGCCCTTGCCGAGACCGATTCATACCACGACACGGTCGTATCATTGTCGTGAGTGCCGGTGTAGACAACGGTATGCCTGTCGTAGTGATGTGGCAGATAGCTATTGTCTGCGCCGCCCTCGAAGGCAAACTGCAGCACACGCATCCCGGGCAGGGAATATTTCTGTCTGAGCGCGTGCACCTCTTGCGTAATCAAACCCAGATCCTCCGCTACCAGCGGCAGCGGACCGAACTCTGCGCGCAATTCGCTGAACAGGGCATCGCCGGGTGCCGCCACCCAGCGGCCGCCAACGGCGGTGGGCTCATGTGCGGGAATCTCCCAGAACGCCTCGAAGCCTCGAAAATGATCGATACGCACAATGTCGAACAACATCAGTTGCGTGCGCATTCGCTCGCGCCACCAGCGAAACCCGTCGGCCTGCATTTCCGCCCAGTCGTAAAGCGGATTACCCCAGCGCTGCCCAGTTTCAGAAAAGTAATCGGGGGGTACGCCGGCAACAACACGCGGCTGCCCGTCGCTGTCCAAACAGAAATAGCGCCGATGCGTCCATACGTCCGCGCTATCGTGCGCCACGAAGATGGGCATGTCTCCAAAAAGCAGTACGCCGTTGTGGGCCGCATGGCGTCGCAAGTCCAACCACTGACGGAAAAACACGAACTGCTCGAAGCACACCTGTTCTATCTGAGGTGCAAGACGCTGCCGCGCCTGTGCCAACGCCCCTGGTTCCCGATCGCGCAACGCCTCCGACCACAGCCACCAGGGGCGACCGCTCGTTTCTCGGTGCAAGGCCAAATAAAGCGCATAATCATGCAACCAGTGGGACTGCTGCTGCACGAATGTCTCTAAATCCGCGCGGTCTGCGACGGTCGCGGTGCGCGAAAAACCGGCGTACGCTTGCGCCAGCCACAGCTTTCGTTCTGACGTCGATTGCGCGTCAAGCCAACCCCATTGCACCAGACGTTGGCAGTCGATCAGATTAGGGTTGCCGGCATGCACCGACAAGCACTGATAGGGTGAAAGATCATCGTGCGTCGGCCCAAGCGGCAGAGTCTGCCACACCGAGATGCCGCACTTTGCCAGCAGATCGACAAAACGAAAAGCATCCTCGCCGAGAGTGCCGTTCCTGTCGCCTCCCGGTAGCGATGTCGGATGCAACAGAATGCCAGCGCGGCGGCGATTCAGGGGTGTTCGTGAATACCGATCTTCAGTGCTCGAATTCATTTTTTAGGAAAACGTGGCGGCCAGGCTGCAATCGGAATCGCTGTCGGGTCTCAATCGCGCATAATTCGGATCGATGCGATCCCACGCCGGACTTACGATCGCTTGCCCGTCCGCATCACTCCACCGTGCTGCGGTTGTCCTCCGCCATGTGTAAAGGCTTGCGACAGGTACTGCGGCGGCGCTTCTCCGATCATGTGGTATAGATTCGCCAGGTGCAAGCGGAACAGGCTGTCGAAATCGCTTACGGTATCGGCTGGATTATAGTCACCAAACCACCAGAACCAGTCCGACCCTTCGCATATGGCCAGCTGCAGCTCGGCGGCCTCCAGTTTTGCGCCCGAGAGGCGGTGCGTTGACACGGCAGCGTCGAACGCGCGCTTGGCGTCGCCCAGCATTTCCCAACCGCGATTCTTGTCCGCTTCGCCGATCCAGGTTGAGAAGGTTCCGTACACCCAACTGCCAGCCGTGATTCCGGGCAACGAAACAGCAGTCGCCCCACCATCCAGGCATGCGGAAAACGTGGTCAGCTCCAGCTTTGGGTGTTGAGAAAGGCGCTCGTATAACGCACTCAGAAAATACTTCCCGTTTTCGGGGTAGTGTTCCCAGGCATTTTCGCCGTCCATGATGATGGACACAACCGCGCCCGGAGCGTCGCGGCAAGCCTCGGCAATGTTCTCCAGATGCACAATCAAGTTGGCAACCGCATCATCGGCATGCCAGTCCGAATAGGTGAAACCAATAAGATCCGAAAGTCCGTCATCGCGGAAGAAGCAGCGAATGGGAATATCCCGCACCTGATAAACGCGATGCAGACAAGGCGGGGTAGCTTGGCCATTGTTTTCCTCGACATGACCGTTCGCCGCGGGTGCCGGCTTGGGTAGGCTGTTGCGCAGCACGCCTTCTCCGCTGGCCGTCCAGCGAAAGCCCGCGGCGGCGAGCATCTCCAGAGCAGCCACACTCACTCCTCCCTCGGCTGGCCAGCATCCTTGCGGCACAAACCCGAAGTAGTGCTGAAATACCGCTTTGCCCCGATCGACGTGCCAGCGCGCGCGAGCGGCGCCGTCGGGATAGTGGTCGAGCAGTGGCAGGCGCACGTCCGGCATAGCCTCACGCGCCACACCCAGATCAAGTAGCAGCGGCAGGATCGGGTGCGCATACGGCGTCACTGAGAGTTCGACGCGCCCAGTTTCGGCGAGTCGCCGGTAGCGCGCTATGACATCACCCATCTGCTCGCCGATGACTTGCAAGAGCTCGCGCCTGTCGTGCAGGGTGAAACCCCGGCCCTTCTGCATAAGGCGTTGGACCCTCTGCTCTTTGCGCCGCACGCTTTCCCCAAGCCAGCCGAGGTGATACCAGACAACGATGTCAGCCACAAAGTGATCGCCAATATAGGCGCACGCCGAGGGATGGGCCGTGAGCCAGTCGCCCAATTCGACTAGTCCCTCGAAATCGGGAAACCGCGCAACAATGCGCTGGCGATTGACGCGAAGCGCGTTTCTGATGAGATGCAAGCGCGATTCCGAGTCCGCCGGCAAAGCCGCGCTGACCAGGGCGGCCAGCATGGGATCGCGGATCGCGACGCCATCGTGCAGAAAGCCGTGAATCTGACGCGCGTAGTCGTCGATCTGCTCCAGTAAGACGGGCGCGAAATTCACCACCGCGCGCGCCTGCGGCACCGCCTCGAGGTGTGCCGCCATGTCCGTATAGTCCTTTATCGCATGCAGATAGGTCCAGGGCAGCCGGTAGTCACCACTGATGAGGTCACGATACTGCGGCTGATGCATGTGCCAGCAAAGTACTACCCGCAAGCGCGATTCAGCGGACATGATGCAGCACCTGGTCAAGCATCGCAGAAGTAATGAGCGTGATCCCCCCAGGTGTGACATAGAAACGCGTCTTGTCGTCTTCCGGATTTTCGCCAACTACCGTGCCCGCGGCGATATCACATCCCCGGTCGATAACCACCCGCCGTAGGCGACAACCTGGAGCGATGCCCACGTCCGGCAGCACAACAGCATCTTCTAGGATCGAGCCCGACTCAACGCGCACGTTGGAAAACAGTAGCGAACGCCGCACTACCGCACCGGAGATAATACATCCACCGGACACCATGGAATCGACCGCCATACCGCGCCGATCGTTGTAATCGAATACGAACTTGGCCGGCGGCAACTGTTCTTGGTAGGTCCAGATTGGCCACTCCTTGTCATAAAGGTTGAGTTCCGGCGTCAATCCGACGAGTTCCATATTGGCTTCCCAGAAGGCATCGACAGTGCCGACATCGCGCCAATAGGCATGGCGCCCGTTCGCCGTGTCACGAAACGGATAGACAACGACACGGTACTTCTTAATGGCCTCGGGAATGATGTCATGCCCGAAATCGTGGCTTGATTTCGGATTGTCGGCGTCGCGTATGAGTTGCTCATAGAGGAATTGAGTATTGAATACGTAAATGCCCATCGAAGCTAAGGCGACATCTGTGCGTCCTGGCATCGGCTGGGGATTTTCCGGCTTTTCGAGGAAGCGAACCACTCGCGAATCATCATCAACCTCCATGACACCAAAAGCGCCGGCCTGATCAAGCGGAACTTCAATTCCGCCGATGGTTAAATCCGCATTTTGCTCGAGATGCCAGGCGAGCATTGGACCATAGTCCATCTTGTAGACGTGGTCTCCCGCCAGTACCAGCACGTAGCCGGGGTCGTGATTGCGTATAATATCCAGGTTTTGATAGACAGAGTTGGCAGTCCCAAGATACCACGATGCTTCGATGCGCTGCTGCGCAGGGAGCAACTCGACGAATTCGCCGAATTCGCCGCGCAGGAAGCCCCATCCCTTTTGGATATGCTGTATCAGGGAATGCGCCTTGTACTGGGTAAGAACACCGATGCGGCGTATGCCGGAATTGATGCAGTTGGAAAGCGGAAAATCGATGATGCGGAACTTGCCCCCGAAGGGAACAGCCGGTTTGGCACGCCATTCGGTCATTTGCTTCAGACGGCTACCGCGACCTCCCGCCAGAATCAGGGCCAGAGTATCGCGCGTGAGACGACTGACGAATCGCGGACTTTGCTCTCTCGTTTTAGACATGCAATCGGTCCCTTCTCTGGAACTCCGCAAGAAAAAGCGAGCACAATACAATGCACTCGCCGTCAAATCCCCCCGAATTCGCAATCGCGCCCTTGCTGCAGATGATTGTCGCTCGTTTCAGCGCTTCGTGCCATATGTCCGGGCGCGTCTATTTCTGGGCAGACAGTACCTGGGTATCAACATCTCGACGCAATGGTTTCGCGGGGACATGAACCATGAGAAGTGTGTCGTGCCAATGACACACCTTGATTGGACCACGCCTAGGCCAAGATGCATAGTACTGATGGCATAATCATGTAGCCCTCGGCTACACTCTGCGTCTTTCAGCAAGATTTACAATTCTCAAATCATGGTCAAGGTTCTGTACGTCACCAGCGAGGCTCACCCGCTGATCAAAACAGGTGGCCTCGGCGACGTCGCCGGCAGCCTGCCGCCCGCTCTTCAAGCCATGGGATGCGACGTGCGCCTGCTTCTGCCCGCATATCGCACTGCCCTGCAAAATGCAGGACCGACAAAGGTGGTAGCCGACATTCGCTTGCCCGCTTTGACGGCGCGCCTGCGCCTGCTCGAAAGCCGCCTGCCCGGCAGCAACGTAACGACCTGGCTGGTGGACTACCAACCGGCATTCGATCGCCCTGGCAACCCGTATCTGGATCCGCTCGGACGACCGTGGGACGACAACGCGACCCGCTTTGCCCTATTCGCACGCGTCGCCGAGGCGATAGCACTAAACCTCGCAGGCCTCTCTTGGCGCCCCGATGTTGTGCATTGCAACGACTGGCAGTGCGGATTGCTGCCGCCGCTCCTGATGGGCGCAAACAACCGACCGGCGACTGTATTTACAATCCACAATCTTGCCTATCAGGGACTGTTCCCGCCTGGCACACTTGCAACTCTGGGCTTGAGTCCGTCGTTGTGGTCCCCCGAAGCACTGGAATTCTACGGTCAACTGTCATTCATCAAAGGTGGATTGGTGTTTGCGGATATGCTCAGCACTGTCAGCCCCACCTACGCGCGCGAGATTCAGTTGCCAGACTTCGGCTTTGGACTCGACGGGCTGCTGCGCCATCGGACCTCACAGCTCGTCGGGATTCTGAACGGTATCGACGACCGCGAATGGGACCCCGCACGTGATCCCCACCTCGCACATACTTACGATGTCGACCACCTGCAGAATAAAAGCGTCAACAAACGCGCACTACAAGAGGCCTATGGCCTTACTGTTAATACGGGTATTCCGTTGATTGGTATGGTTGGACGTCTGGTACAGCAAAAAGGCATCGATTTGGTTCTCGATGCATTGCCACACTTGTTTCGGCAACCAATACAGCTTCTGGTACTGGGGAGTGGCGAGGCGCGCTATGAAGATGCGCTGCGCAGGGCAGCGGCGCGATACCCGGGTCGTATGGCGGCGTTCGTCGGCTACGACGAACCCACCGCGCATCAAATTGAGGCGGGCTCGGACATCTTTCTCATGCCGTCGCGCTTCGAGCCCTGCGGACTCAACCAGCTCTACAGTCTGCGCTATGGTACGCTGCCAGTCGTGCGGCGTGTCGGCGGCCTTGCCGATACCGTGGTTGACGCCTCGCCCGTCAATTTGCATGCCGGTACTGCGACCGGCGTTGTCTTTGATGGCGACAGTGTCGAATCTCTTGCCACCGCGGTAAGTCGTGCGCTGGCACTCTACGCCGACAGCGGCATATGGCAGGCGATCACAGCACGAGGCATGCGTCAGGATTTCAGCTGGCGCCCGAGTGCGCAAAGCTATATCGACCTTTACCGAGTTGCGCAGCACGTATCAAGACATGGCTGAGCATCCATAAACTCAGTTTCCTTCTGCACTATCGCGGTAATGCACGTCTATCCAGCAACGCGGCAGCGACTCACCCGAAGGGAAAACCAGTTCCGGCTTGTTGAACATTCCAGGCTCCTGCATTTCCTCTCCTGCATGATAGCGGCCGGCTACCCTCGTCTTGAATGGATCAAACAGTGCATCAAGATCCAGGATCTCAACGATGTCGTGGTTGACCTTATTCCTGAGAAACATTCAATTTCCTCCCGAGGGAAATTCATACATCGAATTGGCAATTCCGAGCGGCAATACCGCCACCAAGATTCTTGAGCCGGCTCGCTTCAATGAATCATGCCGTTGCAGGGAAACTCAGACATTGACGCGGATCAAATCGAGACGCAGTCGGGACGTGCGACCGACTCTTGATTGCAAGTTGCCGGCAGGTCTGACAATCAAGTTGCACTCTGAATGAACGGACCATGGCCGGTCACAAAAAAACCGAATTCAAGAATTTCGTTGCTTAGCCGGTAATCCCGCTGCGGGGAGGGATCGCCCCGCCGAAAGGTATCTCACATCTTGCAAAAACAAGCGCACAAAGCCGGCGCATTGAACCGGACGACCGGCACTGCGACATGACAAATTGACTGTACAATCGATAGATATACCGCTTCATTGGCGGGCCACTATGTGGGCACGGGAATCGATATTCCGGACGGTTCGACCAGCGGCCTCGCAAACGCAAAGGCATCTCAATCGCAGTGGCAACTTTTTTCTATGACGACAAACGCAGAAATCAACGATCGCCTATTTGGCCTATCATTGATAGAGTTTCCTGGAAAGCTGGTATGGTTCATGATTCCGAAAAAGGAACCATGGTCAAGCTACGGGAGCAGATAAAATGGCAAAACAAGAAAGAACCCTGAAAGAACTGCGCGCCGCCGCACACGCCCTTGGTCTGACCGGCTACTCCAAGCTGCGCAAGGAAGAGTTGGTGCGCCTGCTCGCCAAGAAACGAAAGGCAAAGCGCGGCAAATCGAAATCCCGCGCCCATCCCGTCGCAAAGGCGGCGCATCGACGCGCAGCCAAATCCGCGTCCACCAGCAAGAAAGCCCCGCCCCAGCGGCCAGCGCCAAGAAAACGCCTGACCGGAGCGACAAGTAACCCAAATTCGCTTGAACCCGCAGCGGTGCCGCGCGCCCGTACACCGCATAATGCCCCGATGCAGGAACGCATAGAAAGCGCGAAATATTCAACGACGCTACCAAATCTTGAACTCACACTGCCATTTCTCTCAATCGATCTGGGCGAGGATATCGAGAATCTGCCGCCATTCCCCGAACCACTACTAGGTCTGTTGCCGCAGAAGCCCGGAATTCTTCATGGTTACTGGGCTCTGGAACCGGGAAGCCTCACCCGGCAGCCAGGCCTTTGCATCCGCCTATGCCGCATCCGTGACCGCGTGCTCGAGGTGCTCGATGAGATTGCATTACCGAGCGAAAGCGGGCGCTGGTACTTTCATCTCGGGGAACTGCTCACCGAAGCCGCGCTTTACTTGCAGCTTGGCTATTACACGCATGATGGCTCGTTTGTAACCACGCTTCGCCGAGGTGTCGCACGCATTCCATCACGCGGTGCTTCGACTGCCACCGATAGCGAATGGTGGATCAGCGACGCTGAATTCCGAAAGATGTACGTTCGCAGCGGCGGTCATATCGAAGGAAGCACTCCAGTGTGGTCTGCCTCTGTCAGCAGCCGCTGACCCTGCACCATTGAAACCGAAAGGCTATCTCGCGCTCGTTCTGCACGCGCATCTGCCGTTCGTTCGCCACCCGGAGTACCCGCGTTTTCTTGAGGAAGACTGGTTTTACGAGGCACTCAGCGAAACCTACTTGCCGCTGCTCGACGTGTTCGAGTCATTGGTGACTGACGGCGTGCCTTTTCGCGTCACGATGTCCCTTACGCCCACGCTGCTTTCAATGATGACCGATCCTCTGCTCCAGCGTCGTTTTCTCGGATACCTGGACGAACGTCTGCTCGCCCTCGAGGGAGAGCGCACGCGCACTCGGCGCGACCGGTACTTTCAGCCGGTGGTGCAGTTTTATACCGAACGTTTTACCCGCCTGCGGCAGCGTTTCGTGGAGCACGACGGCCTGGATGTGACGCGAGCCTTCCGAAGATTGATGGGATCGGGTCACCTGGAAGTGCTTACCTGCGGCGCAACCCACGGCTATTTGCCCCTGCTTGCGTCCCAACCGGAAAGCATTTACGCGCAACTTTCCATGGCGGTGCGCACCCACAAACGCATCCTCGGGCAGCAGCCCCGCGGCATCTGGTTACCGGAGTGCGGCTACCTGCCAGGGTTGGAGCAGATTCTTCAGCAATTCGGCGTCGATCATTTTTTCCTTGATACACACGGCATTCTCAATGCAGACCCCCGCCCACGCAACGGCATATTCCGCCCACTGCGAACTCCTGCCGGGCCAGTGGCGTTCGGACGGGATTTCGAGTCATCAAAACAGGTTTGGTCCGCGGAAGAAGGTTACCCCGGGGATTTCATGTATCGCGAATTCTATCGCGATGCCGGTTTCGACATCGATGCACCTCACATGCATGCACTACGACACGCAGGCGTGAAAGGCTTCACCGGTATCAAGTATTTTCGCATTACCGGCAAGGGCAGTTGGAAGGAACCTTACCACCCTGGCTGGGCGCGCGAGCAGGCGGCGCAGCATGCCGGCAATTTCATGTTCAATCGGCAGAAACAGCTGGAATGGGCTGCCGCACACTGCGACGCGCAACCGATTGTGGTGGCTCCGTACGACGCAGAACTATTCGGCCACTGGTGGTTCGAAGGGCCGCAATGGTTGGATTTCCTGCTGCGTAAAATCGCCCGAGATCAACATGACATCGAAACCATAACACCGGCTGAGTACCTGGATCTTCACTGCAGCCACTTGCAGACTGCCTCGCCGCCCGAATGCAGCTGGGGAGCCGGCGGTTTCCACGAAGTCTGGCTCAACGGCTCCAATGACTGGGTGTACCCTCATCTGCATTCCGCCGCCGGGAGCATGAGTACGCTGGTGCAACGAATTCCGGATGCCAGCGGCGCACGTCGCTCGGTGCTCGACCAGGCCGCGCGCGAGTTACTGCTGGCGCAATCGAGCGACTGGGCATTCATGATGCAATCTGGCTCAGCGACCGATTACGCGACCAAGCGCTTCAAGACGCACATACATCGCTTTCAGCGCCTTGCCGGCATGCTGGAAACCGGCCAGCTTGACGATGGCTATCTACGTGAAGTCTCTGCGCGCAACAATCTGTTCCCCGACATGGATTACCGCATCTTCCAGACGTTGCCTTGGATCAACTGAAGATTGCGCCGACAGCTAGCTCCACAAAATTCGTACCCCATCCAGCTGACCCATCGCCTTTCGCGTTCGCGCTAACGAAACGCAGTGAGCTTTCAGCTGAGACATTCGCCTGCACAGGCTGCGGCCCACCCTGCCCGCACGACGCATGAGGCACAAATCCAATTTCACTAGTACAGAGATTGATTCCTGTTCTGCAGCATCGCGTCCTTTCCTGACCAACATCCAATTTTAACCGACTTCTCTGTTTGATTCTTTGATGTCTATCAAGTTCTGGCTGGCGAGGCTAGCCAAATTCTTGGCCGCTTTCTGATTCCTGTCAAAACAGTTTTTGCTTATCTAAGGATAATAATATTCGTAAATTCCGATTTTAGTCCAGGGGAAATTCACAATCGGCTGCATGCGGAATTTCAGGAGGCTTGCGATGAACACAAAGAAAAGTGTAATCGCCCTGGCAAGTTTGCTTCTGCTTTGGGGACAAGCGGACGCGGCCACTCAGCTGTCCTTCAGTAATGCGGTCGATGTGTCAGACACTCCGCAGCTTGGCAACATCACGGCAAATGGTCGGCTGGCCACACTCAACAGCGTGGACCCAAATACAGGTTATCATCCATTGCTTATCGCGTATGGCAACGGTCTGCGTGATAGCACTCCACAAGCTGCCACCGGCGATCAGACCGACATCTGGATCGCCCGCTCGGTGGATGACGGAATCACCTGGATACGCACCAACGTCTCCAACACCGGCGCACTCAGCTCCAAATACGTTGATAACGACGGCCTAGTCACCACTGCGCCGTTGCCATATTTTGCCGAGAACGAAAAACCGAGCATTGTCGCCAGCGGCAATAATGTTCTGGTGCTTTGGCGCAGCAAATATTGTTTGGGCGGCAGCCAGGGGAGCATCAACTATAACGGCGTCACCATGGGCGGCGTGACCTATTATGAAGTGCCCTACGCCTGCATCTGGACGGCGCGCTCGAAGGATGGCGGCCTCAGCTGGAGCACGCCGCAACAGCTCACCGATGGATCACGCGATGCGGTAAACATCATGGCCACAATGGCAAAAAGTGGCTTCGCTGCGGCGTGGCAGGAAGATCCGGCGGGGCTCGTACTGGAAAGTGACAAGGAAGGTCCCTGCGAAGGTGGCAGCGGCGCCAACGCCCACGACGGCACCAACATTTTCTATGACGCGATTTCCAAGAACGCATTTCAAACGGGCACGCCGTTTCCGGTTCCCACACAGGTGTCGAACAATCCTGCCAGCGGAACAGATGCGCGTGCTGCCTCGCGCCCGGCTATCAGTCTGGTTGCGCTGAACGACACTACGAGTCAGGCAGTGCTTGCCTACGAAGAAACCAAGAAAGCCAAGACTACGGGTGAAACAGGCGGCACGGCGGATACGGCAGATGAAGGCGGCGGGAAAGCCGTCCACTTCCATAGTTTTCCGTTCCTAACTCCAGATGTGAACAGCGACGGCACAATACTCAGCGACACGGCGATGAACGCGCGGCGCGTTTTCATGGCCACGCAAGACTCCAGCAGCGCCGGCAATGGGGGCGTCACGATCGCGCTTATTTATCGCCAGTCTGCCACCCCCGGGTGCGCGGCTCCAGCCGACATCATGCTGAGCCGCGACCACGGATTTAATCCCGGCGCGTTCGATCCGCCGATCGATGTAAGCAACATGATCGCCGGCGACAACAGCAAATCGCATCGCGTACTTCTGCGCGGAAATTTCATCGCCGTTGGCTACAACTACACGACCGATAAAGTTGCCGCAGACGCTTTTCAAGCCAATTACAACTTTTACGTCCGCACTTCGTCTGATGGTGGCGCCAGCTGGAATGCACCGGCGAATGTATCCGGACTCAGCAACCCAATGATTACGGCTTTCGAACCCAGACTGGTAGGCACGCCTGGCGCCATCGTCGGCAGTCCGGATCCGCGCGATAGCGTTCAGAACACCCGGGTGTTCTACGTGGCATATGAAACGCTGACGAATGACACCTCCTACACCCCGATCGGTGTTTCCATCACCAGCACGCGCAACGGCGGTGCTTCTTACGAATCGAGACAGACGCTGGTCAGCGGGGACGCGGCCGAATCGCAACTACGCTCCAGCCCCGATGGCTCACGCCTGGACGCTGTCTGGGTCATCACTCGGGCGGATGGTTCAACCGACGCCTATTACACGCAAGGCACAACGGTTGAAGTCTATTCCGCGCCGACTGGGGTTTCATCCGGCAGCAGCGGTTGCGCCATCAGCCTTGGCATCAACAGACCGCTCGATCCCGTTATCCCGGGAATGTTGCTGGCGGCGGCCGCGCAATTGGCATGGCAGCGCCGGCGTCGCATGAGACTTGCGCTAGCGCGCCGGTCAGAGCTCAACGAATTCCAGCAAGATCGGAAACGGATTTCCCGGAAATGAATGCGGACCACAAAGGGGGTGTGCAATGAAAACCAGATCCAAATTGACGCGGCAGATCGTGCTGGCGGCGTTTGCCGCCGGGCTGCTAGGCAGCACAAACGCGGCTACTATCGCTGTGACGTCCTTTGCAGATGAAGTTGCCAACGACACCAATTGCACGCTGCGTGAGGCGATTATTGCCGTCAACAACGGCGCCGACAGCAACGGTTGTATTGCCGATGTCAGCGCCAATCCGTACGGAACAGCAGATACCATTATTTTGCAGGCGGGAACCTACCAGCTGTCGATTCCGCCCGAATCCAACGCGCCGGTCTCCATCGACGCCAACACCTGGCAGGTCGGCGAGTACACCGCGACCTATGTTCCGGCCACAACGACAACACCCGCCACCTACGCCATCAAGGTCACACCTAACGCGTCGGTAGGCGATCTCGATATCATGAAAAGCGTCATCCTTCAGGGCGCCGGCGAAGATCGCACTATCATAGATGGCGGATGGACACCGCAGTACCCGGTGACCGAACCGATTACAGGCACAACTGTTACTGACCCCGGTAGCGCCACAGAAGGTTTTGGCGATCGCGTGTTTCACATCGTCACCAATCAAACGACCACCGTCGATGTGAAGATTTCCGATCTCACCGTGAAGGGCGGCAGGCTCGGGAATCTGACCGGTATGCAGGCGCCGAGTCCGGATACCATCGACTACAGTCTGCGCCGCGGTGGCGGCGCCATCGCCGTGTCCGTGGCGGCCGCCGCCTACGATCCGACAGCCGCGAGCGGCGGCACCGAGGGCGGCAGCGGCCACAGGGGCGGCCCGGGCGGCGCGGGCGGAGGCGAGGAAACCGGTCCAACCTACAACCTTACGCTTTCCAATGTCACCCTCACCGGCAACTACGCCGGCGACGGAGGCGGACTCTACAACACCGCAGTGGCAACCGTCTCCGGCATTACGGTCAGCGGCAATTATGGCTTTGCCAATGGCGGCGGCATCTACAACGATGCCCGCATGGACATGACCAACAGCACGGTTAGCGGCAATGGCGCCGAGGGCGGCGGAGCCCTGTTCGACACCGGCAGTCACACGACAACGATTATTGGCTCCACCCTGAGCGACAACGCCGCCGTCGGCGGTGGTGGTATCAGCAGCCGCGCCCGGGTCACGATCAACATGGCCAATGACACCGTGAGCGGCAATTACGCCAAGGACATGGGCGGCGGCATCAATACCAACGGCACGATCAACCTGATACACGTCACAGTGGTTGGCAATGTCACCGGTATCGAAACTACGGAGACCTCCACCACTGGCTCTACCAGTACCGAAGCTTCCATGGGCGGTTCGGGAATTAATACGTTTGCCAACAACGCCGCGGTCACGCTGCGCGGTGTGCTGCTCGCACACAACTACAAAGGCACCGATCCGGCCACGCACACAGGCGCCAATTGCGGCGCCACCGGCGGAACATTCAGCGTCAATTCAGGTAGCGTCGGACTTGGCTACAACCTGGATAGCGACGGCACCTGCCTGCTCACCGGCTTCGGCGAAAAGGCCAACGTCGATCCGCAGATCGGCGCCCTGGCTAACAATGGCGGACGCACCAAGACCATTGCGTTGCTCCCCGGAAGCCCGGCGATAAACGGCGATGTGCCCTTGACTGGCCTCACCGTCGACCAGCGTGGCGTCGCGCGCGACAGCACACCCGACATCGGGTCCTATGAATATCCCTATGGCATCTCCTTGGATGGCGGCAGTAGCAGCAGCTGCTTCATCGCGACGGCTGCCTACGGCAGCCCTATGCAACTGGACGTGCGTTACCTGCGCGCATTCCGCGATCAATACCTGCTCACCAACAGCATTGGACGCAAGCTGGTGGCCTACTACTACCGCATCAGCCCGCCGATGGCTAATTACATCCGCCAGCACGACGGTCTGCGCGCGGCGGTGAGAGTCGGCTTGAAGCCTGCGGTATGGATGGCGCAACTGCTCGTGCACACGCCAGCGGTACCGAATCAATCAGCAGTCCAGATCCATTTCCGCCAGCCCGGCACTGTACCGCCAATTCCAAGGCCGGCGGTGCCAAGGAGTAACGAGCATTCACCAACGCATGTCCGGCGCTGACAATTTTACACGCCGGTTTCAAAACACGGAGGCATTTGCCATGAATACCAGACTCAAAAAACTGACTATGGCGCTGGCTGGTGGACTCTTGTTAGGTGGATTGTCCATCCAGTCGTCGCAGGGTGCCACCCTAACGGTCAACACCTTTTCCGATGAACTGACCAGTGGCTGCTCGTTGCGCGAAGCGGTCATTTCGGTCGACAACGGCGGCGACCGCGGCGGCTGCGTTGCCGATATCACCAGCCCTTATGGGACGAACGACACCATCAACCTTCCCGAGGGGACGTACCTGTTATCCATTCCACCGCCGGCGGACGTCGGCCCGTCAGCCACCGGCACCGATAATTCGGTTCTGCATTTCGGCGAGTACACCGCAACCTATGTTGCGGCCACGGCCGGCGCGCCCGCAACCTACGCGATCACGGCGGCTCCGGATCCTGAAACGGGCGATCTCGATATTATGAAAAGCGTCTCGATCGTGGGTCAGGGCGCGGGTGCCACTATTGACGCCGGTTGGATTGCGACACTGCCATACGGCAGCGACGCAAAAGCTGATCCTCTCCTCAATACTTGCGCCACTGGCTCGATATGCACGGCCACAGCGGGTGACAGGGTGTTTCACGTGATCGTATCGCCGACAGACACTACCACTACCGCGATCAATTTGACGCTGTCCAACCTGATCGTCAAAGGTGGCAAAGCGCTGGGGGCAGCAACGTTTCCCGGCCCCGACGGGGGGAACTACTACTTCCGGCGCGAGGGTGGCGGCCTGGCCGAGACCGTCGGAGCGGCAGCAGGCGCGGTGGTGACAGCTACCGACCCGGGAACAGGTGGAGGTGGAGGCGGAAGCACTGGCGGCGGTGAAGTAACTACCGTCACCTACGGACTGACGATCAATCATTGTATTTTCACCAGCAATTACGCCGGCGATGGCGGTGGCATCTATTCGCCTGCAGTGATGACGGCGACCAACCTTGTTGCCTCCGGCAACCGCGCCAGCGCCAACGGTGGCGGTATTTACAATGATGCTGCTGCAACTCTTATTTCGGTCACGTTGAGCGGCAACAGCGCCGAAGGTGGTGGTGGCCTGTTCGACACCGGAAGTCATACCACAACCATCATCGGATCGACAGTGAATGGCAACGTGGCGGTCGGCGGCGGCGGCATCAGCTCCCGTTCCGGTGTCACGCTGGAGATTGACAACAGCACGATCAGCGGCAATTCGGCGGGCGACGTGGGCGCTGGCCTGTACACCAACGGCCCCGCATTCCTGACCTACTCCACCGTTGCTGACAACTCGTCCCCGGGAACGACCGGCGAAACAGTGCCGGGCGGCGCCGGTATCAACATTTTTCAGTCGGGTAGCGCGAGTGTCACAGTGCAGAATACCCTGGTGGCACGCAACACCAAAGGCAATCCGGCGGTGAACGCCAACTGCGGGCAGACTGGTTCCACTTCAAACTGGTCATTTCGCTCCCTTGGCAACAATATCGACAGCGACGGGACCTGCACGTTGACAATGTCTGGAGACAAGAGCGGCAACTTCCTTGGTCCGCTCGACCCGGGTCTCGGGTTTCTGGCCAACAACGGTGGGCCAACCCAGACGCAGGCGCTTTTGTCCGGAAGCATCGCCATTGGCGCGGCAAAGCCGTTAGGCGGGACTATTTTTTCCGTTGACGAACGCGGTGTGGCACGCGACGCCACTCCGGATATCGGCGCCTTCGAGGTGGCCGCGACGTCCAGCGGCGGGAGCAGCAGTGGCTGCTTCATTGCCACGGCAGCGTACGGCACACCCATGGCGCAAGACGTGCGTTACCTGCGCGCCTTCCGCGACGAGTACCTTCTCACCAACTCCCCGGGACGAGTGTTTGTCGGCTGGTACTACCGGTTCAGCCCGCCGGTGGCCGACTATCTGCGGCAACACGACACGCTACGCGGTATTGTTCGAGTCGGTCTCATGCCGCTGGTCGAAGTTAGCAAGCTGACGGTCAGCCAGCAGGTTCTGCAGTCGGAGACGGTAGATCGGCCGTAACAACATAAACGCGCTCAAAGCAACGATCGATGTCGCTTTCCAGCAGTCCCTCCCCGCCCTCGGGCCGGGAGGGACTTTTTTGGTTGCCAAGCCGACCGGGCACAGCTCCTTATTTGATCTGCTGCCTTTGCAACGCCAACCGCGCGTCACTGCTGCCGGTTGCGACTGCCAATACTGCCGTACTCAAACCTGACAGGAGGGATTAACCGTTATCTGGCCTGCATGTTCATCATCGCGACAAACATTGCGCCATTTCCGCGGGCTCTCGCGGATACCTTGCCGCGGTGTGATCCTCACGCCGAGGGCTTGTCCGGGTACTGTGGAAAATCGTCGCATATATCGCACTATTCGGCTTTGGAACCGACAAAGATATGGGCGGCGGGTCTCGCTGTCACCGGCGTATCGAGAGTCCCGATACGCAGGCGAATGGTGTCAGGAATCGCGTCATGGCGGCCGAAAATCCGCGACCCGCACACGCTGCAAAACACCCTGCCAACAGCAGGCGACGATTCGAAATCGGTGAGCTTTTCCGCTCTCGTCACAACATGAAGCTCCTTCTTCTTGACCGGATCGGCGGCATTAAACGCCGAACCATTGACCTTGCGGCAGCGCGAACAATGGCAAAAAAAGATCGGACCAAGCTCGCCCGCGACCTAGTACGTTACAGCACCGCAAAGACATTTGCCTTTTTGCATGACTTTCCCCGTAGTTCTTGCAAGCCAAGATACACATCAATTTCCGCGGCATTGACCAGCCGGCGACCGGCTCCCGGAGTCCTGAATCAAGGTTGCCGATAGTCCCTTCCTGTTTCCAGATCAAAGCGCGCCATCGCCGCCATGGGAGCCAGTTCAATTCCAGCTTGCACAGATTCAAAGGCAACCAGCGCTCCAGAGAAACCGACAGACACGCTATGCCATCAGATTCCCGCGCAAAGCCGTCAGCTTTGATTAGGCACGCCGGGGAACGGAAAATTCTGCAGCCAGCGGCTCACGATCTCGGAGGTCAACGCAAAGCGGCCGAATTTCCATCGACTCAAGTCGGCGCGCGAGAGAAAACGGATTTCGGCAATCTCGTCGTTCGCCTGCAGTTCGCCGCTGGCAACTACCCAGTGAGCCAGAATCAGCTGATTCTTCTCGCGCAGAGAATAGCAACCGATAAAGCCCCCTACCTCAGCATCAAGCCCAAGCTCTTCCTTCACTTCGCGTATCGCGGCTTCTTCCGGAGTCTCGCCTCTTTCAAGATAACCGGTTATCAGCGAAAACTCACCCGGCGGCCACTGCGAATTTCTGGCCAGAATTATATCTTGCTGATACTGAACCAGCGCCGCTGCTACCGGGACAGGATTGTCCCAGTTCACAAACCCGCAGTCCTTCGACACACATGACTGCCTCTCAATATCGTCTATTCGACAGCGCTCCAGCAATTTCCCGCATTGTGGACAGTATTTCACGCCACGGCCTCTTCGCATTTCACGGCAACAGTCTTGGCGCAGCATTTTCACGCAAGACACGCACCAATTCGTCCGTCGACTTCTCCCGCGGAAATCGGCACCTAACAGGAAGCTGGGCAACGATCACTGATGAAACCGCGTATTTCGCAAAGAAGCGCGCGCAATAGTAAGGAATCCGGCGCTAACATTGCCGCACGTCACCTGCCCCGGTTTACAGGCGGCCTGCGGCGAGCGACGCGCCGAGGAGGCCGACAGCTGGATTCATCACCACACGCACCGGCATGGTTGCCGTCACTGCCGCCATGCGCGCCTTGTCGTTGAAAGCACGCATGAACGCCGGTTCCCCAAGCTTGTCTATCAGCTTGGGCGCAATTCCACCGGCAATGTACACCCCGCCGCGGGCCAGGCAGGTGAGCGCAAGATTACCGGCCTCGGCGCCATAGATCATGACGAACACATCCAGCGCACGCCTAGCGAGCTTGTCTTTTCCTTCCAGCGCCGCGCTCGCAATCGCTGCTGCCGGATCATCCGCCTGTCTTGCAGCCGCAAGATCCGACTGTTGGCCGGCGCCGGCGCACAGATACGAGTAAATGTTCAGTATTCCGGGCCCGGAAAGCACCCGCTCATAGGACACGTGGCCTGTCGTTTCCCTCAGATAACGCAACAGGTCCGTTTGCAGCTCATCAGTTGGCGCAAAGTCCGCATGCCCACCTTCTGTTGGCAGAGCTTCATAATGATCACGCTGCCATACGAGAATGCCAACGCCCAGCCCGGTACCGGCCCCGATAACGACACGCGGCGCACGCGGTATCTCTGCGCCTTCCTGCAGCACTACCACATCATGCGGCGCCAGCGCTTCGATGCCGTAGCCTATCGCCTGAAAATCGTTGATCAGCCGCACACGCTCTGTGCCGAGCGCACGCGCCAGGTCCGCGGTGTCGATCTCCCAGGGCAGATTGGTGAGTTGCGCGCGCTGCGCGTTGGCAATATCGGTAATCGGCCCGGCAACGCCGAAACAGGCGCCATGAATCTGCGACGCACGATCTAGGCCAGCTGAACCCAGGAACTCACGCAACATGGAAACCAGGCCGTCGTACGAACCGCTTGCGTAGCGGTTTTCGGCGACGACACGCCTCGCATTATTCGCACAATCGACGATCTGCAGTAGCGTCTTGGTGCCGCCGATATCTCCGGCCAATACGCGCATCCTTATCTCCTCCTCTGCGTTCACAAGCCAGTGGCGACTGGCTGTCTCGCCAACGTCAGGCTTGCTATACTTGCACAGTACGAAGCCGGGGTGGCGGAACTGGTAGACGCGCCGGACTCAAAATCCGGTGGTGGTGACACCGTGTCGGTTCGATTCCGACCCTCGGTACCAAAAAAAAGGCGGCCCGGATTGCGGGGCCGCCTTATTCATGTCTTGACGATCCGGCGTAGCTGCGTTCACGCCACCTGAACCGGAATCGCGTTGCGCGTGTGCGTGATGCGATTGTGTTCGTCGACATACACGAGCCGCGGCTTGAACAGGGCCAGCTCTTTTTCTTCCACGATGGAAAAGGCGCAGATAATCAGAATGTCCGCCGGCTGGGCCTTGTGCGCGGCAGCCCCATTGACCGAAATAATCCCGGATCCATCCTGGGCACGGATGGCATAGGTGCTGAAACGCTCGCCATTGCGCACGTTGTACACCTCGATACGCTCGTATTCACGGATGTCGGCGGCGTCCAGAAGACGGCCGTCGATCGCCACCGATCCTTCGTAATCAAGCTCCGAATGGGTGACATGCACCCGGTGCAGCTTGGCTCGCAGCAAGGTTCTCTGCATGAGAAAGCCTCTAGACCGAAAAATAACTAACCAAAGTCCTATTATCCGATTTTAGACTACTACTTACAAATTCTTACCGGCCAAGATCAACCTCGACGTTATCCAGTAGCCGCGCCCGGCCAAGCCATGCCGCCGCCAGAATCACAAGTTCCCGGTCCTCGGACCCGGGCGTCGCCAGATCGCTACGCCGCCTGATACTGATGTAATCCGGACGAAAGCCGTGTTGCGACAGCATCTTAACTGCCTCTGCTTCCGCGCCGATTGGAATGCAACCTTCACTTATCATTTGACCCTTTATTGCGGTTAACGTTGCATACAGCGATGGCGCGATACGCCGCTCCGCGTCGCTGAGGTAGCCATTGCGCGAACTTAGCGCCAGCCCGTCGGCGGCGCGCACCGTATCGACACCTATTATTTCCACCGGCATTCCAAGATCGCTCACCATAAGACGGATTAGCAACCACTGCTGGTAATCCTTTTTCCCGAACAGCGCCACATCGGGCGACACCAGGTTGAAAAGGCGATTGACCACGGTGGTGACACCGCGGAAATGGCCGGGACGCGAGGCACCGCACAGGATATCGCTCACCGCGGGAACCTCCACGATGGTCTGGGCTGCGCGACCGCGCGAATAAATCTCGTGGTCGTCGGGCAGAAAAAGCAATTCGACGCCGCTTGCACGCAGCTTTGCCATGTCGGCCTCGAGGGTACGCGGATACGCGGCGAAATCCTCACTTGGCCCGAACTGAAGCGGATTCACATAGATACTGACTACAACCGCGTCGGCATGTTGGCGTGCATGCTGCGCGAGATGGACGTGACCATCATGCAAATTGCCCATCGTGGGCACGAAAGCGATGCGCTTGCGCCGCGAGCGCAGCGACGACAACTCGCGCTTCAGCTCAGTGACTGTCCTGACGAGATCCATGGAGTCAGCTGAATGAATGCTCCAGCCCGGGGAAGGTCCCCGCGCGCACCTCTTCCACATAGGCGCGCACGCCAGCCTCGATGCTGTCCCTGCCCTGCATGAAATTCTTCGTGAACTTGGGACTCGGCCGTGGATACAGCCCGAGCATATCCTGCAGCACCAATACCTGGCCGTCGCAATCAACTCCGGCTCCAATTCCAATGGTCGGAATCTCGAGATCGGCACTGACCGTCGCAGCCAGCGCTGCCGGCATCGCCTCCAGCACGATCAGACTTGCCCCGGCCTCTTGCAGCAATCGCGCATCTTCCCGGATTCGGTGGGCAGATGTGTCATCCCTGCCCTGCACGCGAAAACCGCCCAGCTGGTGAACGGACTGCGGTGTCAGGCCGAGATGTCCACATACAGGAATTCCCCGCTCCACGAGGAAACGTACGGTATCGACCATCGGCGCGCCGCCTTCGAGCTTGACGACCTGCCCGCCTCCTTCCTTCATAAGACGACCGGCGTTCTCCAAGGCCTGCGCCGCACTGATCTGATAACTCATGAACGGCATATCGACGACCAGCAGCGCGCGCGTCACGCCACGCGCCACGCAGGCCGAATGGTAAACCATGTCATCAATCGTCACTGGTAGCGTGGAATTATGGCCTTGAATCACATTACCCAGTGAGTCGCCGACCAGCACGATGTCGACACCGGCGCGATCGAGCAAGCTGGCAAAACTGTAGTCGTAGGCAGTCAGGCAGACGATCTTTTCCCGCGCCTGCTTCATGGCCTTGATGGTGGCGACGGTAACGGGCTTCATAAGCCGGACGGAAGGGGGTTGAAGAAGTGCCTGCCGCTGCGCACGCTGGGCAAATGGTCGAGCAAAGCCTCAAAATCCGCATCACTATCCACGAAATTGACCTCCGCCGCGTTCACGACCAGCAGTGGCGCGGCCGTATAGTGATAGAAGAAGTGCGTATAACCGTCGACGATCGATTCTATATAGGAGCGCTCGATGAGTCTTTCATACCCGACCCCGCGTTTGCGCACACGCTCCATCAGCACATCCACCGGAGCCTGGAGGTAGATGACCAAATCGGGTGTCGGCATGTCCAAACTCATCTGTGAGTACACCTGCTCGTACAGGCGCCATTCGTCATCGTCCAGATTCAGGCGCGCAAACAGACTATCCTTTTCAAGCAAGAAGTCGGCGACCCTGCCTGGTCTGAACATATCGCCCTGTTTCAGTTCCCGCAACTGGCGCACTCTCTGGAACAGGAAGAATAACTGGGTCGGCAGGGCGAACTGCTTGCGCGATTGATAGAAACGCTCGAGAAACGGGTTTTCTTCGGGGCGCTCGAGAAGCAGGTCACTGCCAAAGGCCTCAGAAAGCCTCTGCGCAATGCTGGTCTTGCCGACGCCGATCGGTCCCTCCACGACCACATATCCGGGATTCCGTGTATGACCTACCGTTGCGACCGGGTTCTGGGTGCCCGAATTCATGAGTTTCTCTTGGATAATTCCGCGTTTTTCCGGCCACAGGCCGTCGCCACTTTTTCGATCTTCTGCCCGGTACACCCGGCCATAAGGTCCACTATCCGACCGGCGCCGTCAATCGCAAGATCCGGTGCAACTTCGTATAAAGGATACAGGACGAAAGCGCGCTCGTGGAGCCTTGGATGAGGCAACACCAGCTCCACTTGGCGGCAGGCCTCCTGAGAACCGTCCGGCCATACATAGAGTAGCAAATCCAAATCAAGCACCCGCGGCCCGCCAGGCATTTCTCGCACTCGCCCACGCCCTGCTTCTATTGCCAGCAAATGCTGCAGTAGCGACGCAGGCTTTAGGCTTGTGGACAGACGACAAACAGCATTGATGAAATCAGGTTGATCTTGGATGCCCACTGGTGCACTGCGGTAGAGTCCAGAAGAGCGTTCAACGCATGTACCCGGAAGTTCGCCGAGCAGTGCGATAGCCATGCACACTTGGTCGGCGGGAGTATCCAAATTACTTCCCAGGCCGACAAAGGCACTGGCCCGATCAGGCGGAATCACGGCCTGCAGGTCGGCGCTGGCGCCGGCGACGCTTTGGACGTACCCCCGTTTCGGGAGCCAGCGAGCGCACCATATCTGTGCGTTTCTCAGGGATGACCTCCTGGAAAGTCGTCCACCACTCGGCAAGCTCCGCATCGGCCTCCCCAGCCTGGGCGCGCAAGACCAAAAAATCGTACGCTGCGCGGAAACGTTTGTGCTCCAGCAGACGAAAGGCGTTTTTGCCGTGGCGTCGCGGGAACCGCAATTGCATTTCCCATATTTCGCGCATTGGGTAACTGAAGCGCTTTGGAATGGAAATATGTCGGATCTGCTCGCGCAATATTTCATCGGCAGCATGACGCATCGCCTCAGGCTCTTTCATGCCATCCGCGGTGAGCCGTCCCACACGCAAACGCATTGGTTCCCACAGGAACGCGGCAAAGAGGAACGCTGGATTCACCGGTTTGTCCTGAGCCACGCGGACATCCGTGCCTTCCAGCGCCTTGGGCAGCAGCACGCGCGGATAGTTTTCGCTTTCCGACGCGAGGCTTTCATCTGTCGCCGGAAACAGATAGCGGAATAGATCGTAGCGTCGCAGCAACTCATAAGTCTCGGCGGCATAACCACCGTGAAATAGTTTTAGAACCTCCTCGAACATGCGGGCTGGCGATACATCAAGCAGAAGATGACCCAGTTCTCTGATGGGCTCGGCCGTTGCTGCGTCAATGCGAAAACCGAGCTTGGCGGCGAAACGAGCCGCACGCAGCATTCGAACGGGGTCCTCGCTGTATCGCAAGTGGGGATCGCCAATCATGCGCATTACCCCGTCTTTAAGATCGTTGGCTCCACCAACGTAATCCATGACCGTGAAGTCGCGTATGTTGTAGTACAGTGCATTGACGGTGAAATCGCGCCTTAGCGCATCCTCTTCCTGCGTTCCGAAAATATTATGGTCGGCCTGAGGTGGTCGCTGATGCCGACCGCCAGTCGCAGCGTCGGCGACATCGCCCTGCGTTTCCCCTTCCGCGGCGACCGCCGGGTTACCGCGGAAGGTCGCGACCTCAATGATCTCCCGGCCGAAATGAATATGCGCCAGGCGAAAGCGCCGGCCGATGAGACGGGCGTTGCGGAAAACTTCTTGAATCTGTTCCGGACTGGCGTCCGTCACCACGTCGAAGTCCTTAGGTTCGTGCCCGAGCATCAAATCACGTACGCAACCCCCGACCAACAGGCTGACGAAGCCGGCATCGCGCAGGCGATAGAGCACTTTAAGGGCATTATCACTTATAAGATTGCGCGAAATCGGGTGTTCCGCGCGGGGAATAATCACAGGAGTGTTAATTGTCTCACCTTTCCGGCCAGTTTCTGGACGGCGCCATCACTGGAATTCTATTTCGTTGTTTAATGAACCCGGGTCGGTATAATAGCACCCCTTTCGAGGCACAAGGAAAACCTGCAGCCGCGCCCGCTCCCTTCGTCTAGTGGCCTAGGACGTCGCCCTCTCACGGCGAAAACAGGGGTTCGAGTCCCCTAGGGAGCGCCAATACAATTATGCTTTCGGCGCACAAAGCAGATGCGGAGCCCGCTTTTCCGGGTGGTAAGCCGCCGCTATGGCCTCGAACTCCCGGCTATTTTCCAAGGGAAGCCCTCGATGGTCGCGATTGCAACATTTGTCGTTTCCGCGCAGACCCGACAAACCGAATCGCCAAGACTCCTCGTATTTAAGACATGGCTGGCATCGCTACGAGCAGCGCTGTCGGCGCGTCTGCAGGCCCTTGGGCACCGCTCTCCCAGACTGGCTCTGCAGCCCTTGATTTTTCGCTCTATGCCCACAAATTAGCCCCGATAAACGTATAGGCGGCTCCATCCCATGAGCAATTCACCTCACATAGCAGACGTGACGCAGGCAGACTTTGATGCCCAGGTTCTGCAAAAGTCCCACACTGTCCCGGTTCTGGTCGATTTCTGGGCCGCCTGGTGCGCCCCATGCAAGATGCTAATGCCGGTGCTGGCGCGGCTGGCTGACGAATATCAAGGGCGCTTCTTCCTCGCCAAAGTCGATACGGA
Source organism: Pseudomonadota bacterium (assembly GCA_021783175.1). The sequence continues at coordinate 53,221 of JAJXUF010000003.1, forward strand.
CAAAGAGCAGGATTTGGCCGCACGTTATGCCGTGCGCAGCCTGCCAACAGTGAAATTATTCAGGAACGGCCAAGTCATCGACGAATTCATGGGCGCACAACCGGAACGCGCAATTCGCGAGCTGATTGAACGCCACGCCCCGCGTCCCTCCGATGCTCTGGTTACCGATGCCCAGTTGGCGCTGGAACGCGGAGAAACGGACAAAGCTGCCGAAATCCTGGTGCGCGCAGTCGAGATGGACCCCACCAATGACCGGGCAAGGCTGCAGTTGGCAAAACTGCGTTTTGAGAATGGTCAGCGAGAAGATGGGGAACGCCTTCTGGCCGGCCTGTCACGCGAGGCAAAAAACGACCCGCTAGCGACTGCGTTGCTCGCTCGCCAGGAGTTCGCGCGGATCGTCGCCGACGCGCCTGCACTCGCGGAGCTCCAACGCATTGTCGCGGCGAACCCGAAAAACAGCGAGGCGTCCTACCAGTTGAGTGCACGTTTGATACTGCAGGGAAACTACGAAGCCGCTCTGGATTTGCTTTTAGGGATAGTTCAGCACGATCGCCGCTTTGGCGACGACGCAGCGCGTAAGGTAATGTTGACGGTCTTCAATTTGTTGGGCGGGAAAGGCGACGTGGTCAAAAAATACCGCGCCCAACTTTCCATGGCACTGAACTAACGGCGGCATTCCGTGTACCGCAGTCTTCCGTGCATTATCCGCTACAGATAAAAACGCCTCGACCGCACACAACGCGAAAATCTAGGTCTATTTGTTGCGCAGATACTGTTCGTCGCTGAAGGTCCCCACCCACTGCGGGCGATACACCACAAACATGGCAATCAGCGTGCCGGTCAGAATACCCTCGGGAAAGATCATTAGCAGGTAAAAGGGCAGATACTGGGTTGATAGGCGATCCCAACTGTACGCATGGCTCAAGGCAAGCACAATAGTTGAAGCAAGACCGGTAGCTGCCATCGCCAAAGCCGCACCAAAAAACGCATTCACAAAGACATATACGAAGAAATGGCGCGGCAACAGGCGTTTGCCGTAGACCAGAACAATCTGACTTAGTAGAACCGGCAACACGCCCATGAGCAAAGCGTTGATGGAGAATGTCTGCCAACCACTCATTCCATTCAATGTCACACCCAGCAAGGTCGCACTCATGCCCACGATGGCAAGCTGCCATCCGAACATCAACGTCAGCAAGGTCGCCCCGAGCAGGTGGAAGTTGAGCCCAGGCGCGACGCCGGCCTTGAGCGCCCAAACCATCAGCAGACCGACGCAAATGCCGGGCAGGACATTAAGCAGCTGGCTTTCGTACAACCGCCGCCAGGGTGCCAGCGATATGGCGGCCAACAAGACTACGGCGTACAACCCGTGCGCCAGCCACAACCAGCCGATTGGAAGCAAACCGTCGGGAAAATTCATCGCTCAATACAAACCTTGCGGTTGGACTGTGATTGATGGCCGTGCAATGGCACTGCCGATTTTGAATCGGTCAAGTTGCTATGCTAGCTTAGGTCACCCCGAAAATGATAGGCGTGGGCCAGATAAAAGCTCAAATTAATCAAGGAGAATTGGAATGACAAGAACACGCTACGCGGTCGCAATGGTGATGGCGGCCCTATTGGCCAGCACCGTACTGGTGCAGGCAGACGCGGCGGAGCCACAAGTAATCGACGTTACCCTGGGAAGCTATTTCATCAAACCGGACAAGATCACCGTAAAAGTCGGTCAACCGGTCACATTGAAGGTTAAGAATGAAGCCTGGTTTGTGCCACATGACCTCGTCATCAAGGCGCCCGACGCGGGCATTAACTTCAAGGTTGACCTGCATGGCGGCAAGAGCGGTAGCACGACATTTACCCCGACCAAGACTGGCACCTACAAAATGTACTGTGACAAGAAATCACCATTCGGCAAGAACCACGAAGAAAAAGGAATGCACGGTGAGCTGGTAGTGGCTCCTTGAACCCCTGGGCGACGCTGATCGCCCCGGGACAAGGCATTGCGGGCGGTGCCTCGAATCCTCCTATCCGCGGTTTCAGGCAACCTTCACTGGCTTATTCTGACCGCATTATGCCGCCCTACCACACGATTGTTCGCACCCGACGCTTCGCCGCAAGCTGACTGCTTGCGGCGACCTTCACTAGCCAGCACGCCGCACTGACATGGCATGATTTCGCATGGCGCAATAACAATCGAATCACGACCACAGTTAAAGTAGCGCCTTTCCTCGTATTACACTTGGCGCGCGGCCAACGTCGTGATTTACTGGGCCCGCACGCTTGAGGAAGCAACCATGTCGAGTCTCGCACCGGCCACACCAGCACAGCACGCATCACGCGAGCTCGTAAAGTCGTTGCTCGAGATATTGCCGCCAGAGGGTCTGTTGTCAGAAACAGAGGACTTGCGGCCCTACGAATGCGATGGTCTTTCTGCCTATCGCATGCTTCCAATGCTCGTAGCCTTGCCGGACAGCGTAAATCAGCTGCAGAAAATTCTGAAAATATGCAAGGAACACGGTACTCCGGTAGTCGCGCGCGGCGCCGGAACAAGTCTTTCCGGCGGCGCCCTTCCGCGCGCCGACGGCGTATTGTTGTCGCTTGCCAAATTCAATCGCATTTTGGACATCGATCCCGTCAACCGCACGGCTCGCGTCGAACCCGGCGTCCGCAATCTGGCAATTTCCCAGGCGGTGGCGCCATTGGGACTCTATTACGCGCCTGACCCTTCATCACAGATCGCCTGCAGCATCGGCGGCAATGTTGCCGAGAACGCCGGCGGCGTGCACTGCCTCAAGTACGGTTTAACCGTTCACAACATTCAGAAACTCAAGTTTCTTACGATTGACGGAGACCTCATTACCGTTGGCAGCGACGCACTGGATGGACCAGGCTACGATCTGCTGGCATTCATGACGGGATCGGAAGGACTGCTTGGAGTGGTCGTCGAAATCACGGTGAAACTCCTGCCAAAACCGGAACGCGCCCAAGTCGTGCTCGCTGCATTCGATGACATCGAAAAGGCTGGCGCTGGAGTCGCCGCACTCATTGGCGCCGGCATCATTCCGGCCGGGCTGGAGATGATGGACAATCTCGCCATCCGTGCAGCCGAACAGTTTGTGCATGCCGGCTATCCTGTGGATGCACAGGCAATATTGCTTTGTGAATTGGACGGCGTGAACGAGGAAGTCTCGGAACAAATCCTGCACGTGCGCACCCTATTACAGCAGTGCGGCGCCACGGAAACCCGTACCGCCGGGGATGAGCGCGAACGCGCGCTGTTCTGGGCGGGGCGCAAAGCGGCATTTCCTGCGTGCGGCAGGCTCAGCCCTGACTACTACTGCATGGATGGCACCATTCCCCGCAAACATCTGGCGCATGTGCTCAAGCGCATCGGTGAAATGTCCGCGGAAACCGGACTGCCGGTGGCAAACGTGTTTCACGCCGGCGACGGTAATCTGCATCCGCTTATTCTCTACGACGCCAACAAACCAGGCGACTTGGAACGCGCCGAATACTTCGGCGGCAAGATACTGGAGCTATGTATCGCAGTTGGCGGAACAATTACCGGAGAGCATGGTGTCGGCATCGAAAAGATAAACCAGATGTGCATCCAATTTACGGCGCCGGAATTGAGCCAATTTCACGCACTCAAACATGCGTTCGATCCGTACGGCCTGCTTAACCCCGGCAAGGCCATACCGACGCTGCAGCGCTGCGCGGAGTACGGCGCCATGCACGTTCACAATGGCAAGCTCGCTTTCCCAGATATCGAACGGTTCTGAAATCCGATGACCGAGTCGCAAGACATCAGCGCTGAATTGCAGCACCGGGTCAAGGAGGCCGCAAACTCCGGCACCACACTGCAGATCGTCGGCGGCGGCACCAAATCCTTCTATGGCCGCTCTGTATCCGGAATTCCACTTTCCGTCAGCTCGCATTGCGGCATCATTAGCTATGAACCGGGGGAACTGGTACTCAGTGCGCGCTCCGGCACGCCACTTGCCGATATCGAAGAGGTGCTGGCAGCGAGCAATCAAATGTTGGCCTTCGAACCTCCGCATATGGGCGACTCTGCCACCCTTGGAGGCGCCATCGCGACTGGACTTTCCGGGCCACGCCGCCCGTACAGCGGCGCGGCACGCGACTTTGTCTTGGGGATCAAGCTGATCAACGGCAGCGCCGACGTCATGCGTTTCGGCGGTCAGGTCATGAAAAACGTCGCCGGCTATGACGTCTCCCGGCTCATGGCCGGGGCCCTGGGAACACTGGGGATCCTGCTGGAAATTTCCCTCAAGGTGCTGCCGCGTCCTGCAGCGGAGCAAACACTCGTGCAGCATCGCACTCCGGATGACGCGATCGAGGCCATGAACGCATGGGCTGGCAGACCGCTGCCGCTGTCAGGCTGCTGTTACGACGGCAACCGCCTCTACGTGCGCTTGAGCGGCACGCAATCGGCGGTGCGCGCGGCGCATGCCAAACTTGGAGGCGAGACGCTACCGGACGCGTCGGCATTCTGGCAGTCACTGCGCGAACAACGTAGTACCTTTTTTGACGGTCCCCTGCCCTTGTGGCGCTTGGCCGTACCGGCCGCCTGCGCACCGATGAAGCTGAGTGGAAAATGGCTGCTCGACTGGGGCGGAGCACAACGCTGGCTAAGGAGTGACGGCGACGCATCCGTCATTCGCCAGGCAGCCGCTCAAGTCGGCGGACATGCCACTCTCTTCCGCGGCGGTGATCGTGGCGGCGAAGTCTTTCACCCGCTGGCGCCCGAGCTACTGGCTCTACATCGTCGCATCAAGGAGGCGATGGATCCGCAACACATTTTTAATCCGGGCAGAATGTATCTGGATCTTTAGCATGCACGTCTTTGATGATATTTGCCGAATTGGCGTTCCCGTACCTTAATCTTCGAATTTGATCGGTAAGAAAAAGTGCAAACAGCTCTGCTAGACAGCTTCCGCAGCACCACACACGGCCAGGAAGCCGAAGCCATATTGCGTGCCTGCGTGCACTGCGGCTTCTGCACGGCAACCTGCCCCACTTACCAGCTGCTTGGGGATGAACTCGACGGTCCGCGCGGCCGCATCTACCTGATCAAGCAGGTTCTTGAGGGATCTCAACCCAGCAGACACACGCAGCGCCATCTTGACCGCTGCCTCACTTGCCGAGCCTGTGAAACCACGTGTCCCTCGGGGGTACGTTACGGTCGACTGCTCGATATAGGGCGTTCCCTGGTCGAGAAACGGGTACGACGGCCGATGCACGACCGCATCCAGCGACGCATCCTGCGTGCATTCATTCCGCATGCGCGGCGCTTTGCTGCAGGTCTGCGCCTTGCGCAGGCGTTCGCGTTCATTTTTCCATCAGCGCTACGCCGCTCTCTTCCAAAACGGCAGGCTCGGGCGATATGGCCGCAATCAACCCATGCGCGCACCATGCTCGCGCTGAATAGCTGCGTCCAACAGGCAAGCGCGCCAAATATTGATGCCGCGGCTGCCAGGGTGCTTGACCGTCTTGGCGTAACTCTTACGCGCGTTCCCGCGGGCGGCTGCTGCGGCGCGCTAAGCTACCATCTCGCCGCCCACGAGGAAGGGCTCGCTTTTGCTCGACGCAACATCGACGCGTGGTGGCCGCATATTGAAGCCGGAGCTGAAGCGATAGTAATTACCGCCAGCGGATGCGGCTCAATGATTAAAGAATATGGGCATCTCCTGCGCGAAGATGCGACCTACGCGCAGCGCGCGGCACGCGTTTCCGCCATTACCCTGGATATCAGCGAGGTGCTTTCCAGGGAAGATCGCACACGGCTTGGCGCTTCCGGCATCACCGGCAAGCGCATCGCTTTCCACTCGCCTTGTTCGCTGCAGCATGGCCAGAAGCTGACAGGAGTGGTTGAATCATTGTTGACCGACGCCGGTTTCGATCTCGTTCCCGTACCGGACGCACATCTGTGCTGCGGGTCGGCCGGCACCTATTCAATTCTCGAAAGCAAAATCTCGCAGCGGTTGCTACGCAACAAGATTGCTGCGCTCGAGTCGGGACACCCTTTGATAATCGCAACGGCAAACATCGGCTGCCTGCTGCACCTGCAATCAGGCACCAATATAGCAGTGCGGCACTGGATTGAGCTGTTTGATCCGCAGGCCGAAGTTGTAGGCGGCATGCGCGATGCAACGATCGTTGATCGGACCGCCCAATCGAACCTATAATTTTTGACCGACCTAACATTCGTCCACCTACCGAGACCATCCCATGCCCGTCAAATCTTTCAATCCGCCCGTGCGCACGCTGATGGGCCCTGGTCCGGCGGATGTGCATCCTCGCGTGCTCGCTGCCATGGCTCGCCCCACCATCGGCCACTTGGATCCCGCATTCGTTACCATGATGGATGAAGTGAAGGTTCTGCTGCAGTATGCGTGCAAGACACAAAACGCGCTTACCATGCCCGTGTCGGCCCCAGGCTCGGCTGGCATGGAAACGTGTTTTGTCAATCTGGTCGAACCCGGAGAAAAGGTAGTGGTTTGCGTAAACGGCGTATTCGGCGGTCGCATGAAAGAGAACGTCGAGCGCTTAGGCGGCGTACCGATTGTCGTTGAAAATGCCTGGGGCGAACCTGTCGATCCGAACAAGTTGGAAGATACGCTCAAGGCCCATCCTGATGCCAAGATAGTGGCGTTCGTGCACGCAGAAACCTCAACCGGAGCACGCTCCGACGCCAAGACTCTTGTCGAAATCGCCCATCGTCACGATTGTTTTGCGATCGTTGACGCCGTTACCTCTTTAGCGGGCGTTCCACTGCTGGTCGACGAATGGGACATAGACGCAGTCTATTCTGGCTCGCAGAAATGCCTGTCCTGCGCGCCAGGTCTGTCGCCGGTGAGCCTCAATGAACGCGCGGTAGCCAAGATCAAACAACGCAAAACACCGGTACCAAGCTGGTTCCTGGACTTGACGCTCGTCATGGGATACTGGGGAAACAACAGCAAGCGCACCTATCACCATACGGCGCCGGTCAACGCGCTCTATGGTTTGCACGAAGGTCTAGTTATGCTGCAAGAGGAAGGACTTGAAAACGCCTGGGCCAGACATGAGCGCAATCATCGTGCGCTGCGCGCCGGCGTGGAGGCAATGGGACTGGAATTCTTGGTTCGCGAGGATGCCCGCCTGCCGCAGCTCAACGCCATTAGCGTGCCGCAGCAGCTCGACGAAGCCAAGGTCAGACAAATTCTGCTGTCCGACTACAATATTGAAATTGGCGCGGGTCTCGGGGCGCTGGCAGGACGCATCTTCCGCGTCGGCCTGATGGGTCAGACGAGCAACATGAAAAACGTGCTGCTTTTCGTAAGCGCCCTCGAAGAAGTCATGGATCGACTCAAGCTGCCCGTCGACCGGGGCGCCGCCGAAGCCGCCGCTCGGCGCGCCTGATCGCACATCGCCAGAGGAAGGTTCACTCCTAAAGGTGCGGGCCGCCGTGGCGGCGGTCGGATCTGCTGGATTGCCTGGGGGCCGGAACGTGGCCTATCGGATACTTGCCGACGTCATCGTATGCATCCATCTGGGATGGATTCTGTTCCTTATTCTTGGCGCGATACCGGGCAGCCGCTGGCGGTGGGTACGCTGGCTGCACCTCGCCGCCCTCACCTTTTCCATCGCGTTACAGAGCTTTTCCTGGATCTGTCCGCTGACCGATCTCGAAATATGGCTGCGCACCGCGGGCGGTGCGGGAGGCGCGTATCGCGGCAGCTTCATCGGACATTACGCCGAGCGACTCGTATATGCTCCGCTGCCGCGCTACGTCGTATTCGCAGGGACTCTCCTTGTCGTCGGAGTCAGCCTGTGGATCTATTATTCGCCAAAGCGGACGCGGCACTGAACCGCGTCCTCAGGCATGTTACTGCTCAATCACTTTCTCGAACGACTGCGCCATAACGCGGTAACCGGCATTCGTGGGATGCACCTCGTCAGGGCTTGCGCCCGGGCGTTCAATCAGCAACAAACCTTTTTTTCCAAGGAACGCGCTGTATACATCCGCTACCGGAACCTGAAACGCACCGGCAACTTGGGCCACAATCTGATTGAACATCGGGACCACCTGATCGGCGCCCGGAATTTCCGGAACTGTATAGAGATTGCTGATATAGATACGCGTGCCCGGCAAATCGCTGCGCAATGTCGCCAGAATTTGAGTGAGATTATTCTGGAAATTGACCAGCACTTGTCCCGTATCGGCACCTTTCAGGATCTGCAGCAAATCGTTACCCCCAACCGTAATTGTTATTACAGTCGGTTTAAACGCCTGCACAGCTTGCGGAACTTGGTAGGCCAACACCTGGGCGCTGGTAACGCCAGGGACACCGGCGTCGCTTAATAGCGTGTGGGTGATGCCGCCGAAGACACCGGAATCATACAGCAAGTAGACATAGCCCTGTGTCGCCGGAATTGCGCCATAACCGGAAACCAGACTGTCGCCAAGCGCCATGTAGCGCGTATCGTTTTGAAATTGCCACGGTAAATCGGCGCGTGCGCCCAGGGGTAAACAAAGAAGCATAATCAACGCCAACTTGCTCCAGATGCAGCGATGCATGGGAACCTCCTTGAGTTGGAGCGGGCCATGGTGCAACCCGATCTTTGGTTATTGATATTCTTGTTACTCGAGCGGCGACCCGAAAAGAAATCACAAGCTACAGTTCGCCTGAACCACGTTACCACGTGCCCGGCCTGCCACAAAATCGCCATCCGCACCGACAAGTCAAAGATACTGCCTGCCAAACCGTGGTTATTCGCGGTTTCGCGATGGCCGGCCGAGCAAAGCGCGCATTACGGCGCTCAGTGGATAGTTGACGGCCATTTTCCATTTGAAATAGCGGCTGCTCGACATTCGACCAGTCTCTGACTTGGCATGAATATCTACGCCTCCAGCAGCTCAGAGGCGGTGCTTGCAATCTTTCCGCGCTGCCACAGAAGCTGCCAGCGTCGACCGCCGATCTGGCGCCATAGCACCGCTGAACGAATGCCTGCAAGCAGCGCCGCGCGCACCTTTGCGGCAATAGTCGGATTGGCGAGATAGACATGCTCGCCACTTACCATGATGCGCGGCACAAGCGTGCTGATTGTCTGGCTGAAAAGCTCCGCAAGCTTTTCCACCAATACTGGATGGACACCCTCTACCGACTCATCATTGGCGAAGAACTTCATCTGCGATCGTGCTTTCTCGATGCCATCGCGAATCGCCTGCAGCATCGCAGGACGTCTACGCAAGCTGGTTTCCAAATGCAACATCGAGATCACGTAGCGCGCCACTTCGAGATCGGCAGGCATTGACCTACTGTTCATTGCATCGCGCAGATATTCCAACCCAAACCTCAAACCCATTGCGCCCCCGTATACTGCTGAAACGCTGTCGGCATCAAGGGCAAGAATACTGCGAATCGAGACATCAAATGCTTGCGCATCGACACTTCCCTCGCGCGCAAGCATTTGCACCAGGAGCGCAGACTGAAAAACTCCGGCAAGCGACAACACCTGATCGCGAATTGAGCGGGACACCAAACCCCCAGGGGAAAGAGCACAAAGCGGCCGGAACCGGGTCGGGGCGCATTATGGCGCACAGACGCATGCACCGCCACTTCACCCCCGGGCTGGAAAACTGGAAGTACCCCGGACCAAATCAATCGGCGCTGGGTAAGATCAGGAACTGACTTTCCGCCGTCTGCGTGGAGAATCACCCGAAGCACAAGTCTGAATGAGCGAGCTCGGCCGGAGGGCCTGCTTTGACCGGCGCATCCGCCGCGCGCGGATGACAGCTAGGTTTCCGGCTGATAGACTCCAGCACCCGATGAACTACACACCTATTGTTATGGGCCGCGGCCTGGCCCGCTACTACAAGCTTGGGGCCGAGACCATTCAGGCTTTGCACAGTGTTGACATCGACGTGCTGTCGGGCGACTTCATTGCACTCAAGGGACCCTCAGGCAGCGGAAAATCCACGCTGATCAACCTGCTTGGTTTGCTCGACCATCCGGACGACGGCACTGTCTCCCTCGATGGGAAGAATGCCGCCAGCCTGACCGAAGATGAGCGCGCCGATGCGCGCCGCGACCGGTTTGGTTTTGTATTTCAGACGTTCAACCTTCTACCGGTACTTACCGCCGCGGAAAATGTCGGCTACCCCATGACATTGAAAGGTAGCTCCACAATAGCGATTCGCAAACGGTCAGCAGAACTGCTCGACTCCGTGGGTCTTGGCAACAAACTGCACGTGCGCCCTGACCTGCTATCCGGCGGCCAGCGCCAGCGCGTGGCAATTGCACGCGCTTTAGCCAACGAGCCTGGCGTGATATTCGCGGATGAGCCGACCGCCAATCTTGATTCGCACACTGCGGATACGATTCTTGACCTGATGCGTCGACTAAACAAGGAACGCGGCGTCGCGTTCGTCATCGCTACGCATGACCAGCGGGTCGTGGAGCGGGCTCGCCGGGTAATCGTGCTGCATGACGGACAAATCGAAGGAGCTGCGGCATGAATCGCCTGGCCATTGCGTGGCGCAACGTATCGCGTAATCGGCGCCGCAGTCTGCTCACCGGCGGTGTGGTTGCCTTTGGTTTTGCGGCTATTGCGCTGGCCGGTGGATTCATGGCGCAATCGTTTCAGGGACTGCGGGAAAGCACAATTCGCAGCGGTCTCGGCGACCTACAGTTCGCCAATCCGCGCGAATTCAGCGGTAGCGAGGACACCACCCTTCAATTTGGCCTCAAAGATGCCGATCACCTCGTCGCCCGGATTGCCGCCGACCCCGCGGTAAAGGTTGTAATGCCGCGGATTGATTTTTACGGCCTCGTAACGGCAGGAACGCGCTCCATACCCTTTGTCGGCATCGGCGTAGATGCGACCGCTGAGGCGAAGGGCTCCGATATTCCATCGACTGTCACCAGCGGTCGCTGGCTACTGGATGGGGACCAGGCGGTTGTGCTGGGTAGCGGACTGGCACAAGCGATGAACGCCAAAGTGGGAGATAGCGTGACCCTGCTGGCCACGACTGCAGACGGAACACTGAATGCAGTCGATGCAACCGTAGTGGGTATTGCCGACGTGCGCATCAAGGAGCTGAATGACCGCTATCTCGCCACCACCATCGCCGTCGCCCAGCAGCTGCTGGGCGTTTCCGGCGTAGTGTCGAAAATCTCCGTTCTACTGCATCAATCGGCGGATGTAAGGCAAACTGCTACCCGCCTTGTCACGTCTTTGCACGCGACCGGCGCGGATATCGCTGTCAAACGCTGGGATCAACTTGCCGCGTTTTACCACCAGGTAAGAATGCTTTACATCGGCATTTTCGGCTTCATGGGCAGCGTGCTGATCGTTGTCGTGTTTCTTGCGACGATCAACACCACCTGGATGACGGTTACCGAGCGGACACGGGAAATCGGCACACTGCGTGCCATGGGCGCACGCTCGAGGCGCGTCGTGGACAACTTCGTGGTCGAGGGAATTCTCCTCGGACTTAGCGGTTCGCTTGCCGGCGCCGCCCTGGCCCTAGTGGTCAGTGCAGCATTGAACGCGTCCGGCATTGTGCTGCCGCCCCCACCAGGCTCGACACGCGGATTCCCCATTCATGTTCAGTTTTTTCCGTTGTCATATGCGATTGCGACCGGAGCGATGCTGTTGACGCTCGCTATTGCCTCGCTTTTTCCCGCACGACGGGCGGCGCGCGCCTCAATCGTGGAGTCACTGGCTCATGTCTAGCGCACTACTGCTTGCAATGTGGCTTGCCTCCGCGTCGACGGAAGGTCAGCGACCTACCCAAGGTAGCAGCGCGTCGGCCGCCGCGCCTCATGCCAATTCTGCTGCGGAACTGCTGCGATTAGCTGATATCCCGCGCAAGGCGCTTGTGAACACCGAGGTAGAAGTACAAACGACCGTTTCCCAGGAAGGAAAACCCGATCGCAGTTTCGGCATGAAGGTATACATTGGAAGCGAGAACCGGGAGTTGGTCATCTTTACCGATGCCAAAGATCGAGGGCGCAAATTTCTCATGTCCGGCAATCGCACCTGGCTTCTTGTGTCGGGCTCCAAACATCCAATCGCAATCAGCCCGAATCAGCGCATGGTCGGCAGTTTTTCTTTTGCAGACCTAGCGCGAATCCGCCTGTCCACCGACTTTTCCGGCGTACTTCGCCAGAAACAGGAACCCTGCGGCGCGAGCGCCAAACTAGTAAACGAATCTTGCAGCGTAGTGGATATCACCGCTACATCGCGTATTGCGCCGTATGCTTCGGGGACCCTGTGGATCGACGCTCACGGTTTGCTGCAACGGGCCATATACGCCTTGCCGTCGGGTAAAACTGACAAGGAGGTGGAATACAGTTATTCGGAGCTGGATGGCAAACCAGTATTTTTGGCGATGAAGATTACCGATTTACTCATGCCTGCCGAGCATTTGGTTACCACGCTCAAGTTCGGTGAACCCCGCCCATCGCACTTTTCCGACCAGCAATTCGAGCCGGAATACGCTTTGACCCACTGACACACCCGGTGCGCCCGGTCGATTCGACGCGACCTTTTCCCGGATTACACTCGCGATGCCTTGTTTTACCCCATACTGTTGATCGCCACGAAGCGCCATTCGCTGCGCGTCCAGCGCAAAAAGCGTCACCGCGCAAGCGTTGACCTGTGAAGCCCGCGGTTTGGTCAGGATTGCGGACCGGAACGCCGCCCTTGTCGGAAAGCCGCGATGTACTTCACTAATTCACTGTACGGCAAATCCTCAAGCGTTCCGTAACGTTCCTTGGCCATGGATACCATCTTGTGTACATCGCCGGCTGTTGCACCGCCAGGCTCGCCCAAAATCTCCTGCAGCCCGGTGAGACCGCCGAAAAGAATCTTCATTTCCTTGCCGAACGGCAGTTCACGCGAAGTATCCGTCACTTTGAGGGCAAAGCGGGAGGCATCGCGAAGATGACGTAACAGAACAAAACAATCCTCGCTAGCGCAGTGCGATCCGCACTCTACCCCTGTCCGCTCACCAATTTGATACTGCGTAGCGTTTTCACATGCCCGAAATGTGCTGAGGATAGCTTTTTCGAACGGACAGCGGATTCTCTCACTCATCATTTCAGCCTTAGTACGCCGGTCAGCGCCAAACCTAACCATACCGCCATCAGCCCAGTTTGGTCATGTCGCATGCCCGGTTGATCGATCAGGAACCAGCCGTTACCACAAGCGACAGCCATGCGCGCTACGCCTGCAGTCGGGCACCGAGCCAGCGCCCGATGTCCTTAATCTCTGTCGGGCAGATAGAATGCTCCATGGGATATTCATGCCACTCGATTTTTGCTCCGCCCGCCGCGAGCAGATTACGCGCTGCTTGCCCCATCGAGAAGGGAATCACACCGTCGTATGTGCCGTGCGCCATGAAGATCGGTATCTCTGCGTTGGCCTTGTCCGCCTGACCCATGAGACTTCCAGCCGATGGCACTGGCGCCGACAAAGCCAGAATTCCGGCAAGCGACTTTGGGAAACGTAAACCGGTATACAGCGCGATTGCGCCCCCCTGTGAAAATCCCGCGAGAACCACGCGTTTTGCCGGCGTTCCGCGCTCCAACTCTTTCTCTATCAGGAGGCGAAGAATGGTCTCCGATTCACGAATGTGACTCATCTTCTGATTGAAGCCGGTATCTGTCAATTCAATGTCGTACCATGCACGCATCACGTGACCGGCGTTGATGGTTACCGGGCGAAAAGGAGCATGAGGAAAAACGAAGCGAACGGCCAGTTCTCGCGGCAGACCGAGTTCCGGGATAATCGGCTCAAAGTCATGCCCGTCTGCACCCAATCCGTGCAGCCAAATGACACTCCCGCTGGGACGCGGTCCCGTTAGTAATTCTATCGGCGGATCCTGCTTTTCCATGGGTCTTGCGATAATCCTCTGGTCTTACTCGTCGTCTCCGGCATAGACGCAACCGGCGGTACAAGTTTCGCGCACCACCACCTTTGACAGCTGTGCAAGCTCGGGTTTAAGCCTACGCCATATCCAGCGCGCCAGGTGCTCGCTGGTCGGATTCTCCAAACCGGGAATCTCATTGAGATAATGATGATCGAGCATCTCGTAAAGCGGGTTAAATGCGCGGCTCAGATCGGCAAAATCCAGTACCCAGCCCTCGCGTTCAGAAAGGGGGCCGGATGCATGAATCTCGATCCGAAAGGAATGTCCATGAAGACGCCGGCATTTGTGGTTTTCCGGCAGGTTCGGCAGCCGGTGTGCCGCTTCGACGGTAAAGACCTTAAAAATTTCCACAAACTGCTCCAGATCTGCTCGGGGCCACGGCTCGAAAGGCAATAGCCTCATCGGCTATTTGTACAAGGATTGCACAGAATATGCCCGGGATCAAAGAAGCGGGCTGATAGCTTCCAAAGACTGGTTGGCTATCATCGGCCCGGGGAATCACGCTAGAATTTTTGCAGACACGACCCGGCGCTCCGGGCTCACCCATGAAACGGATGCTACAGAATGACAAATACACCATTGCTACCTCTCATTGTCGAACCCGCAGAACTGGAAAAACACCTGGCGTCAGATGCAATACTGGTGGTTGACCTGTGCAAACCCGAGGTGTACCGCCAAACCCATATTCCCGGTGCGGTCCACCTGGAATATACGCAATTCGTGGCGGCACGTCCGCCGGCAATGGGATTGCTGCCGGATGATGCGCAACTGTCCGCAGTCTTTTCCGCCATCGGCATGACTGCAGAGCATCACGTCGTTGCCTATGACGACGAAGGCGGCGGGCGCGCGTCGCGACTGCTATGGACGCTCGAAGCGGTCGGGCACAGTCGTTTTTCGCTCCTGAATGGGGGTCTGCAGGCCTGGTTCTCGGAACACAAACCTCTTACTCACGAAGTGAAACCGCGTGCCAAGACGGACTACCGAGTGTCGCGGACCGGGACGGCGATGGCCAGCAAGGAATATATCAAGGAACATCTAGGCGATCCGGCGGTGGCTATTCTGGATGCACGTACGCCGGCTGAATACCGCGGCGAAAAGCGCCTTTCCACCCGTGCCGGCCATATCCCGGGTGCAGTCAATTTCGAGTGGGTTAATGCCATCGACCAGAACCACGACCTTCGAATCAAATCCGCAACGGAACTGCGGCGTATGCTGACCCAGCTAGGCGTAACACCGGACAAGGAGGTGATTACCTACTGCCAGACACACCATCGTTCTGCACATACCTACATCGTCTTGAAGAGTCTCGGTTTCAGCAAGATCTCGGGCTACCCGGGATCTTGGTCCGAGTGGGGTAATAGCTCTGATACGCCCGTTGAATAGCGTCTCGGGGAACCGTAGCTATCCCATGCAGTTGGGCCGGCACGGCCGGAAAATCCCTAGGCGCCTTCATTTGTCGACGCGCTCTTGGCGTGTCGTCATGCCAAACGCTGGCCATAAATTCGGACTATTAGATTCAGGAAAAGTCGCGTAGATTCAGGAAAAGTCGTGCCAACCAAGTGCAAAGGGCATGCCAGTAACGGACAGTGCAGATACCGCATAAACTGCTGTTCGCGGTACTGAATTTTGATCCAGGTCATCCCGCAGGATAGCCAACCGCGGGAGACTATTAGTCGACATCTGTACCAACCTGCAAATACAAGAAGGCTGCTACTATGAACAAAACATGGGTGTTGTTAGCACAGCGCGCCAATGCGCGTTTGTACGAGCAGGAAAAGGCGGGGGGCGAGCTCCACCGGGTGCAGGAAATCCCCCATCCTGAAGGACGTCTCAAGAATCGCGAAATCAGCAGCGACAAGTCCGGGCGCTTGTTTGACAGCTTCCACTCGCGCCACACGGTAAGCAAATCACCAGACCCCAAAGAGCAGGTCGCCCGCGAGTTTGCGCAGCATCTTGCGCAAATTCTGCAGCAAGGTCGCACAGGCAACCGGTATCAGAAATTGGTGCTGGTGGCGGAACCACAGTTTCTTGGTGAGCTGCGCGCTGCGTTGGATTCCCACACGGCGGCACTGGTTACCGGTTCCCTGGACAAGGACTTGCTTGAAATTCCGGATCGAGACCTGCCCGCTCACCTGGAAAAATTGCTGCACATCTAGCAACGGCATACAACAATGGCGTGCTCCCTGTTCTCACGGAGCATAAGGCCAATGCAGCGCTTGAAAAGTCACGCGTGATGGCGCGTGCGACGGGTCGCCAACTAATCCGAATCGGCTAGACGCGGATTGACACCCAGGTGGCTGGCAATTCGCCGTACACCCTCCGCAAGATTTTCCAGCGTATTGGCGTAGGAAAAGCGCACGTGTCGCTCGGGCTGATGTTCACCGAAATCGAGTCCCGGCGTAATGGCTACTGCCGCTTCCTCGAGTAACTTGAGGGCGAATGCATGAGCGTCGTGCGTAAAACGGCTGCAGTCGGCATACAGGTAAAACGCTCCCTGCGGCACAAGCGGAATGTCGAAGCCAAGACGGCGCAATGCAGGCAACAGATAATCGCGGCGTTCGCGAAATATCTCGCGGCGGTGGCGCAACTCGATGTCGACGGCCGGATCGAACGCGGCGAGCGCCGCATGCTGAGCCGGCGTGTTCGTTGCAAGAAAAATGTTCTGCGCCAGACGGTCGATTTCGGGAATATATTCCGCCGGGGCTACCAGCCAGCCGATTCGCCAGCCGGTCATGCCAAAGTACTTCGAAAAACTATTGACTACGAACACATCAGGCGAATGAGTCAGCGCGCTCACTACGTCACCGTCGTAAACGAGACCGAGGTAGATTTCATCGACGATCGGTCGGCCGCCCAATTCCAGAGTCGTGCGAATGATCTTTGCCATTTCGGTCGGCGCCACAACAGTGCCCGTCGGATTTGACGGCGAAGCAAGTAAAACGGCGCGCGTGCGCTCCGACCAGTGGCGCCGAACCAGGTCAGCTGTCAGCTGATACTCCGTCGAAGAGTCCACCGGGACGAGTCGCGCGTTTCCGCCAAAAAGCCGCACGAAATGACGATTGCAGGGATAGCCGGGATCGGCCATGAGCACCTCGTCACCGGGGTTGATTAGCACTCCGAAAATGAGCTGCAGTGCGCCAGAGGCGCCGGGCGTGACAACCACGCGACCCGGGTCTGGCCTGGCGCTAGCGAGATAACTTGCCGCGATTGCGGCGCGAAGTTCCGGCAATCCCAAGGCCGGCGTGTAGTGAGTATGTCCTGTCTCGAGCGCCTTGATGCCAGCCTGTACGATCCCAGGAGCAGTGGGAAAATCCGGCTCGCCAATTTCCATGTGAATGACGGATCGCCCGGCCGCCTCGATCGCCTTGGCGCGTGCCAGTACATCCATGACGTGAAATGGCGCAATTCGCGCCATGCGCGTCGCGACGGGTTTCATCCTGCCGGGCACCTTGCGACAATGGCGCGTCCCCGGCAGGCGGCGGCTGCGATGGACAAAACGGTTGATGGAGACCGCTTCAATTCGAAAGCAGCCGGCGCGCCAGCGCGAGATCGAACATGTGCGCGCCATTAACCCTGTTATCAGCACGAATCACTGAGAACGGCTGTTGCGGTTCACCCAGGCTGTCGACCACCAAGGCGGCGCCGTCAAAGTCGTGGTCGCGGGTGTAATCATTTACGGTTATGACAGTCTCCAAACCAGCGGCTCGGGCAGATTGCAGCCCGTTCTGCGAATCTTCGAATGCCAGACATTCCCGCGCGGACACGCGCATCTGCTCCAGGGCATAAAGGTAGATGTCAGGAGCCGGCTTCTTGCGCGGCACTACGTCGCCGGCCGCAATGATTTCAAACCAGGACGGTGCCTGTGGATCTAGTGCGTGCTCCAGCAAGGCGGTGACGTTGGCCGGTGTGGTAGTCGTTGCAATAGCCAGCTTCAATCCAGCTTCGCGCGCCGCCAACAACAGGCGTCGAACGCCGGTTCTCAGCGGAATGGACCCTTGGGCAAGCAAATCAGTGTAATAGTCGGTCTTGGCGGCATGCAGGCGCGCGACGAGGGCAGCGAAGCCGGGTGTTACTGGATAATCTGGCCGGAATTTCTCGATGTAGTAGCGCATGCGCTCCTTGCCTCCGGTCACTTCCAGCAGTTGCCCGTACAGGTCCACATCCCAGTGCCAGTCCAGGCCTGCGTCGGCAAAGGCCCGGTTGAAAGCCACCCGGTGCCCGTCCCTTTCGGTATCAGCCAGGGTACCATCCACGTCGAAAATGAGGGTCGCTAGGGCCATTTGCAGTCTAAGTTCGCGAAATAGGCCGAATTTTACTCCAATTTGCCCGGTGCGCCAGCGTGGCGCGCTTTTTGCACCCAATCCTTGCGCCTGACCCTGGTTTTCTGGTATAGATGCGCGCTTGATTTTTAGCTGCCCAATCGATTTTGCAGGAGCGACGATGCCGGTAAGCAAGAAGAAGGAACAGTCTTCCGTCCTTATCCACGGGATCAAACCGTACGTGGAAAAAAAGGGCGAAAAGTATATGAACAAGAAACAGCTCGATCACTTTCGCGCGATACTCAACGCGTGGAAGCAGGAGCTGCTGGAGGAGGTTTCGCGCACGGTTCACAGCATGCAGGACGAAACCGCCAATCATCCGGATCCGAATGATCGCGCCAGCCAGGAAACTGATATGTCGCTTGAGTTGCGCAATCGCGACCGCGAGCGCAAGCTGATCAAAAAAATCGAGGAAGCGCTGGGCAAGATTGATACCGGCGATTACGGTTTCTGCGAGACCTGCGGTGTCGAGATAGGCGTGCAGCGCCTCGAAGCGCGGCCAACTGCAACGCTGTGCATCGACTGCAAAACACTCGACGAAATCCGCGAAAAACAGATGGGCTGAGCAAGCTCGATCAGCCGCCACTGAAAAACGGGGACGGCTGTCCCCTTTTTTGTTTCGGGAGACGCACTTGTTCGATCTTATTATCCGAAACGCCGCGATAGCCCGCCCTGACGGCACGACCGTAACCGGGGACGTCGCCTGCGAGGGCGGCCATATTGCGCGCGTTAGCCCTAAAATCGACGCCAGCGCCAAAGAGGAAATCGACGCCGCTGGCCGGCTCCTGCTGCCCGGCGTAATCGACCCGCAGGTGCATTTCCGCGAACCCGGCAACGAACACAAGGAAGATCTCGGAAGCGGCTCGCGCGCAGCTGCGCGCGGCGGGGTTACCAGCTTCCTTGAAATGCCCAATACCGACCCACCAACCACGAACCAGGCGGCGCTCGACGAGAAACTTATGCGGGCCGCGCACAAGTGCGTCGTGAACTACGGTTTTTTCATTGGCGCGACACCGAACAATCTGGACGCCATCAACCACGTTTCGCCGGTCTGCGGGATCAAAATTTTCATGGGGGCCAGCACCGGCAGCCTGTTGGTAAACGACCCAGCCGATCTTGAACGAATCTTCGCCCACGGTAATAGGTTGATTGCTGTACATGCTGAAGATGAAGCGCGCATCGTGGCACGCAAAACGCAGTTTGCTGGACGTTCCGACGTCGCCGTACACTCCGAAATCCGTGACAATGAATGTGCGCTACGCGCAACACAACTGGCGCTGTCATTGTCCAAGAAATACCATCGCCGACTGCACATTCTTCATCTGTCCACACGTGAGGAGGTGGAACTGCTGCGCCGCGACAAGCCGCCATGGGTCACCGCCGAGGTGATTCCGAATCACCTTTTTCTGAATATCGACGATTACGCAACTCAAGGCTCTCTGGTCCAGATGAATCCCCCGATTCGCACGGCGCGTGATAACGCCGCGCTTTGGGACGGCCTGCGCGACGGCATCATTGATTTCATTGCGACGGACCATGCTCCGCACACCTTGGACGAAAAGAGTCGAACCTATCCCCAGTCGCCGGCTGGCATGCCCGGCGTGGAGACTTCGCTACCGCTCATGCTTACGGCGATGGCATCGGGCCGTTGCTCACTGGCCGACATCCAGCGCTGGATGTCCTTTGGTCCGGCACAGGCCTACCGTATAGCGAACAAGGGGAAGATTCTTGAGGGCTGGGACGCAGATCTCACCCTCGTCGACATGGCGAAGCGGAAATTGGTACGCAATGAGGAGCTATTCACGCGCGTCGGCTGGTCGCCGTTTGCCGGACGCGAGCTGGTCGGCTGGCCGGATTACACGATTGTCGGCGGACGCGTCGTATTTGACGGTAGCCGAATCCGCGACGACGCCCACGGCCAAGCCCTGCATTTCGATACAAGCCACTGAAACGGGAAATTCATGCCCCTCGACTATCATGCTGATTGCACTTTCGCTTGAGATGGATCGCGCACTGCCGAATTGAGCTTGGCATTTTCGTATTCTGAACTATCCGGAAATTACTCATGGTCCAAAAAATCATCGCCCTCCTTGCCGCCTTCGTCATTAGCACCATAACGCATCTTGGCTACGGCGGCATTGTTCTGCTGATGGCAATTGAAAGCGCGTGCATCCCGCTGCCATCGGAAATCATCATGCCGTTTTCCGGCTATCTCGTGCATACCGGCGCCCTGGCACTTTGGGGTGTGTCGCTGGCCGGAGCCGTCGGATGCGTGCTCGGGTCACTCGTTGCCTACTACATTGGCGCCTGGGGAGGCCGTCCACTTGCAGAACGGTATGGCAAATATGTACTCATATCACACCACGATCTCGATCTGGCGGACCGCTGGTTCCGGCGTCATGGAGAGATAACGATTTTTCTGGGGCGCCTGCTGCCCTTGGTCCGCACTTTCATCGCGTTTCCGGCTGGCGTCAGTCGTATGCCGATCGGGCGCTTCAACCTTTATACCTTTGCCGGATCCTTTATCTGGAGTTTTGGGCTCGCATGGATTGGCCTGAAGCTTGGCGAAAACTGGGACACGCTCGGCGTCTATTTTCATCGTTCCGACACAGTCATCGGCATGGTTTTTCTCGCCGCCGCCGTCTGGTACGTTTACCGCCATCTTCGGAACATCAAACGCTAACGGCAAACAGGCTGCGCATGAGCCCGCACAATTGGTAACTTCACTACCAAAAAGCCCCGCAGGGAAATGTAGCGAGTCGCTGGGGGCTGGATAACCGTTATTGACCGGGCAATTTACTGACAAGAGCAGCATGGGATGACCGGAACCGGACGATGACGGCAATACCCGGGGGAGCGACAGGCGCGGCGCCGCCGCGCGATGAAACCGGCAATCAAACCAGCTTCGAGCAGGCAAGTTCGTTGATATTTTCAGGAGATTGCGAAACGTGAAATTCAGTTCGCTGGCAGAGCGGTCGATTCCGCTTCTGCTCTTTGTGTACCCGATCCTGCTTTTGCCTCTGCGCGGAGGGGTTGACTGGTGCTTTGCATTACTGGTTTTGCTATCGATTTATCGCCTCGCCAGCGTGAGAACGCAGCCCGCGGAAAAGACATGGGATCGCACGGCCCTGATATATCTGGTTTCAATGCTGTCGCTCGTTCTGGCAACCTTCTTAAGCCAGACCTATCACTTGCAGTTCAATTCTCATCCTTACGACGGTGCATCCAGATTCCTGTTTGCAGTGCCGATCTATCTGATGCTAAGACGCGAACCCCCCGCTACGCTCAAGACCCTGCAATACGGCTTTCCTCTCGGGGCCATCGTCTCTCCATTCATCCTCTGGTTTGATCCAAAAAACTGGGGCGACAACCGGCTTGGTTCTTCCTTCCTGAACCCCATCCATTTTGGTGATCTGGCATTGATTCTTGGCTTTCTTTCGGTGCTGTCCATAGACTGGGGACGAAAGGACCCGTGGTCAGTCCGGTCGCTGAAGATCACAGGTCTCATTGCCGGCGTTTCGGCATCACTTATAACTGGCTCCCGTGGCGGCTGGCTCGCGATCCCGGCGCTGCTAATCATATGGTTGTATTACCGCGGTCGGCACAATTCCGCTGCAAGGAACGCGACAATCATCTTGCTCGCGTTGTTCGCCGCCGCTTCCTTGTATCTATTCGTCCCCGAAGTGCACCGGCGGATTGACAGCGTATTCCAGAACATTGCCGCCTACGGCCATCAAAATGAGGACACCTCGATCGGAATACGCTTTCAGATATGGAAAGCGGCCGTTCTGCTCATTCTGAAAAATCCGCTGTTCGGGCTGGGACCAGATCAGTTCAAGTACATGATGATGCCGCTGTATCATGCCGGGGTGATCACCAGAACGGCGGCGGAATATGGGCAAGGTGAGGTACACAGCGAAATCCTGGTGCATACTGTCAATCTTGGCATTTTCGGGCTGGTATCGATTCTTTTGATTTATTTTGGCCCTCTTCTCCTCTTCATCCGATCGGCAAGATCTGCCTCACATCCAGGACATGCCGCTGCCGTCATGGGAATCTGTCTTGCGACAGGGTTCATCATTTTCGGACTGACAGTGGAAACCTTCGACCTCAAGATGACAGCGACTTTCTACAGTCTCACCGTCGCGGTACTTCTAGCAGCCGCGACAAACCGCCGCGTACCGGACGACTCGGGTTCCGGTCGGAACGAAGCATGACTTGAAAACTGAATTCGACGGCGAACCATTCCATCAACGCACGAGGCTGGCGGGGACACCAAGGGGCAGCATACGGTCAGTCCGGGCGAAGCGGTCCGGATTTTGGTGTGAACCACAGGGTAGATTACAATCGCGCCGAGTCTTGAATGCTGTCTGGGCCGGGCCGCGATAGCGATTATTAACCTAAAACAGCAGGACCGATTGGCATGTTCAGCATCCTGATTCCCACCTGGAACAACCTGGCATACCTGAAACTCTGTATCGAGAGCATCAGGAAGTATTCGCGGCACGATCACGAAATCCTGATTCACGTAAACGAGGGCTCTGACGGCACTCTGGAGTGGGTTCGCGCGCAAGGTCTCAAGCATTCCCACTCGCGCGAGAACATCGGGATCTGTCTTGCGGTCAACTGCCTGGCCGGACAGGCCACGAATGACTGGCTGGTATACGTGAACGACGACATGGTTTGCTGTCCAGGGTGGGACACGGCGTTTTCCAAGGCGATTGAATCCGGAGGCACGGATCTCGCCCTTTATTTTTCCACCATGATTGAACCGACAGACACCGGAAACCAGGCTGTAATCGTTCGCGATTTCGGACGCACGCCAGAAGACTTCAATGAGTCACGGATGCTGGAACAATACATGTCCGACGCAAGAGGAGATCGCGCAGGTCGCGCCTCGCAACCCACGCTGGTCAATCGACTGTGGTGGCACATGGTTGGCGGCTACAGCATTGAATTCGGACCGGGAATGAGCAGCGACGACGATCTTTTGATGAAATTCTGGGTAGCCGGTTGTCGCAATTTTCGCATCATTGGTTCGAGCAGGTTTTATCACTTCGGCTGCCGAAGCACTGCCCGGGTGAGACGCAATCGGGGCGGTCGCACATTCCTGATGAAATGGGGAATCACGCAGCAGGAGTTCAGCGCGCGCTATCTGACCCAATCCGCCGAAACCGGCAAGAGTCCGGCAGATGCCGATTCGGCAGCTCGCGATCTGCCGCAGGCGACCCTGCTTGGCAAGATCAAGCGGTTGGGCTACGGCCTTCTGAATTACCCGCTTGGCGATCTGAGAGCATGGGATCCTGCGCCCGGCCGCCACTTTGCTCGATCCGACTGGCATCACTTTTCCGAAGAGCGGGGCGGATCGGATGACGGGGCGTCGGATTGATCCGCATTGCGTCGGCATGCTCGTCCAAACACTTACATTGAAATTTCCGCTTCAGATCAAATAGCAGTCACCCGTCGCAAACATTCTCGGCGACGACGGCATTGGGTCGGGCTGCGCCCGTTTGCCGTTGGCATGAACCGTTCCGCCTGAGACGCCAAGCTACGCACACCGGCCGAAGGTTCCGACCCGAAGCGTTTGTCATGGTCAACCTCGCGGATGATGTCGGGCGTGCAGGCCCTTCAGGCGTTCACGTGCGACCTGCGTGTAAATCTGGGTGGTGGAAAGATCGGCATGGCCAAGCAGCATCTGCACGACGCGTAGATCGGCACCATGATTAAGCAGATGCGTGGCGAACGCGTGACGGAGTGTGTGCGGCGAGAGGTTCTTTTCGATACCGGCGGCGCGCGCATAGCGCTTGATATTGTACCAAAAAGCCTGGCGCGTCATGCGCGCGCCGCGCGCAGTCGGGAAAAGCGCATCCGTGTCACGTCCGCGCAAAAGCTCAATCCGGTCGCACCCGAAAAACCGACTCAGCCAGGCAAGTGCTTCCTCGCCCACCGGAACCAGCCTTTCCTTGTCGCCTTTGCCTATAACCCGCACTACTCCCATGCCCAAGTCGATCTGCGAAAATTTCAGGCCGACCAGCTCAGATACCCGCAGCCCCGTGGCATACAGCGTTTCGAGCATTGCCCGGTCTCGCACACCTAAAGCCGTACCGGTATCCGGCGCCGCCAACAGTCTCTCCACCTCTTCCTCGGTAAGGCCCTTGGGTAGAGGCCGCCCCAGCCGAGGGGAATCGATCAATGCAGTCGGATCGTCCTGCAGCACACCCTCGCGCAGCAGAAACCGGTAAAATCGTCGCAGGCTGGACAGTAGGCGAGCAGTCGTGCGTGGTCTTGCGCCGATGGTCACGCTTTGCGCCAGATAGTCCAGCAGATCCGACCGCGCCACTTGCTCCAAACGCCGTGGACGGTCGCGCAACCATAGGGCGAAACCCTGAAGATCGCTGCGATACGCCATCAGCGTATTCGCGCTGAGTCCAGATTCGGTCCACAACGCATCCAAGAAGCGTTCAATTACCGCACTGTCGTCCGCCCGCAGACCGTCAGCTGCGCTCATGTTCCAGCAGCCAGCGCTTCAGTCCGATGGCACGACCCTCGCTTTGGCCCATAAACCCGCCCGGGCCGCTGACCGCCACCACGCGGTGACATGGCACAATGACAGGCACCGGGTTCTGGCGACATGCCGCTCCCACTGCACGTGCGGCGCTGCCAATTTTGCGTGCAATCATTCCGTAGGTTCTGACCTGCCCTGACGGAATACACTGCAATGCACTCCAGACGCGTTCCTGGTGGGGGCTACCGTTGAGATCGAGCGGTAAGTCGAATACGTGGCGTGGGTTCTTCAGGTAAGCGCGCAGTTGCGCGCAGACTTCACGGGCCAGAGCTGTAGTCGGCGCATGCGCATGCGCCGCAGAGGAAAGAAAATCAAGCGAAAGTAACGCCTCGGCGACTCGAATGCCGAGTGCGCCGAACGGCGTCGACATCACTGCTTGGTATTCTTGGCGTCGAGCAACCATAGCATCTGTATGTTGCGTTCGATAAAGGCGCGCCTTTTCGGGTCTTGGGTGACACGCAACAAATGCTGATAGATATTGCGCGCATCGTCAATCAACCCCGCCTTCGCCAGCGCCTCCGCCGCATGAAAACGGGCGGTCTTCCCCCACATATCGCCACCCGTTGAATTATTATAGGTAGCGGATCGCAGATAGAATTCGGCAGCGCTGGTGTATTCGCGGAGGGCAGTTTTGGAGTCGCCCATCCAGAATAGGATCTGGCGCTGAATCTCCGGATTCTGCACCAGGGGAAAAAGGGTCTTCAAAAGTGACTCGGCTTCACGGTTCTTGTCCGCCGCCTGCAGGTCAAAGATCACCTGCAAATAATGCTCGACGAAGTCATCATCGAGCTGGGTTTTGTTCTGCAGCACGCCCTGGAGGAGCGTCAGCGCAGACTTGAAATCCCCGGCGTAAACAAGCACCCGCGCGCGCCGCATCGACCATTCATCAACGTCCTCTCCGGGTGGCGGATCGTTCAGCCCCTGCATGAGCTGACCGGCAAACGCGATATCGTAGTTGGACAGCGCGCGGTCCGTCATGAGATAACGGATCTGATCAGGAACATCTGCCAACGTCTGGTAACGCGAAGAGCGCGTATATAAAGCCCTCACCACTCTTTCGTTTCCATCGGCATAAAGAGATTCTGCGAGCTGTGCCTGAGCAAAGTCGCGCGTCTTGGGAGCGTCACCGTGAAATGCAAGAAAGGCATAAAATGCACGCGCGTAGGGAGGGAAGTCATGCTTATAGGCAGCCGCCTTCTTGAGCCAGGCAGCATCATCTCCGACAAGAAGGCGGTATTTGTTGCCGAGATTGGTGGCGACAGTATCGTAGGCGTGCCAAAGATCATCGGCGTTGACCTGAAAAAGCGGGTCCCCATATCCCATTGAGGCTGGAAAATTCAGAGCACGTTCAAGTGCCGCAAGCTGCTGAGCAGCGTTCTTGGCACGCCCCGCCGCACGCGCCGCAAGGATCCAAGCCTGGCGCTCAAGCGCCGGCTGTTTCACTGTGTCATGCGCAAGCTGAATGGCGCGCGCCAGCACTACAGCGGGTTTGTAGTTACCGCTTCGCAGGCCCGCCAGAAGCCGAAGCAGCCGCCCTTCGTAGGTCTGCACACCAGCCAGGACTGCCATTGCGGCGCCGTTGCGGTTCGAGCGCAAAAGGATCGTGCCGCTCAGCACGCTCCAGTCGTCGCTGCGGGTGTCGAACTCCACCTCATAACGTGCAATCGCGGTCTGCGCGTCAGCAAGATCATTGTCCACCAGGTAGGAACGGATGACCATTTGCCGCCACTCCTCAAGCGCGTCCTTTGCGCCCCGCTCTTGCCACAGCAGACGACGCAAAAAACTGCGCGCGCCGGTTCCGTCATTGGCAGACAGGCGCGCCCACGCCGCCCGGGTCCACGCCCACTGCACGAAATCATCCGGCAGGCCCTTAGGCAGTGTGTCGGCCCTCTGCGCGATCTGGTCCCAGTCATGGCGTTCGGCAAGAATCGCGAAGCGTTCCTTTTCCCAGGCCATCCATGCCTCGGACTTGTCCGGTGATGGTTGATTACTGTCGATTAGGCGCAGAGCAAGATTTGAAGCCCCGCCCTTGGCAAGCGCAGCAACGCGATCAAGTTCGTCTGCTGCGGCCGTCGTTGAGGCAAACAGGATAAAAAAGAGAAGCAGGATTCCGACAACGCCGCGCGCGTGGCGGGCATCGGCACCCGTAAGAGTCAGAACTGCGGAAGGAAGTCCGAAGAATAAGAAACGGGTGCGCGGTTTACACCGAAACACCCGTCTTGTCGTCGACCGAAAACACATACCCCGGGGCCAGTCCCCGGTTCAAACCTTCTCGCTGATACGTGCAGCCTTGCCCGAAAGGTCACGGAGATAGTAAAGCTTGGCGCGGCGGACATCGCCCTTGCGCTTCACTTCCACCTTGGCTACCGTCGGGCTGTACAGCGGAAATACACGTTCCACGCCCTCGCCATAGGACATCTTGCGCACGGTAAACGAAGAATTTGTGCCTCGGTTGCGTCGACCGATCACAACGCCCTCGAACGCCTGAAGCCGCTCACGCTCGCCTTCCACCACCTTCACGTGCACCACCACCGTGTCGCCGGGCACAAAATCCGGAAACTCGCGATTGCGCTGCTGTGCTTCCAATTCCTCAATGATCTTGCTCATGATATTGCTCCCAATCTAATGCGCCTTGTCAAACCGTGTCTTTGCCATGCTCCCGCCGGAATTCATCCAGCAGGCCCTGTTGTTCTGCATCAAGCTGCAGGGACTTGAACAAATCCGGCCTCTTGAGCCAGGTATGTCCCAGTGCCTGCTTTAACCGCCAGCGCCGAATCTGCTCGTGATCCCCCGATAACAGGACTTCCGGGACCTCGCGTCCGGCGTAAGTCACGGGACGCGTGTAATGCGCGCAATCCAGCAGGCCCGAGGCAAACGAATCCTGCTGCGCCGACTGCTCGTGCCCGAGAACGCCCGGCAGCTGGCGCGCCACAGCATCGATCAACACCATGGCAGCGAGTTCTCCGCCCGACAGAACATAGTCGCCAATCGACCACTCTTCATCCACTTCGGAATCGAGAACACGTTGATCGACGCCTTCGTATCTGCCCGCAACCAGGATCAAACCGCGGCGTTCAGCAAGATACAGCACGCCAGCCTGATCCAGACGCCTACCCTGAGGCGAAAGATATATCACGGCCGCCTGCGGGTTCACACCCCGCGCCTCACCAATCGCCGCAGCCAGCGGCTCCGGTCGCATCACCATTCCAGGACCACCGCCGTAAGGGCGATCGTCCACTGAGCGATGCCGGTCCGTCGTAAAATCACGCGGGTTCCATACCCGCACGCTTAACAGGCCGTTATCGATTGCCCGACCCGTCACTCCGTGCGCAGTCAGTGCGTCGAACATAGGCGGGAAGATGCTGATAACATCGATCTTCATGCCACTGCGTCCGCTTCCCGCTACCGTCAGAAGTCTGCGTCCCAATCCACAATTAGCGTGCCCGCAGCAAGGTCGACTTTCTGCACCACGCTGGGAACGAACGGAATCAGCCGTTCGCGATCACCAAGCACGACCATGACATCGTTCGCGCCGGTCTCAAAAAGGTTTTTCACCTCGCCAAGTTCGACGCCCTGGATATTAACCACTTTCAGGCCTTCCAGCTGCGCCCAGTAGTACGCTCCAGGCTGCAGAGCCGGCAACTGCGACCTGTGTACAGCAATATCGGCACCAACAAGGGTCGCCGCCGCATCGCGATCCGTGATTCCTTCAAGTTGCGCCACCAGGCCGGAGCCGTGGAGACGTCCTTCGGCCAGGCCAAACTCGCGCCACTCATCTCCGAGCCTCAACATCCAACGATCGTAATCGAGAATGTCGGCCCGCTCGCGCGTATGCGACTTCACCTTGACCCAGCCACGCACGCCGTAAAGACCAACAACACGGCCCAGGATGACCAACCCGTTGTCTGCGGTTCCTGGCACCGCCCGGCTGGCCATGAACCCTCTTCTTCTTTACGACGACGCCTTGTTTTGCTCCACAAGGCTCGCAACGCGATCAGACGCTTTCGCGCCCTTGCTCAGCCAGTACTGGTAGCGTTCCATATTGACACGCACACGCTCTTCGTTCGCAGTGGCCAGCGGGTTATAGAACCCGATCTGCTCGATATTGTCGCCGCTTGGCGCACGCCGGCGGTCGGCCACGATGATGGAATAGAAGGGACGTTTGTTGGCGCCACGACGCGCCAGGCGGATTGTTACCATGCCTTAGGTTTCCTCTCGTAAAGTTCAACATAAGTCCGTCGCCAAGGAATCAGGCCGTTCGGACAGCGAAAAATGGCGAATTCTATCCCGGATGGGTGCTGAAAGGAAGGGCCATTGAGGTCGGGGAGATAAGTGCGCCGGCGGCAGCCTGGAGCGGCCCGCCACCCGTCCGCCACTTACCACAGCGCCGGCCAAAATAAGGTTATTCCTGGCACCCGCCGGACCGGTTTTGCCGGCAGGACACCTCCTGACCCCGATTGAAGGCAAAACTACCGGCGACCGCCCCGTTTGGCCGGATCATTGTAGCGCTTTGGGTGGCAGGCCTGGCCAAAGCGCCAAAGAACCCGCTTTGAGAACAGGCTGGTTTGACACCTAACTGAGGACAATGCACTAATAATCAGGCTCAGCTCTCGATAGGGCTGCGGCAACTCGGCGCGACAGGTAGGCTGTAAGCTCCGAAAAGCAGCGTAGCACCGGGTGTCGATAACATTGGCTGCGGTGTGCCACCGCGAGACTGGCAATCGAGGACAACAAATGCATAACAAGAAGATTCTTTTCAGATTGCTGATGGCAATGGCCCTCAGCCTCAGCGCAATGACTGTCCGCGGCGCCGACCTTGCGGGGGTTCGCATGGATGATGCGATGACGGTCGGAAAAGCTCATCTCGTACTCAATGGCATCGCCCTGCGCACGAAATACATGTTCAAAATCTACGTAGGCGCGCTCTATCTTGTGAAACCAATGACGCAAGCCTCTACGGTCATCGGCTCTGATACACCCAAGGCTTTGGTCATGCAATTCCTTCGTGACATCAAGCAGAGCACAATGGTCGAGGCCTACCGCGAAGCCTTTGCCAACAATGCGCCCGCGCTTCTCGCCAAGGAGCAGGCCGACGTAGACCGCTTCCTGGCATTTCTACCCGCAGTCAAGGAAGGAGAACGCATGCAATTCGTCTACGAACCGGGCAAAGGCTCGACCTTCAGCATCGGGGGTTCCAAAAATCTTACGATTCCGGGAAAGGCCTTTGCAGACTTGTACCTGCTTGTCTTCATCGGTCCTACACCGCCTACACCCGAGGTCAAGACAGGCCTTCTGGGCGGGGGATAAATCTTGGCTACCGCTTCTGTAGCCACGCACTCTGCGCCGCATCAATTCATGTGGGCGTGAAACCAGTCTAAGATTGCCCAATCCCGGTCGGAAGGAAAATTGTGCAGCATGTGATCGCCGTGCGGGATCATCACCAGTTTGAAGGGCTTTCCGAGCGCCGTTAGCTCTCCGGCAAAACGCGTAACTTGATCCGCCGGCACGCGATCATCTTCGCTTCCTTGTACGATTAGCAGCGGGACGCGGATGTCCTGGGGCCACAAACATGCCGAGCGATCGCGGTACAGCTGCGGCAACTGCTTTGGATTCCCGCCAATTGCATGTCTCATCCGGCGCTTGAGAAAATAGTCCCTGATTCCGCCCAACCTATTATAGGTTTCAATCATGTCTGTCGGGGCACTAACCACGGCGGCCACCTGCACAGGCACATCTGCCTTGAGAGCAAGATAGGTCGTCATGCCGCCACGCGCAAATCCGAGCATGCCTATTTCCGGTTTTGCAAAAGGCAGGTGTTGAGCGACTTCGACAAGATTTAACACATCTTGCACGTCACTTCCGCCGTACTCGTCAACGCCCTGGCCGCCTTCAGCTCCGCGGTACTGGTTGGCAAGCACGATGTACGGACCATCGGCGGAGATGCCCGATAGATACCTGAGAACTCGCGAATTGTCCCCGTCCTCGCCGGGGTTGAATACCACCACCGGCAATTTCGAGCGCAGATGGCGGGGCTTTACCAGATAGGCAACCTCAATCAGCTTTCCACTTTGATACCTGATTCGATAGATCTCGACACGATGGTCTGCCGAAAATCGGTGATACCGAGTTGCCGACAGAATTCCCGCCGGCCGCACGGTGTCGGCAAATGAAGAGATTGAAGCCAAAGATACTTGGCTTCGGCAGAGCAGAAAAACGCCTGCGGCAATGCCGAGTGTCATGCCCGCAAAGCGTCTGGCGTTCATGCGAATTGCCATCGTTCTTGGTGCATCTTGCCGCCGCTATGAAGGGATCGAGGGTTCGCGGATTTTTTCACAGATCGACGTGCGGGAAAAGCATATAGATTCCGAGTGCCAATATGAACGCCCCCAGCAGTGGACGAAACACATTCTCAGAAATGCCACGAAGAAACCGCATGCCGATCCAGGTACCCAACAAAACACCGATACATCCGATCAACATCCATCGCCAGCTGGAAACGAGCAGGTAGAACTGGGAAGCGAAATACACCGGCAGTCGCACCAGATCCACAATGACACCGATGGCCGTTGCCGTCGCGATGAGCGATTCTTTGGAGAGATTGAAACCCATCAGTGCCGCAGAACGGATACCGCCCTGGTTTCCGACTAAGCCACCGAATCCTCCAGAAGCCACACCTGCAATCCATGCCCCTTTGCCGTCGAAGCGCATCTTGCGCGTAAGTCCCGTCATACCCATGAAGCCGGCAAAAACCAGCAAACTTCCGAAAACAAGAGACAACGCCGCGCTGTGAAGTTGCGCGTGCAGCGTTGCGCCAATCAGGCCTCCAACTGCGCTGGCCAGGCCGAACTGTAGCAAGACGCCCCTATCGACGCTGCGCCGCACGATCCAGAATCGAACGAGCGTGGCGGCGAAGTGGGGAATCGCAATCACTGCAACCGCCATTCTCGTTCCGGTGTTCCATGCCAATAGTGGCGTCAGAATACTGCCAATACCGAAACCAGCCAGCGTAGCTACGGCGCCTGCAATCACAGAAGCGAAAGCGAACAGGACTTCAAGCGCATGCATGGTGTGAATTAACCCCATGTAATTAAAGAATCCGCCCCAGATTATAACGGTCAGCCGGCGGGACCCCTAAGTCTCGCCGTGGTGCCATGGCGAAACGGCGTGAATTCTTGGCCAGCATCTTGGTCCAGGAAAGCTGCCGCCCGGACCCGGTGACTTGCTGGCGCGCTGGGCGAACGTTGATTAACATGCCTGTGATCTGTCCCGGGGAGTCACAACCTTGTCCGAGTCCCGCCATCTGCATCCCGGTGTGGCCAACGCGATTGCAGCCGCCGTGCTTTTCGGCGCTAGCGTCCCGCTGGCGAAAATACTTGCGGGCGCAATTGCCCCGCTTCTTCTTGCAGGCCTGCTGTATTTAGGCTCTGGCGCTGGCCTGCTGGTGCTTTACCTGCTACGGCGGCTGCTGTTCACAAAATCTGCTGGACACACAAGCGGCATCGCCCGGACCGATATTGCATGGTTCGCTAGCGCTATCATCTCCGGCGGAATAGTGGCGCCGGCATTGCTCATGACCGGTTTGCGGGTGGCAAATGCCTCAACTGCATCCTTGCTCCTGAATCTCGAAGGCGCTTTCACTGCTCTTCTTGCCTGGTTCGTTTTCAAGGAAAATTTTGATCGCCGCATCGCGCTAGGGATGCTTGCAATCGTGTTTGCCGGCGTCTTGTTAGCCTGGCCGCAGACCGGACTGCCGCGCGGCGCTGTACTTGGGTCGCTTGCCATTGTCGGCGCGTGCTTGGCATGGGCGATCGACAACAACCTGACACGCAGGATTTCGGGAGGTGATCCGCTGCTGATTGCCGGCACCAAGGGAAGCGTGGCGGGTGCAGTCAATGTCTGCATTGGGCTGCTCACCGGCGGTGTCCTGCCGCGGGCCGCAGGCATCCTTCACGCCGCGTCGATCGGGGTTGTCGGCTACGGTCTGAGTCTGGCGCTTTACGTGATGGCACTGCGTCAAATCGGCGCCGCCAGAACCGCTGCGTACTTTTCGCTGGCTCCATTCCTAGGCGCAGTCGTTGCCATTGCACTGCTGCATGAACATCCTGGCGCGCTATTCTGGCTCGCTGCTGCCCTGATGGCAGCCGGAATATGGTTACACGTGTCCGAACGCCACGAGCACCACCATTATCATGCGGCGCTGGTACATAGTCATAGCCATGCACACAATGAACATCATCACCATGACCACGACTTCTCATGGTCAGGAAACGAACCGCACAACCACCTGCACGAACACACGCCGCTGTGGCATAGCCATCATCACTACCCGGATATCCACCATCGCCACCGGCACTGATTCGATCGACCTGGAACCAGATGTCAGCAAGCGTGCCGCCGATTGATATTGCGGTTCCTGTGCGCTGGGCGCACACGGCCATATTAGCGGCTGCGGGGGCGCCCATGCCATCTGCCGGCAAGTATCTTCGCCAATCAGGATTTTGATTTATAATTAGAAACAATTCCGCCACCGCCTGAAACGACTGATCCCCGCAATAGCTCGGCACATGAACAGCTCCCGTATTCATGCAGTACTGACAGATATCGAGGGGACAACTTCCTCTTTGGCGTTTGTCCATGATGTCCTGTTTCCCTACGCACGAACGCATATGGCCGATTTCATCCGCGCGCATGCCCAGGATGCCGATGTGCGCGCACTTCTCGACGATGTGCAGACCGCGATCGGAAGATCCCTCAATCAGACCGCGCTGATCGAACAACTCGTCCGTTGGATCGACGAAGACCGGAAAGTCACACCTCTCAAGTCCCTGCAAGGCATGATCTGGGAAGAGGGCTATAAAACCGGCCAATTTCTTGGACATATTTACGAGGACGCCGCACAGGGCCTGCGTCGCTGGCATGCCAACGGACGGAGACTGTATGTATTCTCGTCAGGCTCGGTTCCAGCCCAGAAACTGCTATTTTCCCATACCGCCTACGGCGACCTGACGCCACTGTTTTCCGGTTACTTTGATACAACGACAGGCGCCAAGCGCGAAGCCGCCTCATATTTGCGTATCGCACAAACAATAGGTATGACGCCGGGCGAAATCCTGTTCCTGTCCGACATCCGCGAGGAACTGGACGCGGCGCGCGACGCAGGTTTGCACACCGCATGGTTGGTGCGCGATGCACTTCCCAAGGCGGATGCCGGACACCTGCAAGTGCGTAGCTTCGACGACATTCATTTGTAACGAAACGCGCAGTGCCTGCAGGCAACTTACGCTGACCGCATGCTGCTAGAATCGAAAGATGGCACTGAGTGATGCGACGTCGATATTCGACTTGCCGATGTCACTCTTCCCGACACCGTTGTATTCCACATATTCGGCACGCAGGCCGAAGGGCCGGACGAAGTCATATTCGAGACCCAGCCCGTAATCAGCACTGACTCCACTCTTGTAATCGTCGTAAATGTCGATCGCACTCCAGATAGTGGCGCCGGCGCGACCCAGCAGGGAGAAGTTTCTGGTAATCGGCAAAGACCCAACTGCATCGAAGCTCAATCCGCTTGCCTCGAAGCGGAATTTTGCCGGATAAACCGACGCGGTGCTCAATGCTCTTCCCTCAAAGTTACCGAAATAGGAATAGGTTCCTTCGGCGGCAATGTAGGGGTTGAACTGGTAACCGCCGAATATCTTGGTCGAGGTTTGTGCGTCATCAACACTGCATGCGTAGTAAGACGCAGGCAACAGAGAACAGGCGCTGGACGGTAAATCTGGCGCTCGCGCTCGTCCGATTCCAACTCCGAAGTATCCGCCCATCCCGGCAGCATCGACCGATGCGGTGCCGGACGCGCAGATTGCTGCTGCCAATACTGCCATTGCGTATTTGGGTTTCATGGTTCACCTCCACGGCGTCCGGTCGAAAGTGACGGTAAGACAATCGTGATGTTTCGAGGCACCAAGGGCGATCTGCGCGTAAGTGCCTGGGCAAGACAACATAACTGAACTCGAGCAGCTAGCATGACCCGCCACGGCCATTGCGGCCGATTGGGACGATTATTCCCCCATTGCGGCTTTTCGCCTTTGACACCTGTCAAAAAAACCGCACGCCAGGTCCAGACTGCAGGCAACAGACATCCGCGCGTTACAAGCCATGCATGACAGGGGTTCCAAAACAGGGGGAGTGAAACCGGCAAGGATTTAGTGGCTTTTTGGGGCGGCCCGAACAATCCCCAGGCGAAACCGGCGCCACCGCCTTAGGTCCGGCCGAATAGGCGGTTTTGTCCCAGGTATTCAGCTCATCGCGGAAGAACTCGGCCTCGCTATCCTGTCTGCTTGGCGAGGTCCCGATGCGTACTGAGCAGCACCCAAAACTCGGCGGCGCCTATTCCCAGCAAAAGGATGGCAATTAGGGACAATAACACGTAACCGTGGACCGGAATGGGCAAACCACCGCGAAGCAGCCAGGCCAGGATGATGCCGCCGGCGCAAATATTGATGCAAATCGCACCACCCAGACCCAGTCCTGGCACGCCGAAAATCTGCCGAAAACGCTCGGCAATGAGAGCAAGCCCGATGCCGGACAAAATTGCCCCAAGGATGCTCGCATAAAAGGCGGTTCCGGGTTCTGGGACACCGACAGCGTTAACCAGGAGATCCGGGGAAAACAGCAGGCAGATCCCGAATAGCAGATGAATCGCGGCATCGGTTCCGATGAGTGTAGATTCTTTAATTTTCATGTTATTCCCGTTTCCTTCCAGTGCTTCCTTGATAATTTAGCCGCAATTGGCAAGTCGACCGCCGGCCGATTCAGCATGACTCCACAGATACACCTGCAAAATATAGAGTAGACGGACTCAAAGCGGATGCAAAAGCCCCTGCGGCGGGACGAACCCGACGCCCCAGGCAATCCGGCCGTAATCCACTAAAAGGGGTTCGCAATGTCTTCCGGATACGATGCCAGCGCTTAGGGAAATGCGCCGTTACAGGCGCACCAACTCATGGTCTGACGCGAAAATCAAAGACCTGACAGGCGCTGACAATAGCTCGTTTCAAGGGGTTTCCGGGGTAATCGCGTAATAACGGAATCGCTAGCTCGACCTCCTGCCCGGACCGGCAGCTGGCTCGTATTTGCCCGACAGGCGCTGGGCACCTATCTTAGTATTCATGGTTGGCCGGCGACTAAGTCGCCACCGGTGACTTTACAGGCTTCGCAGGCTCCAATGCCACCCGGCCGCACCTAATATAAATTAGGGTATAGTAGCAACGCCCGCGTAATCCCGCGGAAACGCAATATGTCACCTAAACGCTCCGAGTTAGAGTGGCTTGCGGCCTGCGGCAAGGAGCGAAGACCTGCGTCGGGACTGCAAACACCGCCGAGAAATAAAGAGCTACAAATGACACCACAGCACCCCTGGAATCGAATGCGAGTCATCAGTCTCGCGCTGCTGAGCTTTGCGATCGGTATTGTCGCGGGGATCATCATAGACCGGCAAACGGTAGCAGACATCGTGGAGGCCTGCAGTATTCCGGCCAAAGCCGTGCCCGATTTTCGGCTCATGGCCCAAGCCTGGAATACGATACAACACCATTACGTGGACCGATCCGCAGTCCGCCCGCGCGGCATGGCCTACGGCGCAATTGGAGGCATGGTCAATTCTTTGGGCGACACGGGTCACAGCACCTTCCTGACACCTAGCATGGTGAAAGAAGAACGCGAATCGCTGCAGGGCCAGTTCGCCGGCATCGGCGTCGAGGTTCAGATGAAGGATCGGCAACTCGTGATTGTGGCACCCATCGACGGTTCGCCCGCGCAAAAAGCCGGCCTTCAGGCAGGCGATATCATCCTCAAGGTCAATGGCAAAGACATCATCGGCGAACCGATAAGCAAGGTCGTCGGAAAGATCAAAGGGCCGCCGGGGACACGCGTAAGGCTAACCATTCGCAATCCGAAAACAGAAAAAATCCGCGATTTCGAACTGGTACGCGCACACATCCAGCTGAACAGTGTCAGCTGGCACATGTTGCCCGGCACTCACATCGCCCACGTGCGGCTCGCACTTTTCAGCAAGGGAACTGGCGACGCGCTTGGAAAGGCACTGCAAGAGGCGACGAAACAGGGGGCGAAAGCCATCATACTGGATCTGCGCAACGACCCGGGCGGCCTGTTCGACGAAGCAATCGATACGGCGAGTCTTTTTCTGCACGGGGGCAATGTTTTGCTGGAAAAGAACGTACATGGCGAGGTACGCAAAGTGCCGGTACGCAGCGGCATGCCCGTATACAATCTTCCCATGGTGGTGTTGGTCAATTCCGGTACGGCGAGTGCGGCAGAGATCGTCGCTGGTGCGTTGCGCGACGCCGACCGCGCCGTGCTCATCGGGCAGACCACTTTTGGCACTGGCACGGTGCTGCAGGCATTTCCGCTGGCGGATGGTTCAGCTCTAGTGCTCGCTGTACAAGAGTGGCTCACACCGCACGGGCGCAGCTTCTGGCATCATGGGCTTACGCCGAAACACGTCGTGCCACTCCCGCCGGGTGCGGAGCCACTTCGACCCGAGGCCGAGCGCGATATGACCGCGAAGCAACTTTGGCAAAGCGGTGACGCGCAACTGCTGCGTGCAGTGGAATTGCTTAGCGGATCAAAGATTCACAAGCCCACCTGAGGCATCGGGTTTCTTTGACGAACATTGGCAATCGGGCCAGCGCGGCCTGCGGTCCGGCCGTGTCCTAAAGGAAGCTGCCGTGTGAATACCGTGTCACCGCAAAAAGACAACCCGTCCATATTTGGGCCCCTGCGCGAACCCATCTATCGCGCCCTGTGGATCGCCACAGTCGCATCCAACATCGGCACATGGATGCAGGACGTGGGCGCGGCGTGGTTGATGACATCGATCGCGCCGTCCCCCGCCATGGTTGCTCTGGTGCGATCCGCAAGCAGTCTGCCCATTTTCCTTCTTGCATTGCCGGCCGGCGCCCTCGCGGATGTCGTTGATCGCAGGCGCCTGCTTATCGCCACTCAGACCTGGATGTTGGTGGCAGCGGCGATATTGGGAGTGCTTACCATAATTGGTATGACGACACCCTGGCTTTTGCTTGTGCTGACGTTCACTCTCGGTCTGGGTACCGCGCTAAACGCTCCGGCGTGGCAGGCAATCATTCCGGAACTCGTGCCACAGTCTCAGGTCGGCAACGCCATATCTTTGAACAGCACAAGCATTAATCTTGCGCGCTCGATCGGTCCGGCAATCGGGGGTCTGCTTATCGCAGCCGCCGGTCCGGGAGTTACCTTCCTGCTGAATGCGCTTTCTTTCAGCGGAGTGATATTGGTGCTGTATCGCTGGCGCCGGGGCGCGAATGTCAGCGTATTGCCAGCGGAACGCGTGCTGGGCGCAATCCGCGCCGGTCTAAGGTATGTGCGGCATTCGCCGCCGGTACGGGCTGTACTGGCACGCTCCGGCGCTTTCATTCTTTTTGCCAGCGCCTTGTGGGGATTATTGCCCGCCGCCGCGCGCTTCGAGTTCGGCCGCGGTCCCACCGGATACGGAGTTATGTTGGGCGCTTTCGGTTTGGGTGCAGTCGCAGCGGCGGCCGTTCTACCTCGCCTGCGCCGGAATACCAACATGGATAACCTCGTTACCGGAGCCATCCTGATATATGCCGCAGGACTGACGGTCTTTGCCTGGATACGCATTTTTGTTATAGCCGACCTTGCGATGTTCGCCTGCGGGGCCGCATGGCTGTCTCTGCTTTCCACCTTCAATTCAAGCATTCAAGTGGTTGTCCCTTCCTGGGTGCGCGGACGTGTGCTGGCAATATCAATTCTTGTCATCTTCGGTGGCCTCGCACTGGGCAGTGTATTCTGGGGATACATCGCGGATGTGTGGGGAATCCCGATCGCACTAACCGCAGCCGCCGCCGGTATCTGCGCGGGACTACTTGCCACCCGCCACCGGCATTTACACCATGGCCGCGAAATCGATCTCACCCCTTCCATGCATTGGCCGGCACCGCAACCAGTGCGGGTACCGCCGCCTGATCATGGACCGGTGGTTGTAACCGTTGAGTATCGTGTCGATCACACACATGCCGCGGAATTCCTCCGTGCATTGCAGCAGGTGCGGCGCATCCGCAGACGCGATGGCGCAATCAGCTGGGCAGTTCTGAATGATGTCGCCGATCCCGGCCGCTATACGGAAGTTTTCGTCGTCGAGTCGTGGCTCGAACACCTGCGCCAGCACGAGCGCGTTACCAAAGCCGATCGTGAAATTCTTGATCGACCGCAGGCCTTCCATATCGGTCCCAAGCCTCCGACCGTGACACACTATATGGTCGAGCCAACACCGAACGCGAAACCCGCCACACAATGACCCAAGTGCCTGTGGCGGTTCGAATCTTCCAAGAATAAATCCCACAGCGGCACCACTGGTACCAAGCAGGAGCCGACTTCGAAACCAAAGCCGGTCTCCCAAGCCAGATCAGGCAAGGGCTCCGGCAATTTCCAGAAATCGGTCCATGAAATAGACTTTATTGGACTCCCAGACCAATATCAGTGAGTGTCCGCTCAAGCAATGCGTCCACGCCCGATTCCGGACGGACCGCTGCAACCGGAAGATCTTTCCCAGTCTGCCAGGCAACGAGCGCTTCATGCTTGGCTGCGCCGCAGACAAGCACCATCGCCTCTCTGGTCTGACCAAGACGCCAGGCGGAAAGCGTCACACGTTGAGCGGGCGGTTTGGGGGCTTGCTCCACCGCAAGCGTCGCCGCCGCGCCGGGCTGCACTCCCCAGTCCGCGCCGGGAAATAAACTTGCCGTATGACCGTCCTCACCAAGACCCAGCAGCACAAGATCGAACTGCGCGACTCCCCAAAGCAGTTCTCCATAGGACCTGGCCGCCGCGTGTGGACCTCGTTCTGCCGGGATCGGATGAATTTGTCCCCGCGGTATAGGTACACGGTCCAGCCACGCGGAAAATGCCATGGCGCTGTTGCGTTCGGGATGATCCGCCGGCAGACAGCGCTCATCACCAAAGTAGACGTGCCAGGCTGACCATTGCGCATCAAGGGTGCTCAGCCTCTCATATAGCGGACGTGGTGTGTTACCGCCGGAAAGCACGACGTGAAACGCGCCACGCTGCGAAGTCGCTTCGTGCGACATACGCCCAACGGCACGAGCGGCACGCTCATAAAGGGAGTCTGCATCCGGGTAGATATGCCAACGCACAATCTGCTGATGCGCGAGCCGATCGCTTTCCGGTTGCTGCGTTGGACTTAAAGGTCGTTTCGCCATTCCTGATCTTCGCTATCAAACAGACGATTTGCCTCTCCCGGACCCCAGGTGCCGGCCGAGTAGCCATGTATGAAATCCCGCTCCTGCACCCAGTACTTCAATATCGGGTCAACCACTTGCCATGCCCACTCGACCTCGTCGAAGCGGATGAACAAGGTGCGGTCGTTCTCGATTATGTCGAGCAGCAGGGCTTCGTATGCATCGAGTGGCAGTTCATGGGTCTTTCGATAACCCGCATTGAGCTGCAGCACACGCGTATTCATACCCAGACCAGGTTGCTTTACATGGATCTCCATGTGCATGCTTTCGTTCGGCTGCAAAGAGAGCAGTATCCAGTTCGGCGAAACAGACTCGAGCGGTGCTTCGCGGAAAAGATGTTGCGGAGGATGGCGGAAGCGGATGGCAATAAGAGACATTTGTCGGCGTAGACGTTTTCCCGTGCGCAAGTAGAAAGGCACTCCGCGCCAGCGCCAGTTGTCTATATAGAACTTGGCCGCAACAAACGTTTCAGTGATCGAGTTTGTTTCCACGCCCGCTTCCTGCTGGTAGCCAGCGACTGTAACGCCACCTATCGATCCAGGGCGGTACTGGGCGCGAAATGCATGTGCGTGCACCGCACGCCTCGGTATCGGCCGGATCGAGCGTAGCACCTTTACTTTCTCGTCCCGCAGGGCATCAGCCTCGAGGGCCGGGGGCGGCTCCATCGCGATTACGGTCAGAAGCTGCATCAAATGATTCTGCAGCATGTCGCGCAGTGCACCAGTCTTGTCGTAATAGTCCGCGCGGCTTTCAATACCGACTTCTTCCGCTACCGTGATCTGAACGTGATCAATGAAGTTTCGATTCCACAGCGGCTCAATTAGCGTATTGGCAAAACGAAACACCAGGAGATTCTGCACGGTTTCCTTGCCGAGATAGTGATCGATGCGGAATATCTGCTCTTCGTCAAAATAGCGATGCAAAAGTTCGTTCAGAACACGCGCACTTTCGATGTCTTCGCCAAATGGTTTCTCTACGACGATCCTCTGCCTGTCACGCGGCAGATCTGGCATTGCAGAATGCAGATTCCTCACAACGGCTGAGAATTCAGTCGGCTTGATTGCCAGATAGAAAACAAGATCGCCGCAGCTTTCCGCCCCCAAACCGCCAAGCGCGCTGAACAGACGCCGGTATGCGTCAGGATCATGGATTTCTCCGGCGACGTACTGGAAGCGCCGGGAAAATTTGTCGTACACCTCGGCGTCGAAATGACCATCAAGACGCTCGCGCAAAGTTTGCTGCATGAAAACAAGCCAGTCGTCCTGGCTCCATTCACGCCGCGAGAAGGCAAAAAAACGCAGATTGTCGGACAGCCGGCCAGCCAGTTCGAGACGGTATAGCGAGGGCAGCAGCTTGTTCGAGGAAAGATTGCCGGTCGCCCCGAAAATCACGAAACTGCAGGGAGTCTCGACGTCGACACTCACTTGCCGCTTTCCGAGCGTACTGCGTGGCCCCCAAAACCCTTGCGCATCATTCCAAGAAGCCGCGCCGCGAAGTCAGCGGAGCCCTGGCTCGCGAAGCGCGTCATCAGCGCCAGGCTTATGACTGGCGCCGGAACACCCTGCTCTATTGCCTCAAGCGCCGTCCAGCGGCCCTCGCCGGAGTCTGCGACGTACGGAGCAATGGAATCCAGCTGCTGGTCACTTTTCAGGAAATCCGCCGTCAGATCGAGAAGCCAGGAACGCACCACGCTACCGTGGCGCCACATCTCGGCAATGGCCGCGAGATCCAAATTGAACTCGGCGCGCCCTTTCATCAGAGCCATTCCTTCGGCCAGCGCCTGCATCATTCCGTACTCGATACCGTTATGCACCATCTTTACGAAATGTCCGGAACCACTGGGACCGCAGTGCAACCAGCCTGAGGTCGGCGAAGGCGCGAGCTGCTTGAGAAAAGGCGTGACGCGCGTCAGCGGCGCATCCTTGCCACCAACCATCAGGGCATAACCATTTTCCAGACCCCAGATGCCGCCGGAAACGCCGGCGTCGATGAATTCGATATCGCGCACTGCCAGCTGCGTTGCCCGACGCATTGAATCCTTGTAAAAACTGTTGCCTCCGTCAACCACGATGTCATTTGGAGCAAGAAGGGTTGACAGCCGATCTATCGAATCCTGCGTTGCCTGTCCGGCCGGCACCATGAGCCAGACAATACGCGGTCGCGAAAGTACTTCGACTAACTGCTCCAGGGACTTGGTTGGCTCCAGTCCGACGTCGCGCGCGAGTTCAAGGGTCAACTCCTCGCGCCGGTTGTAGCCGGCCACTCCGAACCCCGCCCGCCGCAGGCGCCTGGCCATATTGCCACCCATGCGTCCGAGACCGACAAAACCGATATCTTGCACTGAGCCTCCGTTTCATTCGCTGATTACTGCCGCCAACACCCGAGTAGACGTCAGCTGTTTTT
>JAJXUF010000156.1 GCA_021783175.1 Pseudomonadota bacterium
TTCGCAAAGTTTGTGTAATGAGTTAAATGACCTCCGGCAAAGCCGGAGGCTTATTGGGTGAGCCCCTCAAAGGGGCCGATAAAACCGTGAGCCGCCTGAAGGCGGCTGAGTTTCGCTCCTTCCCCCTCTCAGGGGGAAGGTTGCACCCGCAAGGGGTAGGCCGTGGTTGTACGGGGCATTCGCCCCAACAACACACGCTCGGATGGGGGTACAAACGATTGACTGTGCACATATTCAATTTCTACCCCCTCCCTAACCCTCCCCCTGCAAGGGGGAGGGGAAAATGCAGTGGTACTTCAACTTTGCTTTGGGTAACCGCCGCATAGGTCAAACCCTTTTGAGTCCCCCGGCTTAGCCGGGGGTTTACCTCACTTAATTACAGTGCCGATTCGTCAGTCTCGCCGGTTCGAATGCGGACAACCTGCTCCACCGAAGTAATGAATATCTTGCCATCACCGATCTTGCCGGTATTGGCCGCCTTGACGATGGCCTCGACCGCCGTATCCAGCATGGCTGCGCTGATCACCACTTCAATCTTGATCTTGGGCAGGAAATCGACCACGTATTCCGCGCCGCGGTACAACTCGGTGTGCCCCTTCTGCCGTCCAAAGCCTTTGACTTCCGTAACGGTCAAGCCGCTGACGCCCAGTTCGGACAGCGCTTCGCGAACTTCGTCGAGTTTGAACGGCTTGATGATGGCTTCGATCTTCTTCATGTGGTTCTCCCAGAATATGTGCAGCAAGTATAACTAAAAGTCGTCCTGGTAACGCACCGTAATCGGATAGCGCCAGTCTTTCCCGAATCCGCGATCTGTGATGCGGACACCGACCGGGGCTTGGCGGCGCTTGTATTCCGCGATACGGATGAGTTTCACCACACGCTGCACATCAGCTTCGGAATATCCGATATCCACGATCTGGGCGATGTTCATGTTCTTCTCGACATAGCAGGCCATGATCGCGTCCAGCACATCATACGGCGGCAGGCTGTCCTGATCGGTCTGGTTCGGCCTCAATTCGGCACTGGGCGGCCGCGTGATGATGCGTTCCGGGATCACTTTTCCCATGCTGTTGCGCCACTTGGCCAGGCGATATACCCAGGTTTTGCTCACATCCTTGAGTACGGCAAAACCGCCCGCCATGTCGCCGTAGAGCGTTGCATAGCCGACCGTCATCTCGGATTTGTTGCCCGTGGTCAGCACCAGCGAACCGGTCTTGTTGGACAGTGCCATCAGCAAATTGCCGCGTATGCGTGCCTGCAGGTTCTCTTCCGTGGTGTCGGCAGGCAATCCCTTGAACAAGGGCGCAAGAGTTTCCTGCAACGCGGTAAAGGTTGGCTGGATATCCAGTTCTTCATAGCGCACGCCCAGCAGTTTCACCATCTCGCGTGAGTCGTCTATGCTCATCTGTGCGGTGTACGGCGAAGGCATCATCACGGCAAGCACCTTGTCCGCGCCCAGCGCATCCACTGCAACCGCCATCGTCAATGCGGAATCGACGCCCCCCGACAAGCCCAGCAACACCCCCGGGAAGTTATTCTTGCCGATGTAGTCCCGCACGCCGACGCACAAGGCCCGGTAGACGCTGGCTTCATCCTTGAGCACGGCTTGCTGTTCTCCCTCCGACAACTTTCCGCCTTTCAATTCGACGATGCCCAGCAATTCATCGAAGGCGGCAAACTGGTGAACCAGTTTCCCGTCCGCATCCATCGTAAACGAACCTCCGTCGAACACCAGT
The DNA here is from genome assembly GCA_021783175.1 of Pseudomonadota bacterium. The sequence goes on from JAJXUF010000156.1 coordinate 1,737, forward strand.
TCGTCCTGCCCCCCCACCATATTGGCATAGACCACTGGCAGGCCGGTCTCGGCGATGCGTTCGCGCACCGTGTCGTAGCGTGTAGCCTGTTTGTCGAAGTGATACGGCGACGCATTCAGCACCAGCAGCATCTGTGCGCCCGCCTCCTTCGCGTTCATCGCCGCGCGCTCGTGCCACACGTCGGCACAGATGACGATGCCGAACCTGGTGCCGTCCATATCGAGCAGGCACGGTTCATCCCCGCTCGCAAAATAGCGCTCCTCATCGAACACGCTATGGTTGGGCAGGGAATGCTTGTGATAGGTCGCGACGATCTTGCCATCGCTGAGCACCGAAGCGGCGTTGTAGCCGTCCTTGCCGACCTTGTGCGGGTGACCGACGATCAGCGTGATGCCTTGCGCCTCCCGCGCCAGATCCCGCAGGACCGTGTCGCAGGCCTGGTAAAACCCGTCGCGCAAGAGCAAATCCTCCGGCGGATAGCCGCACAGGGCAAGTTCGGGGGTAAGCAGGATCGCGGCGCCCTGCGCTTTGGCTCGTCGGGCGTAGTCGGCGATCTTGCCGGCGTTTCCCGTCAGGTCTCCGACGGTACAATTGATCTGTGCGATTGCGATCTTCATTTCGGTACTCTATTCAGGAACATCAAGAAAAATACCCCGCCTTCCAGGCCCATGCCACAGCGCCCAGCAGTAACAGTGCGGCCAGAACATAAGGCCAGACCGGCTTCTTTTCGGCATACGGGTCGACCAGGGAACGATGTGCGCCCGCAGGCAGGTTAGGCAAGGCGGTCAGCGAAGTCCCGAACGGGATGTTGATACGCACCCTGGCGTTGATCGCCCAGCCGCAGCCGTCAAGGATGGGGCCCAGATTGCGGCGCTTCAATTTGAACCAGGCCAGCACCATGGAAGGGACTGAAACCGCCAGCATCAGTCCGCCGAAGGCCAGCGGAATCTGCCACAGCTTCAGGCTGAATATCCCGCTCACGATCGAAGCGACGATGCCTCCAATAGCCCCGATCGCCAAACCTATTGCGGCAAAGATACCGGCAAATCTGGCGACATCAAAAGGAGGTTTCGGCGGAACGTTGGGCGCAGCACCAACAATGCTTTTTCCACTCTCCACGGCCGCCTTGACCACCTTTTCCTGAACCACGTTCGCCTTGGAAGCTGCGAATTTCTGTATCTGTTCGCTGATGACCTTGGATACCTTTTTATAAGGCGACCAGAACGCCTGGCGGATGCTGATGGGGTGATCGGTAATGCGCACGATGGTTGCGTTCCAATCCTGTTTCTTGCGGTCATAGAACACACCATGCCGACCCACCATCAGGAAATCGGAATCGCCGGCCGTGAATGCGGCGGCAATGTTCATCTTCTCGGCGCCGCCGTTGCGCACCAGTTCGCAATAAGCCAGGCACACGCCGCTGGTGTTGGCATAAGCGGCGTGGGCATTCACGTCCTCGACCTTGATGCACAACTCGCAGCTACGGCCGTCCAGGTAAAGCGTGCCTGCCTGAAAAACGGCTTTGGACTTGCCCGTATAGAACTCGGCGAACGATACGAAATTGTGCGACAGCCTGTGCAGATCGCGACGGTAGCGCAGCAATCGCTCCACCGACTGGATGGATTTGATCTCCGCTTCAACCGCCCTGTCTTGCGCAATGAGTTCGCTGATCGCGGCCTGATGCCGGTCAAACAACATTTCGCGCAAACGCGGGATGCCGAGTTCGCCGACCGCAAGAGCCGGCTTGGCGTTTTGCCATGCCTCGAACGCGTCGAATCTTGCAGACACCCCGGACCATTCCCCTGCGGTGATATTCTCCTTGTCACCCAGCAACGGCATGATCACAAGTTTATGCAATGCCCCGACCTCATCGATCCACGCGGGGTTCAATCCGGTATGCAGGGGCAATGGCTTGTCCGGCGCGATGGTTGCCAAAGGGAAAGCGGCCACGTCGACGTTTTGAACCGACAGTGTCTGACCGGCCAGCTTTTCATAATCCCCGGATGAGCGGCTCAGCGGCAAGGCGGCGCGGGTATCGTAGGCCGCCATCCGGCAGCGCAAGAAATAATCGTCGATCTTTTCCCGAACTGCACGCAGCGCCTGGGCGGCGGCCTCGGTATCCCGGCCTAGCGGCAGAATGGCGGAATCAGTCTCGCTTTGGGCATGCCAGTCCCAATAGGCCTTTGCGTCCTTGAAGAATTTGTCCGTGATCGCCTGATCGATACCGCTGTCGCCGCTCCTGTCGGGGACAGTCCCCGCAATCTCGGCAATATCTTCGACCGATGCCTTCAAGCTGGCGTCCGCAACCTGTTGCGGGCAGATCACGCCGTCTCCGTTGAACTGCAAACCAGCCAGGAATTTTTCGATATCCGCCATCTCGTCCAGCGATATCTCGCCTGCATCCGGCTTGCCCAGGCTCTTCAGGATATACCGCGCAGACGCCAATATATGCTTGCCTTCCTCGCTGGCATCCGAAATATCGGATAGCGACAATGCATCGCATCCTCCGATCAGCAGATCGCTGTTCTTCAATAACGAACCGGCCCAGCCGATCGCCGCCAGAACCTCGTTGGCGCGCACCTGGCCATCGCCGTCCGCATCGATCATGTCCAGTGTGCGGCTATCGAATTCGATTCCCCGCGTCGGGCAACTCAGCGCCACCCACAGTTTTTGATCGAGCTGATCCAGTGCGAGCAGGTCAGCGCCAGTATCCAGTTGCACTTGGTCGAATCCGCCGGCGCGGAAGAATTTCCATGTGTGAGGGGATTTCATTTTGGTTGTTCTCCCTGGTGCGAAATCAGCGATCGATTTCGGTGATGTCTTGCGGCAAGGATGCCATATGCTCCAATTCTACCTGTTCGATGCTGATGAAGCGTTTCGATATCTTCTGGCTGGTGGTGCGCACATCCTGCGCATCTTCATGTGCCTGCCGGATGTGATCTGCCAGTTTCTTCATGCGCTCGTCGAAGCGGCCAAATTCCTTACCCAGTTTGCCCAGTTCGTCTTTGATGATGTGGACCTGCTTGCGCGTTTCCACGTCTTTCATCACGGCCCGCGCGGTGTTCAGGACTGCCATCAGCGTGGTCGGCGACACGATCCAGACGCGTCGTTGCATCGCGTAATCCACCACATCCGAGTGATGCGCGTGGATCTCGGCGAACACCGCCTCGGCCGGGATGAACATCACCGCGCCGTCGGAAGTGATATTGGGAATGATGTATTTGCCTGCGATATCTTCGACATGCTTTTTGACGTCGGCCTTGAATTGCCGTTCCGCAACCAGCTTTTCCGCGGGACTCGCCGCATCGAACATGCGGTGATAGTTTTCCAGCGGGAACTTGGAATCCACCGCCACCATGCCGGTCGGCTCCGGAAGTTTCAGCACGCAGTCGGCACGGCTGCCGTTCGGCAGGGTATATTGCATCTCGTAGGCCTGCGGCGACAGGATATTGCGCACCAACCCTTCCAGCTGCACTTCGCCGAACGCCCCGCGCGAACGCTTGTCGCCGAGCAGTTCCTGCAGGCTGACGACATTGGTGGTCAGCCCGTCGATCTTCTTCTGCGCCTCGTCGATGGTCGCCAGCCGCGCCATCACGCTGACAAAGGTCTCGTTGGTTTTCTTGAAGCCTTCGTCCAGGCGCTCGTTCACCTTGCCGCCGATCTGTTCCAGCCTGCCGTCGACCGTCTTGCTCAGGGTCTCGATGCTGTTGCGCAGATGTTGCGAAGCGTTGTTGAACGATTCCTGGATCAATTTCTGGTCCGCCCGCCCCTGCTCTGCCAGCTTCTCCAGCATCTGCGCCAGCATTTCGGTGCGCAGCGCTCCGATGGCGTCGCGCGTGGCGCGCAACTCCTGGCTCACGGAGGAACGCAGGCGTTCCGACTCGGCCGCCTGCGCCGCGATCAATCGGTCGCCCTGCTTGCTCAAGCCATCATGCAGGTCGGTCAACATGGCACGATGCTGCTGCTCCAGCAACTGCGCGGCCCTCGCTGGCTGCCGGAACTGCAACACCAGCAGCACGGACAGCAGCGCCAGTACGGCAACGATCAGTAGAATCTCCAGGGTCATAAATCCATACCAGTCAACAATTTCAACTTATTTCGCCTTGAACGCCTCGTTCAACAGCGCCATGCCTTTGCTCCAGGAGTCCTTGTCCGCCTCGGCGTCATAGGCCATCGGCAACTTGAATTCCTTGCCAAGCTTGTCCGCGTCCGGACTGGTGAAGCTATGTTGAGCGCCGGGATAGGTCACCACTTGGTAATTCACGCCTGCCTTGTCCATCTCCTGGCGGAATGCCGCGACCTGTTCGGCCGGGATGAACGGATCGGCCTCGCCGGTGAACGAGGCGATGCGCGCCTTCACCACGCCCGGCTCCGCCGGATGCGACGTTTTCAGGCCGCCGTGGAAGCTCTCCACCACCTTGAGCGGCTCGCCGAGGCGCGCCATGTTCAGCGCCACGGATCCGCCGAAGCAATAGCCGATGGCGCCGATGTTGTCGGGATCAACTGTCTTCTGTTGCTTGAGGAGTGCAAGTGCGGCTTCGAAGCGCGCCTTGGCCAACGCTTCGTTCTGGCTCACTTCGCTGGAGAATTTCTGCGCGTCGTCGGGATGGTGCGCCATCTTGCCGTTGCCGTACATGTCGAGCGCAAGTGCGGTGTAACCCTGCTGCGCCAGCATGCGGGCGCGCTTGCGTGCGTAGTCGTTGAGGCCCCACCATTCGTGCACCACTAGGATGCCCGGACGTTTGCCCTTCACCGCATCATCATAGGCCACATAACCCTTGAGCCTGGTGCCATCGGCTTCGTAGCTGACTTCCCTGCCCTGGATTGCGGCATGCGCGGCCGCGGCAATAAGCATGAGACCAATGAAACAAAGCGACTTTTTCATGGCACTTCTCCTGTCGTGAACGAGTGGCCAGTATAAATGAAGTTGAAATGACAAGGGACGCCGTAGCGTCCCTTGTTGTTGCGTCATGGCGAAAATCAGTCCGCCGA
>JAJXUF010000157.1 GCA_021783175.1 Pseudomonadota bacterium
AAGCGAAGCTGCTGCGATGCGCGAACTGCACGCGACGCTGCATGTGACAGGACGAATCGAAGTCGACGAACGGCGCACTTATACCATCGCGCCGAAGTTCGAGGGCTGGGTGGATCGCCTGTACGTGAACACCACCGGGCAGGCCGTCAGCAAAGGCCAGCCGCTGTTCGACGTATACAGCCCCGAACTGATCTCGGCGCAGCGCGAACACGCATTGGCCCTGCAGGGCCTGGCTTCGATGCAAAACGCCGACGACGATGCCAGGAAGAGCATGCAGCAACTGGTCGCGGCCAGTGCTGCGCGCCTGAAAAACTGGGATATTTCAGACGCGCCCATTACGCTATTACCCTCTCCTCAATCCTCTCCCGCAAGCGGGAGAGGAGACGAACGAGAAAGACAACCTTCAATCCCTGCCCGGCCGCATGTGACTTTCCGGGCGCCGGTCACCGGCATCGTGCTGGAGAAGAAAGCCGTGCAGGGCATGCGCTTCATGCCCGGCGATACGCTGTACCAGATCGCCGACCTCTCATCCGTCTGGGCCATTGCCGAAGTGCCTGAGCAGGACATCGGCCAGGTGCACCTGGGCAGCCGCACACAGGTCACTGTCGATGCGTATCCCGATCGCGCATTCGACGGCAAGGTGACGTTCATCTATCCGACGCTGGACAGCGCGACGCGCACGGTGCAAGTCCGCATGGAGATCGCCAACCCACAGGGTCTGCTCAAACCCGCCATGTTCGCCAATGCGCGGATAGCAGCGGGCAAGAGCGGCAAAGTGCTGACTGTACCGGCCTCCGCCGTGATCGACAGCGGCACCCGTCAGGTCGTGCTGGTACGCCTTGCCAAGGGTCGTTTTGAACCGCGTGTCGTTACGACGGGCGGCCGCAGCGACGACTATGTCGAGATATTGAATGGCCTCGCGGAAGGCGACCAGGTGGTCACTTCCGCCAATTTCCTGATCGATGCGGAGAGCAACCTTAAAGCCGCGCTGGGCGGTATGAGCGAACAGACGGGCAGCGCCCTCACCCCCCTTCGACAAGCTCAGGACGGGCCAAGCCTCTCCCACGGGGAGAGGGGGCATGTTGTAGGTCATCAAGGGCAAGGGAGCCTCGACGCCATCAACCCGGATGGCACGGTAAGCATCACGCATGAGCCGATCAAATCGCTCGGCTGGCCCGGCATGACCATGGACTTCACGCTGGCGAACGCCTCTCTGGCTGAAGGGATCAAGCCGGGCAGCGCAATCACGTTCGAGCTCGTCGAACGCAAGCCGGGTGAATTCGTGATCACCAGCCTGCACGCGCAACACGGAGGGCACTGACATGCTTTCCCAAATCATCGAATGGTCGGCACGCAACCGCTTCCTTGTGTTGCTAGCCACCCTGTTCATCACGCTCGCGGGCATCTATGCCGTGGTCAAAACCCCGCTGGACGCACTGCCCGACCTGTCCGACGTGCAGGTGATCGTCTATACCGAGTATCCCGGACAGGCACCGCAAGTGGTGGAAGACCAGGTGACCTATCCGCTCACCACGGCGATGCTGTCCGTACCGAAGTCGAAAGTCGTGCGCGGCTTTTCGTTCTTCGGCGCCTCGTTCGTGTATGTGATCTTCGAGGACGGCACCGACATCTACTGGGCGCGTTCGCGCGTTCTGGAATACCTGAACAGCATCGCCGGACGCATGCCGTCGGGTGTTACGCCACAGCTGGGGCCTGATGCGAGCAGCGTGGGCTGGGTGTACCAGTACGCCGTGCTCAGCGACAAACACAATCTGGCCGAATTGCGCACCATGCAGGACTGGTATTTGCGTTATCAGCTCACCAAGGCGCACGGCGTAGCAGAAGTCGCTTCCGTCGGCGGCTTCGTGCAGCAATACCAGGTGACGGTCGATCCCGTGAAATTGCGCGCCTACGGCATTCCGTTGAGCAAGGTTTCGCAGGTGATACGCGATTCGAACCGCGATGTCGGCGGCCGCACGGTGGAAATGGCCGAAACCGAATACATGGTGCGCGGCAAAGGTTACCTGCACGGCAAGAGCGACATCGAGAACCTGGTGGTGAATGCACCGCGCGGCACACCGGTGCTGCTGCGCGATATCGCGCGTGTCGAACTCGGCCCGGACGAGCGGCGCGGTATCGCGGAACTCAACGGCGAGGGCGAAGTAGTCTCCGGCATCGCCATGGCGCGCTATGGCGAGAACGCGCTGGAGGTGATCCGCAACATCAAGGACAAGATCGCCGAGATCACCCCCGGCTTGCCGGAGGGCGTCAGCATCCGGGCGGTGTATGACCGCTCCGAACTGATCCTGCGCGCCATCGCCACGCTCAAGCACACCCTGATCGAAGAAGGCCTGATCGTGGCGCTGGTGTGCATGGTGTTCCTGATGCATGCGCGCAGCGCACTGGTCGCCATCGTGATGCTGCCCATCGGCGTGCTGATGGCCTTCATCGCCATGCACGCGCTCGGACTGAACTCCAACATCATGAGCCTGGGCGGGATCGCGATCGCGATCGGGGCCATGGTGGATGCGGCGATCGTGATGATCGAGAACGCGCACAAGCATCTGGAGAGACTCGATCACCCCAGCCCCGTGAGAACTCCCTCTCCCTCTGGGAGAGGGCATGGGGTGAGGGAAGGGGGTGGGCCTCTACTCCTTCCCCCATACAGGGGGAAGGTTGGGATGGGGGTAGAAGCGTCAAACATCACCATTTCTACCCCCTCCCTAGCCCTCCCCCTGCATGGGGGAGGGAATGGCACGGCAAGTTTTGATGCCCGTGCCGCCGCCATCCTTGCCGCCTGCAAGGAAGTCGGCCCTTCCCTGTTCTTCTCACTGCTCATCATCACCGTCTCTTTCCTGCCCGTGTTCACGCTGGAATCTCAGGAAGGACGGCTATTCGCGCCGCTCGCCTACACCAAGACCTTCGCCATGGCAGGCGCCGCCCTGCTCTCCGTCACGCTGGTGCCGGTGCTGATGCTGCTGTTCATCCGCGGCCGCATCAGGCCGGAAGCGGAGAACCCGCTGAACCGCTGGCTGATCGCGGGTTACCGGCCGCTGATTTCCGCCGTGCTGCAACGCAAGAAAACCACGCTCGCCATTGCCGTGCTGATATTGCTGTTATCCGCCTGGCCCGCCATGCGCTTGGGCAGCGAATTCATGCCGACGCTGAACGAAGGCACCTTGTTCTACATGCCCGCTTCCCTGCCAGGCATGTCGGTGACCAAGGCGGCCGAACTGCTGCAGACGCAGAACAAGATCATCAAGAGCTTCCCCGAGGTCGCTTCGGTATTCGGCAAGGCTGGACGCGCGCAGACCGCCACCGACCCGGCGCCGATGGAAATGTTCGAGACCGTGATCAATCTCAAGCCGCAGGAAGAATGGCGATCCGGCATGACGACCGACAAATTGATCGCCGAGATGGACAAGGCGCTGCAATTTCCCGGTGTGGCGAACTCGTGGACCATGCCGATCAAGGCACGCATCGACATGCTCTCCACCGGCATCCGTACCCCCATCGGTATCAAGGTCTTCGGCAAGAACCTTGACGAGATGGAACGTCTCGCGCGGGAGATCGAGGCCGTGGTGCGGAAGGTGCCGGGCACAACCAGCGCCTTCGCCGAACGCATCACCGGCGGCTACTATCTCAATATCGAACCGGACAGGCTGGCGCTTGCGCGCTACGGGCTGACGGTCGGAGAGGTACAGGATGTGATCGCCACGGCACTCGGCGGCGAGAACGTCACCACCACAGTGGAAGGTCTGGAACGCTTTGGGGTTGCGGTGCGCTACCCGCGCGACCTGCGCAGCACGCCGGAACAGATCGCCCGCGAGGTGCTGGTGCCGACCGAGAATGGCGCAATGATCCCGCTCGGCCAGATTGCGCGCATCAGCATCAGCAAGGGAGCACCCTCGATCCGCACCGAGAACGCCCTGCTCTCCGCCTACATCTATGTGGATATCCGCGACCGCGACATCGGTTCCTACGTGGAAGAGGCACGCAAGGCGGTCGCCGCACAGGTGAAGTTCCCGCCCGGCTATTACGCGACCTGGAGCGGCCAGTTCGAGTACATGGAACGCGCCGCCGCGAAGATGAAGGTCGTGATTCCCATCACGCTGCTGATCATCTTCCTGCTGCTTTACCTCAATTTCAAACGCGTCACGGAATCGCTCGTAGTGATGCTGTCCGTGCCCTTCGCGCTGGTCGGCGGCGTATGGCTGCTATGGCTGCTCGATTACAACCTGAGCGTCGCGGTTGCGGTCGGTTTCATCGCGCTGGCCGGCGTGGCGGCGGAGACCGGCGTGGTGATGCTGATCTATCTGGAGAAGGCCTGGCAGGACAAACTGGCGGAATGCGCCGCATACCCTCTCACCAGCCCTCACCCTAACCCTCTCCCGCCTGCGGGAGAGGGGACAAACGAATCGCGAGCGGATGAGCGTTCCGGTCGTTTGCCCACTCGCGATGATCTCCACGACGCCATCATGCACGGGGCTGTGGAACGTGTACGCCCGAAGATGATGACCGTGGTGGCCATCATGGCCGGACTGCTTCCCATCCTGTGGGGCACGGGCACCGGTTCGGAAGTGATGCGGCGCATCGCTGCACCGATGGTCGGCGGCATGATTTCATCGGCCGCACTCACGCTGCTGGTGATACCGGCCATCTACGCGCTGATCAAGCGGCGCGAGGCTTCGGCACATTCAGCCGCGTCCAAGTCATGACAGGATATTCAACATTGAGGAAACGTCGATTCGGCCCCCCGCCCTCCGGGAGAGGGAGAAAAGCAGACCTGACCGGCATTTCCCAGAGCGTTACGGCGATTATGCTTCGGCACAGGAAGGAGGTGCACAAGGATCACACTAGATTCGACTCGCAACACGTTTATTGACCAATTATCCAGGAGAAAGAAATGAAACTGAAAACAACCCTGCTTGCAATGACCCTGACCGTTTTTGCCGCTTCTACCGTCTATGCCGCTGATGACGCAATGAGCAAAAAGGCCGATTCTTCAACAGCCGAGAAGGCCGAAGCGAAGAAGCCGGTGAAGAAACACAGCCACCCTGCGGAAAAGGGTGTACCTGCAGCGGAATCCAAGGCAGGCAAGAGCCATCGCGAAACCATGGATAAAGACATGCCTATGCATGACCATACGCAAGACAGGCACTAGGTATCACTTCCCGCTGTGCTGCGAGATGCAGTCCCTTGCAGCACACCGGGAAACTGAAATCAGGAGGTGATTGACATGACGACCAAGACTATCGATCCAGTCTGCAAGATGCAGGTCGCGATAACCGACGATGCACTTCACGCCGATTACGCGTCCGAACGTTATTATTTTTGTTCGCAGCACTGCCTGGACAAATTCGAGGCGAACCCGTCCGCATACCTGAAGCCTCGGGCCGCAACACCGGAACAAGCCGCTGCGCTGTTTACCTGTCCGATGCATCCGGAAGTTCGACGAAACGGCCCCGGCAATTGCCCGAAGTGCGGCATGGCATTGGAGCCGCGCAACGCACCATCGGAAGACAATACCGAATTGAACGACATGACGCGCCGCTTCAAGGCAAGCGTCGCACTTGCCTTGCCGGTATTCCTGATGGCAATGACATCCGACCTGGCACCTGAACTCATACCGGGTTCTGTTTCGATGGCTGTGCTGCAATGGCTGGAATTCGCGCTGGCGACCCCGGTAGTACTCTGGGCTGGCTGGCCGATCTTCCAGCGCGGCTGGGCATCGCTCGTCAACCGCAGCCTCAACATGTTCAGCCTGATCGCGCTCGGCGTGGGTGTGGCATGGAGTTACAGCATAACGGCGATGCTGCTACCGGGAATCTTCCCGCCTGCCATGCGCAGCATGGGCGGGACAATACCTGTCTATTTCGAAGCCGCCGCCGTGATCATGGCATTGGTGCTGCTCGGCCAAGTGCTGGAGTTGCGCGCGCGCAGCCAGACCAGCGCCGCAATCAAACTGCTGTTGGGGCTTGCTCCTAAATCGGCACGCATCGTGCGCGCCGACGGCAATGAAGAAGACATCCCGCTGGAGCAGGTGCAGCCGGGCGACATATTGCGCGTGCGCCCCGGCGAGAAGGTGCCGGTTGATGGCGCTGTGCTGGAAGGCGCAAGTTCCCTGGATGAATCGATGGTCACCGGAGAATCCATCCCGGTAGAAAAGACGGCCGGTGCGCGATTGATCGGTGCCACGGTGAACGGCACCGGCAGCCTGTTGATGCGCGCCGAACGTGTCGGCTCCGATACGCTGCTAGCCCAGATCGTCCACATGGTGAGCGAAGCACAGCGCAGTCGTGCCCCGATCCAGAGACTGGCTGATGTCGTCGCCGCCTATTTCGTTCCGGCAGTGGTGCTGGCGGCGCTCGTCACACTGGCAGCATGGGGCATCTGGGGACCCGAACCGCGCCTGGCACATGCGATCGTCAATGCCGTGGCCGTGCTGATCATCGCCTGCCCTTGCGCGCTGGGGCTGGCCACGCCGATGTCCATCATGGTCGGCACCGGGCGCGGTGCGCAGGCGGGCGTACTGATCAAGAATGCCGAAGCGCTGGAAACGATGGAGAAAGTGAACACGCTGGTCGTGGACAAGACCGGCACATTGACCGAGGGCAAACCGAAACTGACTTCCGCCATTCCCCATACCGGTTTTGACGAACGCGAAGTGTTGCGCCTGAGTGCGAGTCTGGAGCGCGCCAGCGAACACCCCCTGGCAGCGGCCAT
>JAJXUF010000158.1 GCA_021783175.1 Pseudomonadota bacterium
TCGCCACCTTGCTGGCGCCGCTCAAGGCCGGCCACGACGTCGGCCTGTTGTCGGAAGCGGGCTGCCCGGCTGTGGCCGATCCCGGCGCGGCGCTGGTCCTGGCCGCACATCGCGAGACGATCCGGGTAGTGCCGCTGATCGGCCCGTCGTCGATTCTGCTGGCGCTGATGGCCTCGGGCCTCGGCGGGCAGCGCTTCGCGTTCCACGGCTACCTCCCTGCGAAGGAGCCGGAGCGCAGCCAGGCTATCCGCGAACTCGAAAACACCGCGCGCCGCGACCGCGCCACCCAGCTGTTCATCGAAACGCCCTATCGCAGCGCAGCGCTTCTGGACGCGCTGGCGACCTCGCTGGCGCCCGACACCCTGATCAGTGTCGGTGCCGATCTGAGCCTGCCGAGCCAGTTGATCCGGACCCGCAGCGCAAAAGTTTGGCGCGGGCAGACCGAGGCGGTGAAGGATAGGCTGGTGGTGTTCGGGATCGGAATTTAAGCAGCCGAACGGCAATCACCGATCCTTGCGGCGGCCCAGAACATGCAACGTCGCCATCGGCGGCGGCTCATTGCTTGAGCGTTGAATATCGCCGAGGAGATGCCATCCACCTCTGTGCACAGTTCCTTGACGACAATGGCGACACGGCGCACGTTCAGCCGGCCCAGCAGGGTAATGTCGCCGTCTTGCCGCTGCCACAATCAATCCGAGCCTGAAATTTCAATTCCAGGCCCCGAGACTTTCTAGCGACGATGTCGATTTGTTACGGTTGCTTAATTCGCCCGTATATTTTTAGTGGATAAGGGTGTGGGGTTGATGTACTGGTAGCCTTGGTATTCAAGGTATGCAATTTCCGCAAAGCCAGATGGCACAACGGTAATAAAACCGTGCATGTCCTCCGGCCTGTAGCCGGCCATTTTCATGGCATTTCTACACATGTAAAACTTCACACCTTCGTTTGCCAGAGCGGCCATCTTGTCAACGATGGCCTGAAATTTCGCATGGTTTTCCTTGGCGAAGGCTCTGAGTTCAGGGCCGTGGGTCACGATCACGACTTTTCCGCGCGTAACCTGCCTGGTATTTTGGACGAAATCGTAGAGAAGCTCGAGTTTTTGCGGGTCGTCATAACTGACGTCGAACACCGTATTGAGTACCGGCATCGGGCGCGTTTTGACGGTAGCCGTTCCATACGGCACGGCAACGCCTTCCGCAGCCGCGGCATTAAGCATCAACATCCCCATAATGACTATGGCGGGCCATTTCCATCTCATATTGCGTTTCCTATGGATCCAGTTTCCGCACAGTGCAACGAGCGATACCCATCCCGGTCGTTACAAGGCATTCACACTTAATTAATTCTTTGAGATTTAAGCCAGGCAGCAAGCTTTTCTTCCTCTTTTTGGAGTTCAAATGCGTTGATTAATCCGCGCTGCAAGGCCAGAGCCACCGCGCGCATGCGCACGTTTATGCGTTCGCTGTCATACAAATTACGGCCTTCCGCATTGGCGCCGAGCTTCGTGTAAAGCGACTGAAGTCGGTTTTGGACACCGCGACGGGACAGGTAGTGCCGCTCGGCGATAGCGTTGTCAGTCAGTCCCAGAGCGAGGTCTATCAAGACCTCGAATTCGATGTCTGAAATCGACGAAATGTGTGTGTGCGCCCGAGCCTGTATAGGACGCACATGAGGGTCAATCCAGCATTGGCATTCCTCGAAAACCGCGTTTACGGCCTTTTCAAGGACCTCCACCGAATTATTCTTCAGCACATAACCATACACAGTTTCCGCCGGGACAATCTTTGCGAGTGCGCGTACATACATTTCGTCGTCATACTGCGACCAGAACAGGAAACGCGCGCTCGGCTTGGTTTCCCACACCCGGCGTGCCAGTTCAATACCATTCATGCGGGGCATCTGGATGTCAGTAATAATCCACGGTTGCTCCAGTTCGGCGCACAAAGATAAAACTTCCGTGCCGTTCTCTGCCGGTATCAGTTGGCGCGGCGCCAGCGTTTCGATAATGAAACTGCGATCACGATGATTGTCGTCCGCAATAATCAGCGCGCGATCAGGTCTCATTTATCGGGGCTCCCTTCACTCTGCAATGTGAGCGGCCACCGGAAATCCAGCCGGGTACCGGTGTTGAATCGAGAATGCCCATGATCGAATGTGGCACCCATTGCACGGGCGCGCTGGCGGAGGTTGGCAAGCCCGTGTCCATCAGTATTGGGGGTTGTGCGAGTCGTAATGCCTATGCCGTCATCATCGATGGTCAATACAATATGGTCATCCACTGTGCGCAGGACAATCTCGCATAGCGTGGCACGCGCATGCCGCAAGACATTGGTGGCGGATTCGCTGATGATGCGAAACAGGTTAACGCGCTGAAATTCTGTCAGGTTTTGCTCGGTTTCGTGTTCAAAGTGGATGGTCCAGTGCGGTAACCCCGTGGCATTGCGTTCAAGAAAAGAGCGTGTTGCGGCTTCCAGACCGAGAATGTCTAGCGTTTGCGGATGAAGATCATTGATAATGTTCCGTATGTCTGCGGAAATAGATTCCACATCCCCTCTGAGAGAAGCCCATCGTCCGGCTTGTTCCGCAGCCGGCAATTTTTCCGCCGATTCCAACGTGCGGGATACCGCCGTCAGGTCAGCAAGCGCTTGGTCATGAAGGTCCATGGCGATGCGCTTGCGTTCATTTTCTACCCCCTGCAAGAATTTTTCTACCGCGACGACGTTGAGCAGGCGTTGAGTCATATTGGCGACACAGCCCGCCAGTTCGTCAAGCTCGTCGCGAACAGAAGTGGGAGCGTTGACAGGCACCAGATTAGCACTGCAAAGGGACCGGGCTTGCCGGGCTAGTGTGCCAAGACGCTGCCGAACCGAGTGCACTGTGATAGCCGACAAAATGACAGCAAGCAACAGACATGCAAGCAGCGTATAAAGCGAAGTCTCCGCCAAATCGACAATAACGCTGTTGAGCTTGGTGTAGTAATTGGCATACGCACGGCGTTTCTCATCCCATAAAGCACTGTTAAATGCTTCAAGACTTGGCATCAAGACCGCTAGAGCCGAATTGGCATTTTCAGGGTTGAATCGGGTAGGGTCATTAATGATCGGCTGCTCCTTCTCTACGAGCGCCCGCAGATCAGAAGGCATCTTATAGATTACCTCTGGATACAGCAGGTTCTCGGAAAAAGTAGCCAATTGTTGGAGGTACTCGGGAGGCGCGAAAACCGGGATTGCTTGATCATTGCGAAGTGGGTGCATGGCGATTTTCTGAAGCCGGTACCCTGCACCGATTGCAAGCTGAAGGCGATCAGTAATGCGAACCCATTGTTGCACGATCTCATTTTCATGGCGGATTTTTGCCAATCCGAGCAATGAATATCCTATCAGCCCCGCGAGCAACGCAATCACCACGGCTGGCGCAAGGGAGAGCTGATAGACAAACGGCAACCTCGGCATAGTCCCACCATGAGGCTAATGGAGCAGTCCAATTCTATACACAACTTGTGCCGACATGACTGTGCGAATGCACAGTCTTCAATGCTTGGTCAGTACGGTTTATTTGCGTAACGAACACTTTCCAGAAATCCGATATGACGCAATAGTCTCAACCAGCAGGATTGCTCCTGCAGCTGAGAATTGGATGCAACTCACCCATATCGGAAGGACATTTTATGAGAACAAAGACACATACCTACGTTTTACTTGGACTTGTTTGCGCTGGGCTAGCCGTTTTCGAACCTGTCCTGGCAGCTAGCGCGAAATCGGATCACGCATCCGCTACGGTCAAGCAAAAAGTGGTCATTCAGATAAGCGACAACGATCCAAAAAAATGGGCTCTCGCCCTGAACAATGCCGAAAACGTTCAGGAGGACATCGGCAAGAGCAAGGTTGATATTGAAATTGTGGCGTATGGGCCAGGCCTGCCGATGTTGAAGCTCGACTCACCCGTTGGTACCAGGATAACGGATGCGATTGCGAACGGAGTCAAAGTGGTCGCATGCGAAAATACTATGCGAAAGACCAATCTAACGAAGGATGACATGCTTCCGAACCTGGATTACGTTAAATCCGGGGTGCCTGAGATCATGTATAGGCAACAAGAAGGCTATGCCTATATCCGTCCTTGAAAGTGAATTTCAAAATAGCTGTGGTATGACAAGGACGTAAAGACCTCCGGGCGAAGGTGTTGATACATTTCTCCCGGAGCACTACCGCAATTCAATTCAGATCACACAGCCCCACGCTGCGATGGAGGAAAGCATGCGCATTTCACGTTTTGCCCTACCCACACTACTTGCTCTCGGGTTGCTCACTAGCTATGCCCAGACCCAGGCAGGGGACTCCTCCAAGGGCGCCGAAGCCGCTACCGCCATGGAAGTGATTCCGCCCAAAAAAGACAACGACCTGCGGTTGTTTTACGCGGACGGCAAGATTGTCAAAGGAACTCCCGCTCTGGAGAAAATGAACACGGATGCGAATCTCACACTGTGGCTAGCCGGCAACCAGTTCTTTGCCATGGAAGATGTGATCCATGCTTTTCAAAAGACTCATCCAGAGGTCGGCAATGTCGGCCTGATCACCCTACCACCCGGCGTCATTCTCAAAGCCATCAACAAGGGCGGTTGGAATTACGAGGGCAAGGACTATGCAATGCAGCCGGACATCTACGCCTCGGTTGACTTGGGACACCTGAAGACCCTCAAGAGAAATGGCAAGATGAAAAAGTACATGATCTACACCCACAATGCGCTGGAGCTCATGGTGGCGAAGGGCAACCCCAAGAAGATCAAAGGTATCGACGACCTCGGCCGGGACGATCTCAAGATCATGTTGCCTAACCCCATCGACGAAGGGATCATGACTTTTTACGCCAAGAAGGTTCTGCAACAGCACAAGCTATGGGAGAAGATTTCGGGGGGCAAGGAGTGCAAGTCCTGCGATCCATCACCCAACGTGCACTTTACCTCCGTACATCACCGCGAAATTCCAGACGGGTTGAAAGCCGGCACGGTGGACGTGGGCATTGTCTGGGCGACGGAAACCAAGAACGCACTAAAAGAAGGCCACGCGGTGGAGGCCGTAAAGTTGCCGTCTGAAGACAGCCTGATCAACGAGGTGTCCTACGCCATCGGCGTTCTGACGGTGAGCACGCACCAGAAAGCCGCGAGCAAGTATCTGGCATTCCTGCAATCCGACAAGGGCCAGGACGCCTATGCCAAGTTCGGCTTCATTCACTCGTCCAAGGCCGATCTGGAACTCAAGCCGATCCCATGATCGGTCTTGGTCAAAACAAAGGGACCAAGGGGCCACAACAGCAACGACCGTCGGCCGGGCCGAGCGGGATGCTCTTTTCGCCGCTCCACACCAGGCCGCTGAGCATCTCGGGGGTTCCTTCAGGCACTTGCCGCGGCCTTCGCGCACCACGCCGATGAACTCGCCGTGGATTTCCTCGAGCATTGGTCTGGCGAAGGTCTGCTGTTTGGAATCGAGCGACCAAGGAACCCGAGCGCAGCCAGGCCATCCGCGAACTGGAAAAAAACCGCGCGCCGCGACCGCGCCACCCAGCTGTTCATCGAGACGCCCTACCGCAGCGCCGCCCTGCTGGATGCCTTGGCCACCGCCCTGTCGCCCGACACGCTCATCAGCATCGGCGCGTATCTCAGCCTGCCAAGCCAGCTGATCCAGACCCGCAGCGCCAGGAACTGGCGTGGGCAGGCCGATGCGGTCAAGGATCGCCTGGTGGTGTTCGGGATTGCCGCGTAAACGCGGGAATCAGAATTTCAGCGTATCGAGCCTGAGCGTGACGACGTCGCCCGCTGCGGTTTGCGCCTGCAGCCATTCGGCGCCATCGCGGGTGTATACATCCAGCGGCAGCAGGCGTTGCATAATGCCGCCGCCTACCGTTACCTGCAGCCATTGCTTTGTGAGCGCGGCAAATTCCAGCCGCTCGTGCTGGGCGCAGGGGATCGGCTGGTAATCGCTCAACGCAGGGTGACGCCTGCCTTTTCAAACGGCGTCAGCGCCTTCGCCATCGATGCGCCCAACCGCCCGGCGAGCCGATCAGCCAGGCTCTCCTGCTGGGTGAAATCGACGATGTCCTCGGCCTTGATGACGTCGCGCGCAACCGATTCAACCGTGCCGTAGCCGTCGGCCAGGCCGAGCTGGATGCTCTTCTCGCCGCTCCACACCAGGCCGCTGAACATCTCCGGGGTGTCTTTCAGGCGCGCGCCGCGTCCTTCCTTCACCACATTGATGAACTGGCCGTGGATTTCTTCGAGCATCTGTTTCGCATACGCTTCCTGCTTGGGATCGACCGGCGAGAAGGGATCGAGGAAACCCTTGTTTTCTCCCGCGGTGAGCAGGCGGCGTTCGACACCGAGTTTCTGCATGGTCTGGGTGAAGCCGAAGCCATCCATCAGCACACCGATGGAGCCGATGATGCTGGCCTTGTCGACGAAAATCTTGTCGGCCGCGACGGCGACGTAATAGCCGCCCGAGGCGCAGATGTCGTCCACCACGACATACAGGGGGATGTCCGGATGCAGGGCACGCAGGCGCTTGATCTCGTCATGGATCTGGCCGGCCTGGACCGGGCTGCCGCCGGGGCTGTTGATGCGCAGGACCACGCCCTTGGTCTTCTTGTCGTCGAACGCGCTCTGCAGGCTGGCGATCACCGTATCGGCACTGGCCTTGTCGGATGCGATCTCGCCCTGCAGATCGACCAGCGC
>JAJXUF010000159.1 GCA_021783175.1 Pseudomonadota bacterium
CGGATTTCCAGCTGGTGATCTCCTACAATCCCGGCTACCAGAGCGTGATGAAGGATCTGAAACAGTCTACCAAGCAGCGCTTCGGCGCCCTGGACTTCAATTACCCGGCGCATGCGATCGAAGAAGAGATCGTCTCCCATGAGACGGGCGTGGCACGCGAAATCGCGGGCAAGCTGGTCTCGATTGCGGAAATGGCGCGAAACCTGAAAGGTCACGGCCTGGATGAAGGAATCTCCACGCGCATGCTGATCTACGCAGGCAACCTGATCTCAAAGGGCGTTGAAGTCAAGAAGGCCTGCTGCGTCGCCCTGATTGCGCCGATCACGGACGACCCGGACATGCGTGATGCGCTCGATGCGGCGGTGACCACGTTCTTCGGATAGGCGATACGACGATAATGAAACCGATGAAAGACATATCGGTGACCGGTAACGGAGGATGCATGACTCCCATGCCCTGCTCAACCTGCATGGCGCCTGGCGGGAGCGCGGTCACAAAATGAACCCTGCCTTCAACCGCCTTACGCTCGGGCTGAAAAAATATCTCGGCCTGTCTTCCCGCAAGTCCGTGGCTGACCTGCAGAAGGAACGGGAGAGAATGAAACTGCTGGACGTTCAGCGGCGCATCGGCATGTACCTGCGAGGTCTCTGGGGCCGGGAATTCAGCATAAAGCCGAGAGAGGTCAAATTCTCAACCCTCCGCGGATGCCATCCCTCCGTCGAGGACAACGCCATCCATTTGCCCGATGCCTATTACGAACTCACCCGAAACGGCGACCAGCACTTCACGGGACTGGAGTTCTATCGGGCTGCTTCCGCCCATGCTGCGGCCCATATCGTTTATTCAAGGAAACGATCTGCTTCGGACGCGTTGGACACATGGCAAAAGGCGTTGATTTCCGCGATCGAAGATGCACGAGTCGAAACGTTGGCGATACGCAGGTTCCCCGGCCTGAAGAAACTCTGGGCCGCGCAGCATTTGGCCACTCCTGAGCACCATCAGACTGCGGATGACTATCTGGACCGCCTCGCACGCGCGCTGCTGGATCAGACCTATGGGGATGACGATCCCTGGATCAGCAAAGGACGCACACTGTTCAAGGCAGCGGACAACCTGGAGAACGATGGTATCGCCCGGGACATCGGTATGGCGCTCGCGCACGAACTTCGGGAAAAGAAAGTCGATTTCAGCCCCGACTCCGGCGCGCACAGAGCAGCCTATCGAGACGACAACCGCCATCTGTGGGAATCCGCAAAACCCGCCGCCGACGAAGAGCAGATCGCACCCACCACATTCTTCGAATCGAAGATTCTTTCCATCTGGGAGTTTGCGAGATTCGGCTACGGCGAGAAGCGGAAATCGGCGATCACTTTCTACGACGCCGAGTTCCTCTTTGCAGACGACAAGCCGCTTTCCGATGAAGAGGCCGAATCCGCTTCGGAGCTGGAGTCGGACGAAGACCTGAATAAGCTCTCTGCTTTGTTATCCCAAAAAAAGGCGGGCGAAGTGTCGTCCCCGGAAACCTATCATTATTCCGAATGGAATTTCCGCAGCCAGAACGAGACCGAGTCCTGGGTGACCGTGCGCGAAATGAATGCCGCACACGGCGATCTGCAGATCGTCGATAACATCATCGCGCAGAACAATCACCTCCTGTCGCGCATGAAGGCCCTGCTCAACGCCATCCGGTATGGAGGGGTACACCGTGTCAGGAAGCTCGAGGAAGGCGACGATATAGACATCAACGCGGCAATCCGCTCCCAGATCGATATCAGGCTCGGCGTGCAGCCGGACCCCCGGATCATGATGCGCACGGTGCGGAAGACGCGCGACATCTCGGTGTTGTTGCTGCTGGACCTTTCCCAGTCGACGAACGAAAAGGTTCAAGGCCAGGAGCACACCGTGCTGGAACTGACCCAGCAGGTTTGCGTGCTGTTTTCGGACGCCATCGAAACGGTAGGCGATCCCTTGGCCATCCACGGTTTCTGTTCCGAAAGTCGGCACAATGTCGAATACTATCGGCTAAAGGATTTCGATCAGCCTTATGACGACGTACCCAAGGCGAAGATCGCAGGCATGACCGGCCAGCGCGCCACCCGCATGGGAGCGGCGATACGCCACGCCACCTATCACCTGAACAAGCAGCACTCCCGCAAGAAGCTGCTGATACTCATTACCGACGGCGCACCGGATGACATCGACGTGCGCGGTGAAGAATACCTGCGCTGGGACACGAAGAAGTCAGTCGAGGATGCGGGGCGCAGCGGTATCAATACATTCTGCATCAGCCTCGATCCCAGGGCGGACCGATATGTATCCCGGATATTCGGCGCCAGAAACTACATGGTCGTCGACCATGTCAGCTGCCTGCCCGAAAAGATGCTGATGCTGTATGCGGGGCTGACCCGTTAGCGATCCGCCCCCCTGATTCTTGCTTAGAATATCTTGACGACTTTGTGCCGGTTGACGTAAGCCAGCCACCAGGCACCTATGGTCAAGGCGCATGAGATTATTTTGGCGGTGAGCGATGTGATGATCAGCATATTCATTAGCAGGACTGCAGTGAACGCGGTGATATTAAACGCGATGATCATATAGATGATCACCATGGGCAGCTTGAACATGATCTTCTCCTTCAACTTGAGTTGCGTTATTCCGGCGCTTCGGCTCTGGTGTTGCTGGCCTCAGACCCATGATCACACGGGCCACCTTCGAAACCGGGGGGCTGCAAAGCCAGCATCTGCTTACCGGGCCATCTTGCCCATGCCCGGAGGGTGAGTGCCAAGTTTCTCAGCCTCGGTCGTATAGTGCTGAACGCATTGCCGCCATTCTCCACTGGCAGAATCGTCCGGGGCCTGTTGCAGGAAGCAGGTGCATTTGCAGGCCGATGCACGGTAGCACCCGGCGATGTTGCCTGCCTTGCACAGGGATTGCTGCTCCGCGCACTGGTTGCTACAGGCTCGGGCAATCTGGCGTTCCTTTAACTGCTGTTCGATCGGCACCTGAGGTGCGATCTGCGGCTGCGTATAGATACCCCATACCATCATGGCCGCTCCCAGCACAAAGAAACTGCCCATCAGCCAGTTGAATCGGGAAAATACGATCCCCAGTATTTTCTGCCGGATCGATCCTTCCTCTTGTTCGCCCAATTTGAAATTCAACAATCCCGGCGTTCCGGATTTTTCGTGCAACCGGTTGCACGCATCGATACATTCTCCGCAGTCGAAGCAGCTATCGTGCATTTTAATGCTGGTCGGCTGGATATCGGTAATGCACAACGTTGCGCAGTAATTGCATTTGGCGCAGTCCTCCGAGCGCGAGGCATCGTAGGACACATGCAAGGCGCTTCGCGTCTTGAACATCTTCTGGCCCATTCGGTACAGGCAGGCGTAGTCGCACATGAAATAGCGCACGGCCGCGATGTCGATGAAAATCAGCAACACCGAAAATAAATATGGAAATTGTATGAATCCTGACGTTTGATTGGAACCAAAGGTAACGAAGGACCAAACTTCGTGCGGCGTATAGAAAAACAGTACCGGGACGAGTGCCAGAACCATTGCTGCCCCCAGAAATATTGCACCGAGGATCAGCCAATTGAGCGCTTTGTTTTTTGCAGCCGCAACGATCGCTCCTTTGCCGTCGACGCGGACATCCGCACGTTTGCCCAGGAATTTGTAGGTCAGGTTGTTCGCCCATTCTGCAAGCAGGTTCTGCGGACAAGCCCAGCCGCACCAGACGGCCCCGACAGTCGTATAGGTGATGACCGGCAAAGTAGTGAGCGCAATTGCGAGGCCAAAAATAAAGGCGAAATTCGACCACCATATCTGGTGGCCCATGATATGGAAACTTGCCAGTGCCCAGTCAATCTGAAATACCCCGAGGGCGGGAACAAGCGCAATCACAAGCAAGGTGGCAAGCTGGATGGCGCGCCTGGGGATACGATATTTCGTCGGAAACATGTTTACTGTTTTTTCCATAGAATTGAATTCAACGCAAACTCCAATTGCAATTACACAGCAGTCAGAAATTTAGACTACATTTCTTGGGATAACACTGCTCACCCTCTCCCCACCCCTCTCCCGCTAGCGGGAGAGGGAGGAGCGTAGCGAAGGAAGAGGGTTGTTAATAGTGTCGCCAATATTTCTGACTGCTATGTAAACAAAGCCCCTGCTTTACAGGGGCTTCTGTCCGGTATTCTTGCTGCTGGCCGCGGGTATCTTTCAGATCGCTTCTTTATGCATAATCAGAGCATTGCGGATTCGTGGATATGTGACCAACTGCATTTGTATAATAAATCATTTCAAGGTCATATGTATTTTATATAGACAGGAATTGAAGTTTCAGCCTGATGATTGAACAATTTTCCGAATCCAATTTCATATACCTCCACACCTTCGTGAGCACCTTGGCGAAATAGTACTTTGCCATGTTATGGACCGCCCTCCAATCACTCGATGTAAGTGTTATCCCTTATATCATCCGCCACAGCTTAGCAGTAACTTTGCAGATATTGAATTTGTCTGCCTGACGCGATGTTCTCGATCGCAACAGAGGATCGTTCCTTTTGTGGAGATACCGAACAACTAAAGCTACACTGCTGGTTCTGCAAACGGATGGTGCGACTTTCGTCAAGCAAACAGTGAATCTGTATTACGCCGACCACCGAGATGCCAACCCAACCTGCGGTGTCGATGACTTTGTCTCGGCCACTGACGATGCGTTGTGCGCAGTCCGGTTCGTTCACGATAGCGCGGTACGTTAATCAACCCGAGAGTTGCGAATGCAATAACGAAGATGCTCGCAAATGACAGGCTAGATTGGCAACACTGAAATATTTTTACAACCACGACAGGAGATGATCATGTTTAAAAGAAATATTGCGGCATTTACTGGCACTTTGATATTTGTAGCCGGCGTAGCCTTGGCGGCCGATCAGGATCAGGATCGAACACGTTTACAGGATCAAACAAGAGATCAAGTTCAGGATCAGACGAGAGATCGAATTCAGGATCGAACCCAAGATCAAGACAGGATCAGAGACAGGGACAGGATATACGGCAGTCAGTTAATGACTCAACAGGAACGCAACGAATACAGAAATCGAATGCGTTCTGCAAAAACAGCAGAAGAGCGGCAGCAAATTCGTGAAGAGCACCATGAGCGCATGAAAGTGCGGGCCAAAGAGCGTGGTGTCACCCTACCGAACGACCCTCCCATGAAACAAGGGGGCGGCATGAGATCGGGCGCCGGACAACGCTGATAGCGGCGGATTCAGGAAGTCGCGATGGTAATGCATTTCGATGTTGCTTTACGTTGACGCCGTGTTAGCCACCTTGCTGAATAATGGCAGGGTGGCTGGCATACCTGCTGCGATTAGTCTGGGCCCCGGGTTTGAGTACAACTCCAAAAACTGCGGTTTGACCTCAGACACTAGCATGCTCATCATTCCGAGTGAGGGGAAATATAAGGCCGGAGCCTGGGCGTTCAAGCTGACTGTGCCATACATCCAGATCAGGTGAAAGCTTGATGTTTCCAAAGTTTCAACGCCACGACCACGTCGCCTGCAACAGTACTCCAGTCTTCCATTATGTTTGGCAAAAAAATGTATGGTCGGTTACCGATGGAAGATCGGTACGCTCAGTCAGCCAACATCAATCCAACTTGTAACCCGGCAGCAAAAACGCCATGACGAAGCTCCGTTCGGGGCTGAAGTCATCCGACTTGCTTGTACCCGTGACCGCTTCGGTAACCACATGATCGACGAGTTGATGCATCGCGGGCTGGCAGCAAGCCACCCAAGAGCGTGTGCGGCACATCCGAAACAGAGGGACTCAAATTGCTTCCAGCAGCATTCGCGTGGCCGTCGGTGGCAGAACGCTGAGTGTTACTTTTGCTTGGGGCCGGGACACCGCAAACATTTACGGAACTGCGACTTTAGTCTGATAGGTGACACATGGCATCTTGCGCATGTGCGCAGCCCATCACACTTCGATTATCTGGCGATGACTCAATAATGTTCAACCAATTGCGACTTTTCAGATTGGAATAAATTCTCATCCGCCATTTTTCCCATTGGCCATTTTTATAGACCGTCTTCTGTCCGTCGCAGCGTAGGTAGTCGCCCGTATTTATTCCGCCACGATCTTACCGTAGCGTTACACATATCAGCTCTGTCCGCGCGAGCAATGCTGTCGAGACAACAGGAAATCGTTTTCATCGCTAATACATAAAGGCGATGGGACTGCCGGATCGCCATACATCAGTCGAATTTTTTCAGGAGGCTATTATGAAAACCCAGATCAATTGCAAATTAAAACCCTTTCCCTGGCAGTGCCTGCAAGTGCCGAGCTTGATTGCCGGGCTTGCCGCGGCTTTGATACTTGCAGGATGTTCCGGCGGTTCTTCGTCCACGTCCGCCGCTTTGCCCACCATCGTCGAAGCCAACATCAGTACGCTGGCCACGCAAATCGGCGGTGCCACGCAGGATGTCAAACTGTACAACGACGGCACCACGGACTGGACGCTGTACAGCATGGCCAACCGACTCGCGGCGACGCCCGTCGGCATGGCCAAGGGCGCCATCGCCGAGATCAGTGTGCCCGGCTATATCCAGCACATCACGGTGGTCAACGGCTATGGCGGCAAGAACTATGCCCTGCTGTCCATGGGCGGCAAGGGTATCGGCGTGGTGG
>JAJXUF010000160.1 GCA_021783175.1 Pseudomonadota bacterium
TTTGACTCGATACGCCGCCTGATGAGCGGCTCGCCGAAAGAGCCTTCAGCCCAGGCTTCCTTTCAGCAACTGAACGCGGTGGCGCCGCTGAAGCCCTCTGCGGACGGGGCGGCGAAAGAGAACGTACATAAAAGCTCGTCCTTCATCTGCCGCGAGGCGATCCTCGATCGCAACGAGCGCATTGCGGGTTACGAGTTCGCATTGGGTCACAAGGTGCAGTCCCGCATGATGGACAAGAGTGCGGTGATACGGCGCGTGTACGACGATGTCATGCTGAACAATCTCGCGCCGCTCGGGGTGTCGTCATTGCTGGGGGAACGCAACGCATTCATCCGCCTGTCGGCGGAGTCGCTGCAGAGCCCGCTGCTCGAAGCCCTGGCCAATCCGAACACGGTGATCATGATCACTCCCCGGCCCGTCGCGGAGATCGACCTTGCCGAGCTGCGTGCCAGCCTGGCGCATATCGAGGCGCTGGGCTTCAGGCAGGGCTGGTCGATCAACCAGCCGCGTCCCGAATACGCCGAGTTCCTGCACAAGGCCGACTTCATCGAGATCGATGCCGCGGCACTCGACGGCATCCAGCTGAAAGCGCTGATCTCCGGACTTCGTTCCGCCAATAGTGACCAGAAACTGATCGCCAGCAGGTTGCAGACGGCTGACGATTTCAAATACTGTTTCGAGCGCCGCTTCGACTATTTCATGGGCCCGTTCGTCTCCAGCCGCGAGAACTGGCATCCGTCGAAGAGCGACGTCAATTACGCGCGGGTGTTCCAGGCGCTCGAAATGATACAGTCCGGCGCCGAATTCGATGCCATCGCGGATTGCCTGCGCACCGACCCTATCCTGACTTTCAAGCTGCTGCGCTATATCAATTCGCCGGGTATCGGCCTGCTGCAGAAGATCAACGAGATTCCGCAGGCGCTTTTGCTACTTGGCAGGGACCGCTTCTACCGCTGGCTGTCGCTGCTGTTGTTCGACAGCAAGAAGCCCGGTTACCACGAGAATATCCTGCGCGAACAGGCGCTGACGCGCGGCCGCTTTATGGAAATGCTGGCCGGGAAAGGGCGGGTCCCGGCCGCCGCCGACCAGTTGTTCCTGACCGGTCTTTTTTCGCTGATGAGCGTCATGCTGGCGCAGCCGCTGGAGGATGTGCTGAAACAGGTCGCGCTGCCGGAAGCCGTCGCTTCCGCGCTCCGGGGCGAGGCAGGTGCGATGCACGATGCGCTGATGCTGGCGATCGCGGTCGAGTCGGGAGAGGGCGATATGGCTGCCGCTGCGGCGCGATGCGATGTGGACGCAGCCGAGGTGGCGGGTATGATGATCGAGGCGCTGGCCTGGTCGCAACAGATCGCGGCGGTCGGCGAATAGACGAGCTGCATGGCGCAGCATCGCCTCGTGTTTGCCGGGCTGTTTTTGTCATGGTCCGGTCTTCAGGTTTGATACAGGGAGCGAAGAATGCTTTGTCCCAAGTGTGGAAGCTCGAACGACGATACTGCGAAGCTCTGCGTTGGCTGCGGCCATGCACTACCGGCGGCCATATCTTCCGCGCAGGCCGGGGAGCCTGCAAGTGATCGGCAGTATTACAAAGCCATCCTGGGGGCCGAAAACCAGGAATATTACCTGGATCATTTTTCCCGTTTCGACGATGAAGGGAAGATAAGCCCGACCTGGAACTGGTCCGCTTTCCTGGTGACGTTCTACTGGTTGCTCTATCGAAAGATGTGGGTGTACGCGGCGATCTATCTCGCGCTTCCTTTTACGCTGTGGGGCCTGTTCTGGGTCGTTGGTGCGGTGGCCGGCAGCCTGGTCGGCATCGTGGGCAGTCTGGGGTTTTTCGGGTATGCAGCCGTCGTGCTGATCGTGATGCCGATGTATGCGAACGCGCTTTACTACAGGCACTGCAGGAAGACGATCGAGACCGTGCGCGCAACGACGCAAGGCACGCAGGCACAATTGGGCGAGCTTGCCGGGAAAGGTGGAACGAGCCGTGCAGCGTATATTTTCATATGGGTCGTCAACTGCGTTGCAGTCATCGGCGCCCTGGCGGCCATTGCCATACCCGCTTACCAGGATTACACGTCCAGGGCGCGCATGACCCGGGCGATGACGGTGGGCAGGGCCGCGACAGCATATGTCGATAATTACTACGTTCAGTATCGTTCGATCCCGCGCAATCTGGATGCGGCCGACTTCATGTTGTCGCTGCCGCTTTCCGTGAAGGAGGTCGATGTCGATAACCAGACCGGCACGATCTCCATCACGATGAAAGGCGCCAAGGCGATTGACGGAAAATCGCTCAAATTCGTTTCCGCGCTCACAGGCGGCGATCATTTGAGCTGGACCTGCCTGAGCGATGAGATTCAAGACCGATATCTGCCGCAGGAATGCAGACGGTCGAAATGAACCAGCGCCGATTACGCCCGTTCGCCACGATTTTGTCGACGGGTATGCGTTCTGACCTCCTGCGCTGCACCGCGAACGGAGGATCTTATCGGTGCTTCCCGGGTTCAATACAAAGGGGCAATAATGAAATACAGAATTGACGAGAGCAAGAACGGCATCGATATTTCAGTCGGCGATGTGAAGGGCGACAGACAGAAATTACTGGAAGCCTTCCGCGAATGCCAGGAGGGACGCTGTTCCTGTCCGACAGAAGAATACAAGAAGCTGGCTTCGCTCGAAGTCGAACAGAAGGCAGAGGGGATACAACTGCGTCTTAAGTCCAGGCACGGAGAGTCAATCGACAAGTCGGAGATCGAGAGATGTCTGGACTATACGGCGGAACGCGTGAAGAAAGATGGCTGACCGGGGCGGCATCGCTAGCGTTTTTCATGCGAAAAACTGCCGAAGCCGCTCCCGCCTGAATGCCGTTCCCGGAATCGGCAATACGGAAAACCCCGCGTGCGTATCTTGTCTTACAACAACCCTGGCCCATGAACACGGCTGACCTCACTTTGCGGAGCGCCATGCCGGCCGACGTGGACGCCATCGTCGCACTGGTCAATTCCGCCTATCGCGGCGAGTCCAGCCGCGCCGGCTGGACGACCGAGGCGGACATCCTGGGCGGGCAACGTACCGATGCGGAGGAGATCGCTCGCCTGGTCGCGACAGACGGTTCTGCAATCCTGCTATGCCTGCGTGGCGGCGAAACCATAGGTTCCGTGCATGTGGAGCGGGTGGATGCGGCATTGGCGTACATGGGCATGCTGGTGATCAGGCCGGTGTTGCAGGGGCGGGGGCTGGGCCGCTGGCTGATGGATGAGGCGGAGCGCCATGTTCGTGCGGAGTGGGGTGCCGGGCGCATGCAGATGCAGGTGATCACGCTGCGGCAAGAATTGATCGCCTATTACGTTCGGCGCGGCTACCTGCGTACCGGAGAGACCAGGCCGTTTCCTGCTGCCGATCCGAAATTCGGTTTGCCCAGGGTTGAAGGATTGATGTTCGAGGTACTGGAAAAACCCCTGGATTGATCAGTGTTTCAGGCTGGCGGAAAAAATGGCTTTGGCCTTTTCCGAAAAGTCGAACTCCTTGAATGCGCGATCGATCTCGGCCTGGTTGCGGCCTTGCGTGCGGTCTTCGAAGCTGATGCCGATGGCCTTGCCGTTGGCAGCCAGGGTCTGGAAGGCAAAATGCCAGAGTTGCGTTTCCGCCAGGCGCTCGCGCAGTTCGGCCTCTTTGGTGATCGTGATGCCGGCTTTTTTCAGTGAATCCAGGAAGTCCTCGAAGGATTCGTTACTCAATCGGCCCATTTATTTCTCTCCCTTGGCGTGCGGTATTTGCCACCATTAGGCCATTAACGCAGGAGTTGTAACAAAGTTGACACGAAGGCAAAGCAAAAAATGACGGAATCCAATTGTCGGGAGCACGGCAGGGTTGTTGGCCGACGGAACTGAAGGTTTCTGCCTGCAAATTGTGACGGCACGCGCTCAGACCGTGACGGGTATTGACTTGGCTGCAAGACTGCGGACCATGTAGACGAGATAGAGTGAAATCAGGGCGGCGAAGAAACACCAGACAGAGATGTAGGCATAACCGTAGATCGCCGATGCCAGCACACTGGACAAGGCAACCAGCAAGCCGAAGACTTTGATCAGCCTGTGGCTGGAGAGGAGCAGTGGTACCAGGGTAGTCAGGGCATAGAGTGCGGCAGGCGTGATCGGCAGGTGGATGGAGTCGCGATAGGGCACGGAAAATTTGTAGACGATGGAATGTTCCTTTATCGCGATGTTCATCCATTCGGGATGGGAGAGCATGACGGAAAAGACCAGCGTACCCGCGAATGCGCCGAAGATCGTGCAACCGCCAATGACCATCCTGCGGATGTTCCCGGGCTCGACAACGTAGCTGCTGAGCCCCAGCCACCACAACCACAGGAAATGCGAAAAGAAATGGAACCCCAACGCAAAGGTTACCGCTGCATGGGCATTGCCCGCATTGAGCTCCTGCCATACCCGACCCTCGAATGCCTGCTGCAAACCGAAGAAAACAGGTATCAGCCCCCAAGTCCAGTATGGGGATCGCGAACGCCTGGCCTGCTGCACGGCATACAAGCCGGTAGGTACCAGCACGGCTGCGGCGCTATAGCTGACAGTTGCGGAAAAGCACATTGGAGAAATGTCTCACTGGTAATTGCTATGCAGACGAAATAATCGAACAAAATATCAATAGGTGCAAGTTTCGGGAACGTGCACTGCCGCACGTCAGGTTTTCCTGAGCAGTTCTTCCGGATACGGCTTGCTGGGGTAGTGGAAGGGAACGGGGCCATCCGGTTGACCGTGCAGGAACTGCCGGACAAAGGGGTCTTGCGAGGTGACCATCTCGGCCGTTTCGCCTTTTGCGACCACGACGCCGTCGTGGATGAAGTAGATGTAGTCGACGATCTTGAGCGATTCTGCCAGATCGTAGGTCACCACGACGGAGGAGATGCCGAGGGCGTCGTTCAGTTTGCGGATCAGGTTGGCGATGGTGCTGAGCGAGATCGGGTCGAGACCGGCGAAAGGCTCGTCGTAGATGATCAGCGCCGGGTCGGTGGCGGTTGCACGGGCCATCGCCACGCGGCGCTGCATGCCGCCGGAAAGCTGGCTCGGCATCAGCGTGTGGACATTGCGCAGGCCGACTGCCTGCAGCTTCATCAATACCAGGTCGCGGATGATCTCTTCCGGCAGGTTGGTGTTCTCGCGCAACGGGAACGCCATGTTGTCGTACACCGACAAGTCCGTGAACAGGCCGCTGACCTGGAACATCATGCCCATCTTCAGGCGCAATTTGTACAGCTCATGGCTGCTGAGTTCATCCAGCACCTGACCCATGAATTTCACGCTGCCTTGCGACGGATGCAACTGTCCCGTGAAGTGGCGCAGCAACGTGGACTTGCCGCTTCCGCTGGCGCCCATGATCCCGACGACCTTGCCGCGCGGGACGTTGAGATTGATGCCCTTCAGCACGTCGCGCGTTCCGTAGGAATGATGCAGGTTGTTGACTTCAAGCAGATTGTCCATAGTTCGATACAATGATTGGGCTTCCTGCCGTCATTCTCACATGGAAGCGGCTGCAATCAAAGGGGCGGCCCAAAACAATCCGCCTCGCTATTGTTTTGTCGGCGCGTTGCCGGATGATAATTACAAAAAACAGGGGGAATCGTGGCGAAAGTTCAGCTTGAACATCGGCATGTGACACTGGGCGAGCCCTTGGCGTTTGATCTTGTCGATCAACACGGAAGAGTGTGGCTTAGATACGGCTATGTGATCAAGAGTGAAGGTCAGCTGGATCGTCTGATAGACCGGGGCGTCTTTTTCGAGGAGATCGTCGACGAGTCGCAGCGGCAGCAGCGGGAGAAAGAAAACGTATCTGTCTTTCTGGGCGTCAGTGAACTGGCGGACGAATTTCAGCAGTTATTCGACCGGAAACAGATCAATTACGGGGAAGTATTGCGTGTCGCCGAACTGATCCAGGAGTTGTGCGAGCTTGATGGTGATGCGGCGCTGGCCAACATACAACTGTACAGGAATGGCCGCTATTCCTTGCGGCATTCCTTCCACACCGCGCTGCTGACCGAGGTGCTCTTGAGGCATCTGGATCGGCCACTGGAGGTCAGGTGTCACGCCCTTGCAGGCGCGTTGACCATGAACATCGGCATGCTTGAGTTGCAGGATCTGCTGTATCAGCAGAATGTACCGCTTACGCTCGAACAAAAGAGGGACGTCATCGCCCACCCTCAAACGGCAGTCGAGGCACTGCGCAAGCAGGGCATTGATCATCCCGTCTGGATCGAGGTCGTCGAACACCATCACGAAATGATCGACGGATCCGGTTACCCCAAGCGTCCGCCCGTGAATGTGCTGAGCATCGAGTCCCAAGCCGTATCAATGGCGGATCGATTTTGCGCAATGATTTCGGAGCGAAAATATCGCCCCGGAACCCTGTCCAATTTGGCGGTGCAGAATTTATTGAGCCGCCAAGCTGCCACCATTGCGCCAGTTCTCGCAAATGCTTTCAGAAAAGAAGTGGGGAACTATCCGCCCGGCACCCTGGTTGCCCTGGCCAACGGGGAAGTGGCTGTGGTGATCAGGCGTTTGTTGAATCCG
>JAJXUF010000161.1 GCA_021783175.1 Pseudomonadota bacterium
AAGGTCGTGCTCAAGCCGAACAGCAGCCCCAGTCCCATGACCGGTGCGAGTTGTCTCAGGATGGAGGGAGAGACGATGCCGCTGACGACGACGACCCGGATCAACACAACCTGGCTGGCGATCAGGATCACCACTGCCGACAGGCGCAACATGCCGTCGTTGAGCTTGCTGTGTTTGGCATAGAGCAGTGTCGTCGCCGTACTGGACACCAGACCACCGAGGAAGCCCAGTAACGGCGCGCCATAGCGCCGCCCGGTGATGCGCAGGGCGACATAACCGGCCAGACTCAAGCCCGAGATCAAGACCACCATCATCCATGCTTGATAGGGATTGAAAGCCTCATAAGGCCCGTAGTTCTGATTCGGAAGGATGGGCAGGATGACGAAACTGAGTACCGAAAACTGCAAAATGGAGACCAGATCGCGGCGCGTGAGCCGCTGGCTCATGCCTTGCAATTCAGGTTTGAGGTAGAGCAGTACGGTGGTGGTGATGGCGAGCATGACTGCAAGCTTGGAGTAGCCGAACCAAACCAGCACACCGAGCGCAAAGCTGATGAGCAAGGCGGTTACAGTGGTGGTGCCGGGATCGTTGTTTTCGGTGGGTGTGTTGATGTAGGCAGCGATGATCATTCCCGCCACGGCCAGCAATCCGGCAACGATCAGCCAGGGTGCTTCGCCCTTGTCCGCCAGCAGCGCAATGAGCGTTCCGAACAGGGAGACCAGGGCGAAGGTGCGCAGCCCGGCTTTGGCGGAGGGATTACGCTCGCGTTCGAGGCCGATGAGCAAGCCGATGGCAAGACTGGTCAGGAATTGGGGCAGCGCCTCGATGCCGTTGCCTTGCAATAGAATGGACTCCACGATTTCAGTCTCCCGCCCAGTGACGCACGATGAGCTGCAAACTCTCGCTACCATTGTATTCATTGATGCTCAGGCTGTATACCGCGTGGATATTGTCCGGGGCGGGCTCGGCTGAGAAGAAGCGAATGGCGTCGAAACTTCCGGCTGGCGAAGATAGTTTCAGTTTGAGGTGTTTTTCGCCGACCACGCGCTGAGTCTGGACGCGGAAATCGCCTTCAAACAAGGGCTCTGGAAATCCTTGTCCCCAGACTTCCTGTTGCAGGTTGCGCGCAACGTTCAGCGAAAATTCGTTTGCTGCGAGCCCCCCGTCCGTGGAAATTGTCTTCACCAGCGCATCTGCATCAAGCAGTTCCTGCGCGACGGATTCAAAGGCATGGCGGAAATCATGTAAATGTTCTTCGCGAATGCTCAAACCTGCCGCCATTGCATGTCCGCCGAACTTCAGAATCAGGTGAGGCTGGCGCTTGGACACCAGATCCAGCGCATCGCGCAGATGCAGCCCGGCGATGCTGCGTCCGGAACCCTTGAGTTCTCCTGATTGCGATCGCGCAAACGCGATCACTGGACGGTGGAACTTATCCTTCAGGCGCGAAGCCAGGATGCCGATCACCCCCTGATGCCAATCTTCATTGAACAACGAAAGCGAAAAACCGTCCTCGGGATCGAAGGTATTGAGCGTTGCCAGTGCGCTGTCCTGCATATCGGCTTCAATGCTGCGCCGTTCATGATTCAAGGCGTCCAGTTTGGCCGCGATGTCGTCGGCTTCCACGGCGTCGTCAGTCAGCAGACAGCGGATCCCAAGCGCCATGTCCTCCAGGCGTCCGGCAGCGTTCAAGCGCGGGCCGACGATGAAACCCAGCTCGTAGGATGTGACCTGTGCGGCTGGTCTGCGCGCGACGCGCAACAAAGCCTGGATGCCGGCGCAACTCCGTCCGCGGCGGATGCGCTGCAAGCCTTGCTGCACGAGAATGCGGTTGTTGTCGTCCAGTTTGACTACATCCGCCACGGTGCCGAGTGCGACGAGGTCGAGCAGGTTGCCCAGGTTCGGTTCGGCTTGATTGGCAAATGCACCGCGCTTGCGCATTTCCGCCCGCAAAGCCATCAGTACATAGAACATCACGCCCACACCTGCCAGGTTTTTGCTGGGGAAGTTGCAACCGGGTTGGTTGGGATTGACGATGCACAGGGCATCCGGCAAGGTCTCTCCAGGCAAGTGATGGTCGGTCACCAGTACTTGCATGCCCAGGCGCGTGGCTTCTGCCACGCCTTCTACGCTGGCGATGCCGTTGTCCACCGTGAGCAGAATATCCGGTTCGGAACGTTTGGCCAGACGTACGATCTCCGGCGTCAATCCGTAGCCATACTCGAAGCGGTTGGGGACGATGAAATCGACCCTTGCACCGAGTGCGCGTAGTCCACGCATGCCCACCGTGCACGCTGTCGCACCGTCGGCATCGTAATCGGCCACGATCAGCAATTTCTTTTTGTCGGCAATGGCGTCGGCCAGCAAGCCGGCCATTGTTTCCGCATTCTTCAGCAGGGAAAAAGGCAGCAGATGTTTGATGTCGGTATCCAGTTGTACCGGATCATGTATTCCGCGCGCCGCGTAGATGCGCGCCAGCAAAGGCGTCAGCCCGGATTGAACCAGGAACTGGACGGTATCGGCCGGATAGGAACGTTGGGTGATTTTGCTCATGGGTACGGGTCGCTGGTTTTTCACAGTGTAGCAGAGGGGTAATCGTCTTTTGACGCCAGTTCGGTTAGAATGCCGCCCTCACAAAAAACGACACAGGCATATCGTGGCATTGATTGTTCAGAAATATGGCGGTACTTCCGTCGGCAGTCCGGAGCGCATCAGGAATGTTGCGCAGCGCGTAGCGAAATACAAGGCACAAGGGCACCAGGTCGTGGTGGTTGTTTCCGCCATGAGCGGGGAAACCAACCGTCTGATCGCACTGGCCAAGGAAATCCAGAAACACCCCGATCCGCGCGAACTCGACGTGGTCATTTCCACGGGCGAGCAGGTAACCATCGGCCTGTTGGCAATGGCGCTCAAGGAGGCCGGGTTGGAAGCCAAGAGCTACACCGGCGCCCAGGTCAAGATCCTTACCGATAGCGCATTTACCAAAGCCCGCATCGTGAGTATCGACGAACAGAATATCCGCACCGATCTGGCCAATGGCAACGTGGTTGTGGTGGCTGGATTCCAGGGCATGGACGAGGCGGGCAACATCACTACGCTGGGGCGCGGCGGTTCCGACACCACCGGTGTGGCCATTGCGGCAGCCTTGCGTGCCGATGAGTGCCAGATTTACACCGACGTGGATGGGGTTTACACCACCGACCCGCGCATGGTGCCGGAAGCGCGCCGCCTGAAGACCATCACTTTCGAAGAGATGATGGAAATGGCCAGCCTCGGATCCAAAGTGCTGCAGATCCGTTCGGTCGAGTTCGCCGGCAAATACAAAGTCAAACTGCGTGTGCTCTCCAGCTTTGCTGAAGAGGGGGAAGGTACGCTGATCACATTCGAGGAAGGCAATAAAATGGAACAGGCAATCATTTCAGGTATCGCGTTCAATCGCGACGAAGCGAAAATCACCGTGCGCGGCGTGCCGGACAAGCCCGGAATCGCCTATCAGATTCTCGGCCCGGTCAGCGAAGCCCATATCGACGTGGATATGATCATTCAGAATGTCGGCGTGGATGGCTTGACCGACTTTTCTTTCACGGTGCATCGCAATGAGTTTGCCAAGGCTATGGACATCCTCAAGCATAAGGTGCAACCGCACATTGGCGCGCGCGATGTCATCGGCGACAACAAGACTGCAAAGGTATCCGTGGTGGGGGTCGGCATGCGTTCGCATGTGGGTATTGCCAGCAAGATGTTCCGCACCCTGGCGGAAGAGGGCATTAACATCCAGATGATTTCCACCTCCGAGATTAAAATCTCCGTGGTTATCGACGAGAAATATCTGGAACTGGCCGTGCGCGTACTGCATAAAGCGTTCGATCTGGATCAAGAAAGCTAACAAATCGTTTGACCGCTTAGCCTCTAATCAGTATTATTCGCGGCCTTCGGAGAGGTGGCCGAGTGGTCGAAGGCACGCCCCTGCTAAGGGCGCATACGAGCTTAAACTTGTATCGAGGGTTCGAATCCCTCCTTCTCCGCCAAGTAGTCTGAGCCCTTCCCTGTGAAGGGCTTTTTCTATGGCGGATACGCGCGGTTCGAATTCCCTTGCGCAAATGCTAATTGGAAATGAACATCACATCTTCCTGTTGATTGATCTTCATTCGCCTCAGCACATTCATCCCGAGCAAAGCATCCACGCTCAGGGATGGCAATATGTTCACAGTCACATCGTTAAGGTGGAAAGTCCCGAATGACAGTCTTGGGATAGTTACCGAGCAGGTACGGACCACGCCATTACCCGTTGCAACAAAGCCCGCCCCGGTACAGCTCTTGATACCGGCCCTGATTGCTGCACGTTCGGAAATCGTCGTGACCGAAGCGCCTGTATCCACGACAAACGTGACCGGCAGGTCGTTGATCGAGCCTTGAGTGGTAAAACTGTGATGGGCATTCAAATACAAGGTCAGGCTGCCATGCTCGTTGATGGGCTGGTCGCTCGCACTTGATAACACCTGCGCGTTGTCTGCGCATTTTGTGCCGCTATAGGTCACCTTGCCGTGGTCGTCGCATTTGTATACTGCTGCCATGACCTCGCAGGGAAAAAGGTTGGAAGCCAACCCGGCCAGGGCCAGAATGAGCCCGATTTTCGAGTGACGGCGGGATGGAACCAGATTGCGCGGTGACGAAGCTTTAGACCATCGAGTGGGGCACATAGGGCAATGTCCAATCATATGCAGTTGTTTGAACGATCAGGATAGTCGAAATTTACTCCGATATCGGCGAGGCATCCAGCGTGTCGATTTCAGGCTGCAACTGCGGATGCAGTTGGAAAGTGGAGATGGACGGACAGGCAGATATGTTCAGATATGCCTCCTTATATCGGCGAATTCCCGACTTTTTGAGCGCGAGCCTGACCTTGCTCAATATCCACAACGTGCAGCGGGCTATTCCTGTCCTCTTGCGAACCGCAGGTGTTTGGGCTAACGTTTACGAGAACATGAAGAATTGCTGAAGAAAACAGGGGGCGTTCGGAATGTACAGTCCTAAAAGGTTGTTCGCCGCATTGATCATTTCAGTGTTCGCCGCTGAATTGTTGATCATGAGTGTGTTGTCCCTGCTGGAACCTATCCCGCAGTGGTTCGAGAACGCACTGGATGCCCTCCTGCTGGTTGTAATGGTTTCTCCAATGCTCTACTTTTGGGTGTTCAGACCCCTGAAGCAGCTCAACGCGGAACTGGAGGCAAGAACCATGGATGCCGAGAGCGCCAATCGCGCCAAAACTGCTTTCATGGCGAATATCAGCCACGAAATACGCACCCCGCTGCATGTCCTGATCGGACTGGGGCAGCTATTGCGCCGCGACCCGAATCACCCCGTGCAGTTGCAGCGGCTCGACCAGCTCTGCGCGACTTCCGACCATTTGCTTGCCCTGGTCAACGACATTCTTGACCTGTCCAAAATCGAGTCAGGTCGATTCGTTCTCGATGATGGCGTCTTCCTTCTTGGATCAGTCATCGAGCAGGTGAAGGAAGTCATCGAGCAATTGGCATTCAGCAAGAACCTTGCACTGAAAATCGATATGCCACCGGCATGTTTCAACGCATCAGTGCGTGGCGATTCTCTCCGCTTGTCCCAGATACTCATCAATCTGGGAGGTAATGCCGTAAAATTCAGCAACCACGGGACGATACATATTGGCGTCTCAATTGTTGAAGAGAATGGCGCGAGTCTGCGACTGTGCTTCAGCGTGCTGGACAGCGGGATTGGTATCGCGAAGGAAGATCAGGCGCGCATCTTTCTTCCATTCGAACAACTTGACGGCTCCATCACGCGTGAATACGGCGGCACGGGTCTGGGACTGGCTATCTGCCATCGGCTTGTTTCCGTGATGGGCGGCACGATATGGGTTGACAGCCAACCAGGGGTGGGAAGCACTTTCAGCTTCGAGATCACACTGGCGCGGGGAGACAAAATTCCCGAAGCCGCTACTGCGGCACCCGCAGTCCCCGATCTTGTGGGCTTGCGCGTGCTGGTTGCAGAAGATCACCCACTGAGTCAGGAGATCATCCTCGAGATGCTGGAAGACCTGGGCTGTATGGCCGAGATTGCAATCAACGGAGCGGAGGCGATCGAATGCGTTTTGGCCCATGACTATGACCTGATCCTGATGGATATGCAGATGCCGAAGATGGACGGGTTGGCTGCAACCCGCATTATCCGCACGTTGCCCGGACTTCACGACAAGCCCATCATCGCGCTGACGGCGAACGCATTTTTTGAAGATCGCCAGCGCTGCCGGGATGCCGGGATGAATGACCATATCAGCAAGCCTGTTACGCCTGCCAAACTCGCCTCCACCCTGAGCAAATGGCTGCCCGATCTGGTGGTCCCCGCTGAGGAGAACGCGCATTGCGAGTGCGACTTGAGCGAAGCGCTTGCGAAAATTTCGGGACTGGATGTGGGGGTATCCTGGTGGCGTTCTCAGGAACGGCTCGCCGATTATTGCGTGCTGCTGACAAGTTTGTGCATCTGCACGGTCAGGACATATCGCTGCTGCGGGAACATCTGGCAGCGGGAGAGTTCTATGA
>JAJXUF010000162.1 GCA_021783175.1 Pseudomonadota bacterium
ACTAAACTTTCCCATCAGCGAGTTTTGCGTGCGCCATGGCTCAGACCAACCGCACCAGTTCCGAATAGGGCACAAGTACCGAATCGGCGGTGAGCAACTGCGCTGGCATGAGCAGGGCTTGTGCAACCAGCAGGCGGTCAAACGGATCGCGGTGATGCAAGGGCAAATGGGCGACCTTTGCGCCATGCGCCGAGTTGACCGGAAGCTCGACAAAGCCGGTTTCCCTGGCCGCCAGTGCGATCGCCTCGGGTGGATATTGAAAATCGATTTTCCCCAGGGCAGTCTTAATCGCAATCTTCCAAATGCTGGCGGCGCTGAAATAGACCGTGGTTTCGGGTGACTCAATCTGCGCCACGACATCCTGCGGGAGGCGTTCAGGCGCGTTCAGCGCCCACAGCAGCACATGGGTATCGAGCAAAAGAACCATCTAGCGTCCTTCGAACAAGTTCAGTTCGCCGTCCGTCAGCGGCGCGTCGAAATCATCCGGGACATTCAACTTGCCTTTGAGCAGGCCCAACTGGCGCTTCTTCGGTGGGGCATCCAGCGGCACCAGACGGGCCATCGCCTTGCCTGCTTTGGCAATAATGATTTCCTCCCCCCCCGCCACCTGCTCCAGCAGACGCGAAAGATGGGTCTTCGCCTCATGAATGTTGATGGTCTGCATGACCCGCCCCAAACTTGACTAAGTCTAGTTTAGCACTGCCAACCCGAGCGGACCAGACACGAGCCCGGCATCACGGCAAGGACGCCACCGTCGCATCCAGCCCCTGCAGCATCGT
This sequence comes from Pseudomonadota bacterium, assembly GCA_021783175.1. Next base: position 780 of record JAJXUF010000162.1, read on the forward strand.
ATAGGGCGGCACCCAGCCCAAGCGCGAGCGAATGGCCGAACCGTCGATCCACAGCGAGCCCGTCAGCCGCGCCACGGCAGCGCGCTTGCCCAAAAGGGTTCCCGCCAGTTCCAGCATGCCAACAGGCACAGCCAGCAACCGTGCCGGCCGGCCCATCGCCCGGCCCAGCGCGCGGATCAGTTCCGGTGTCGAAACCGCCTCGCCGTCGTCCAGCAGAAAGGTCTGCCCCGCCGCGGCCGGGTGCTCGACGCACAGCCGGATCGCATCGACGAAATTGCCTAAATACAGAAGGCTGCGGCGATTGTGGATCGCCCCAAGCGGCAGCGGCCAGCCTCGTTCTACCGTGCGCAACAATCGCAGGAAATTCGCCTTCACGCCGGGCCCATATACCAGCGGCGGCCGCAGGATGACAACCTCCAGCCCGGTTTCCTGCGCGATCCTGTGCAGGCCCTGCTCGGCCTCCCATTTGGAAATCGCATAGGCGCCCTCGGGCGCAGGCACGTCGGTTTCCATATAGGGCGTATCGCGCCCCTCGCCATTGACCTTGATCGTGCTTATGAAGACGAAGCGCCTCACGCCGGCCTGGGCCGCCTGGCGCGCGAGATTGAGCGTAGCCTCGGTGTTGGTCTCGCGATACAAGGTCAAGGGATCGCGGGCACTCTCCTGCATCATGTGCACACGCGCGGCAAGATGCACCACCGCATCGCAGTTCGCGAGTGCCTGACGCCAATCGGTCGACGATCCGATATCTCCGACCACCACTTCACCCGGCAGACCCGAACTGCGCCTTACAGCAGAAGTCACCGCATGACCGGCGGCCGTCAACCGTACACACAACGGGCGGCCGACAAAACCGGTGGCGCCAGTCACCAGCACGCGGGAATGATCCGGAGCGGTCATCACACCTTGCCCGTATTCGGCAGGCGCAGCCAATGCTTGCCCAAATAGCGCGCCATGCTACTGACGTGCCAGCGCATGTGCCGCAGATTGCGCCGGCTGGCGCGGCGTGCGTCATGGATCACCTGCGCCCTCGGACAAGCCAGCACCCGGCGCCCTGCCTGCCAAAGGCGAGTGCAGATATCCACATCCTCGTAATACAGAAAGAAGCGCTCGTCGAAACCGCCCACGCGCCGGTAATCCTCGGCCCGGAACACCATGAACATGCCGCCCACCCAGTCGGCCGCGAATGCCTCATCGCCGACCGCGAATGGATAGCGACCATCGCCCCGCCCCAGCATTTTCCCGGCCAGGGTAAGCGGCGTCGGAAAGCGACGGATACTGTCCTCAATTTTACCTGTCGGTGACAGCACGGCAGGGGCAATCACGGCAGCCCGCTGCCGTTCGATCTCCTCGATCAAAACGGGAAAGGGATTCACCGGCACGCGAATATCCGGGTTCATGACGCAGAACCAACCGCCATTCGCAAGCTGAAACGCCGCATTGTGGTTTGCGCCAAAGCCTTTCGGGGAGGCGTTCTCCACCACTGTTACGGAAAACGGGAAATCCCCCACGGAGAATGGCAGCCTCTCGGGAATATTCCTGGTCAGGATGACTTCGAGGCGCAACGAATCGGAAAAGCGGGCAAGGTCGGCGAGGGCCTCGCCGACCAGGTCGCCTTGGCCATGACTGACAACTGATATGGAAATCACGATTGATGAGCAACAGGGTCTAAACGTTCATCGACCACCAAGCGCAGAAGGTCTTCCCAGCTCGCTGCGAAGGGCGGGGCAATGGCACGCTGCTCATGTGGAGGGGGATGCAGTTCACCTCGAAGATGGGCCTCCATGAGGTCTGCCAACTGCTCTGGGATTAGGGGGTCAAAGAAACTCACTCGATCATAGGCCCCTACCGTTTCATGGGCATAAGGCAGGTCGGCGACAAGAAGCGGCTTACCCCAGCTCTTGGCTTCCGAGATGGGTAACCCCCAAGTCTCCAGACGAGAAGGAAATACCACCGCTGAAGCCTCCTGGTATTGCTCCGCCATTTGTCCCTTATTTTGCCGGCCGATGAAGCGGATGGCCGGCGTATCGCCGAAACGCCGCGTCAAATAGGCTGCATACCGTGATTCTTTGCCCGTGATGGTCAGACGCACCTCAAAGCCCTCACCGACCCGCTGATAAAGAATCTGTGCTGCCTCGCACAGCACCTCGAAGTTCTTGAACACCCGCGGCAAGGCCGGATACAGGAATACGCCCGGCCGCACGGAAACTGCCATCTCGCTCCCTATCGGAGGCTGGTCAGTGACTGGATGAGCCACCACCACTTGGCGCACACCGTACATGCGCTGAAAAGCATCACGAATCCAGTCTTGTTGCACCACGACCAAGTCATTAGCGTGGATATTGATGCGGTACAAGTAACGGTAGAACAACGTAAACAGAAAAAACTTTGGCTCCCACAGCGCTTCGCGCAGTCGCGGTCGGTAAAAAGGTGAGGGATTATGACAATAGACCACTTGGCGCGGCGCCTTGACTCGCGGTGAAATGTCGTGGAGCGAGAGCCAGACATCGGGCTTGAGGTCCCTGGAAAGCGCGTCGAACTTCCAGAACTCATGGCACATCCGACGCAGCCAGGAACGCTTGGCGTCGGGAAGCTCAATGAACCGGACCCGATCAGTGGTGAGCAGCCTACGGTCATGGACGAGCGCAATGATTTCCCACTCAGGGGCGAGTATTCGGGCTGCCGTGTTGAGGCAGTCGCGCAAGACCGTAAGGGTCCCCCCTTCCACCAAATTTACGGCAGACACAACCAATCGCTTAGGCATCGGGTTCCAAAGTCTAAAGCCCAAACAAGCGGCGGATGTTCCATTTGCACTCTGCCCAGACCGCATCAACACGTCCTGCCAGTGGGGTCGTTACAGCATGCATGAGCCTGGCACGCAGCGCCTCCTGAAAAACAGCCGAGCTACGGTTACTTTCTCCCCCAACCTGCATGCGCGCCAACACCTTGGGTACAAAAGCAGCCTTTAGTCGAGCACCGGCTCTGAGCAAAACCTCATAGTCGCCAGAGATCCTGAACGAGTTGTCAAACACCCCGTGGCGATCGAAATAGCTGGCGCTGTGCATCGCACCCGTATGGGCAACACACATGTACTTCTTGAATCGGCGCCAGGACCAGGGTTTGCCGATCGTTCTGATGAGGGAGGGGCCTCGGTATAGCTCCACCTTGCCACACACAAAATCGAGTGGAATGGGTGAGCTCGTGCCTACCTTCACCATGACCTCGATAGCATCAGAAACAATCTGGTCATCTGCCCCAAGAAAAAGTATCCACTCCCCGCGTGCCAGGCTGAGTCCCTTGTTCCAGGCATCGTATATCCCCTTGTCCGGCTCGGACACCCAGTAATCAATCACATCTTCGTTTTGTCGCAGGATATCGAGCGTGCCGTCTTTGGATGCCCCATCCACAACGATCCACTCGACGTTACCGTACGTCTGCTCTCGAATCGATTCGATCGCAGTTGGCAGATGCTCTGCCGCGTGGTATGTCGAGGTAATTATGGTGACCAATGGTTTGTCGGCCATAGACCCTTTCTGCGCCCCATGGAGGCGTGCCCCCCCCTTCAGCTCCGAGGATATAGGGAATCCATCGACTGGGTAGGTAAATTCTATGGAACTCAACGCTTGTCGCCCTACCCATCGCTTTGGCGATGCTTCGTGGGTTTTCATTTCTGAGAAAGTACGCTGCCATATACGGCGAGCGTTTCCTGTGCACAGCGCTCCCATGAAAACTTCTTGTATTGCGAGCGGCCTCGCTCAATTAGCGTTTGCCGCATTGTCTCGTCGTAAACAATGAGTTCCATTGCCCGACGCATTGAATCTACGTCGTATGGATCGAATGTCTCTGCGGCGTCCCCTACAACTTCGGGGATAGAACTGACATCACTGCATACCACAGGGCAGCCATAACTCATCGCCTCGAGTGGGGGAATGCCAAAGCCTTCATACAGCGAGGGATAGACCAGGGCGCGCGCACCCAGATACAAACCAGCCAGGATGCTGTCGTCACCGCCAACTTGACGCACGCCCCGAAGTTTCAACTGGTCGATTAGCGCGCGCTCATCCTGGGTCAAAGGCCCGCCGCCAAAGCAAACCAGGTCGAATCCTTCAGAGAGCCGAGGCGACGCGGCAATGGCTTTAAGCACATTCTCAAAGTTCTTGTAGCCACGGCGGCCGCCCACATAAAGTAAAAAAGGCTTTTTCTCTGAGTAATCAGTGCTCTCGTTTCCAATACTGGGCATGAGAGAAAAACCGAGATAAACAACTGATATTTTTTCTTCTGGTATCCCGAGCAACCCGATTAGATCCTTACGAGTATTATTTGAGTCACAGATAATATGATCCGCCCTCCTAACTGCGGCGCGCTTGTGCTCACTCGTATGATCTGCGGAAGAAAACTCAGAAGGAAAAAGCTCATGGATCATGTCATGCACTGTCAGCACGACTTTTGCACCTCGTGGAGCCACCCCACGTGGAGAATAATAGGTTTCATGCACAATATCCGGCCGGTAACGAACAAGCAGAGGACGCACGATTAAACTGTTTATGGAATGGATAATTCGTCCCGTGCCTGGAACGCGCGCAATCCGCCGTCCCTTAACCTGCAATTGTGGCGGGCAACGTTGCAGATATCGGTTGATATAAAAGGGCGCAAACACTGCCGCTTCACAACCTGGCATTCGCGAAATGTGACTGGCTATCTCAAACGCATAACGGGAAATTCCACCATACTCCTGCCAGTCAAAAATTTGGTGGTCATAGGCAACGCGCATGATCAGATCCAAGGATGAATCCCTGCTTGTTTTTGCTCCATAGCACGCTTCCTGCGCGTGGCCAAGAAATGCTGTAAGCGAGCCATATCCGCTCGCTGCCCCAAACCCGTTTTCGGGCGCCATCCCGTGTGACTCAATCGCGCCAGCACCGTTGGCCCGCTTGCCCATCGGCTTACTCGTGATAGTCCATGGCCTTGTAGCCGTGCTTCTTCACCAGTTCGTCGCGCTCGGCGGCCTTCAGGTCTTCTCGGACCATCTCGGCAACCAGTTCGTCGAAGCTGATCTTCGGCGTCCAGCCCAGCTTGTTCTTGGCCTTGCTGGGGTCGCCCAGCAGGGTCTCGACTTCGGTGGGGCGGAAGTAGCGCGGATCGACGGCGACGATGCAGCGGCCACCCTCTCCCCCGACCCCTCTCCCGCTCGCGGGAGAGGGGTGTACGAGGTAGCCCTTCTCGTCGACGCCCTGTCCTTCCCAGCGGATGTCCATGCCGAGTTCCCTGGCGGCGGCGTTGACGAAGTCGCGCACCGAGTACTGGACGCCGGTGGCGATGACGAAGTCTTCGGCGTGGTCCTGCTGCAGCATGAGCCACTGCATTTCGACGTAGTCCTTGGCATGGCCCCAGTCGCGCTTGGCGTCCATGTTGCCGAGGAACAGACAGTCCTGCAGCCCGAGCTTGATGCGGGCGAGCGCACGGGTGATCTTGCGGGTGACGAAGGTCTCGCCGCGGATGGGGCTTTCGTGGTTGAACAGGATGCCGTTGCAGGCATACATGCCGTAGGCTTCGCGGTAGTTGACGGTGATCCAGTAGGCGTAGAGCTTGGCGCAGGCGTAGGGGCTCCGGGGGTAGAAGGGGGTGGTTTCCTTCTGCGGGGTTTCCTGGACGAGGCCGAACAGCTCGCTGGTGCTGGCCTGGTAGAAGCGGGTTTTCTTTTCGAGGCCGAGGATGCGGATGGCCTCGAGAATGCGCAGGGCGCCGAGGGCGTCGGAGTTGGCGGTGTATTCGGGCTCCTCGAAGCTCACCG
>JAJXUF010000163.1 GCA_021783175.1 Pseudomonadota bacterium
TCCGCAATTCAACGGCAGCGTGGTCAAGGCCATGGCATCCGGGAAGCGGGGTGCCAAGGCGGTAAGGGAACTTCTGGATTTGAGAATTACCGAGAATCTGTCGGCGACGGCGCGCGTGCATGACGCGAACTGGCAGTCGTTTGCCAGCATGCTGGACCGCTGCCTGCGTCCCAATGTCGTGGCGCAGGAGAAAATTGGCCGTAACTTGGTGCGCCTGACCATCAAAGCCCCCCAGGCAGCAAAAAACTGGCAGCCAGGGCAGGTTTACCGGCTGCAAAATTATGAGACCCGTGCTCGCCGGGTTGGCAAAACGCTGCTGCAGATGGAGGGCATGGCCATTGATGGCATTCATGTCGACAAGGCACGGGGAGAAATCAGCCTGCTGGTGAACGAAGTGGGAACCTCGTCGAAGATTGCCGGGCAGCTTGCCCCGGGCGAGCCGGTCGTGTTGATGGGCCCGACAGGAACGGGCCTGCCGGGTGTGAGGAACAAAACCGTCACGCTTATAGGCGGACACTCGGCCGCCACCAGCGCCATGGATGGCGGCGTGGGCTGGCGGGAGGCAGGATGCCAGGTGGTTTTCATAGGGCGGTTTGCCTCCCGAGAGCGCGCAGAGGCGATGCGACCGGCGATGGAAGCCTGCGCCGACCAGGTGATCTGGGTGCTCGACTCGGGGCCTGCACTTGAGTCGATACGCCGTCAGGACTTTTGCTTCGTCAATGGCCTGGACACTTATCTCCAAGCCTGCCGCAATGACGATGAACCCTATGCCAACTGGGTCAGACAGACGGACACGCTATTGGTATCGGATCACCCGACCGCCATGGAGCGAATCGCGGAAGCCGTGCGCACCCATCTGAAGCCGCGGCTGAAAGCTGAAATCGACATGCTGGCCGTGGTCAACAGCCCCATGCAGTGCATGATGAAGGAGGTATGCGCCCAGTGCCTATGCCGCCATAAGCACCCGGAGACGGGTGAGGCCACGCAGGTCGTCTTCTCCTGCTTCAATCAGCACCAGCCCCTGCTCTCGGTCGACTTCGAAAATCTCAAGGCCAGACAGGGACAAAATAGTCTGCAAGAAAAGCTTGGGGGGCGTTGGCTATCGCTGCTGCTCGATGGCGAAAAATCCAACGAAGCCTCCTGCGAGGGAACCGCCGTTCCAGTTCCTTGAGTGGCCATACAAGTGGTGCGCGGTTCTGCGCTGGCTGCACCAAGGGCGAGCAGGGACATGCTGAAGTGGGGTTACGAAGGGGCATGGGCTTGCTTGGCAATAAGCGGCCCATGCGTAACAAATACGATAAATCAGTTAGTTACGGGGGCGTTCTGCCTGTATTTTCGCTGGCCCGCAAATTGCTGCACTGCAATCGACGGGTTATGACATGTACTGGCATCATCAAACGGAGCGCTTTCATGAAACGAGCAATGACCTTAGTGCATTTTGCGGCCGCCCTTCTGCTTGCAGTCGCTGCAACCCAGACGCGAGCGGAAACCATACAGATTCGGATCGGGCACCAGAGCATGTGCACGGATACCTATCCGGGGGGCGTCGTCGTCAAGAACCTACACTTGCTAGAAAAATTTCTTCCCCACACGGGCAAGTATGCAGGAGTGAACTACGCTATCGAGTGGCGTGACTATCCGTCCGGTGCGCCCATCACGACGATGATGCTTGCCGACAAGTTGGATTTCGGGGTCATGGGGGACTACCCACTCATCGTGAACGGGGCGAAGTTTCAGCAAACGCCACATGAGCGCTCCTTGCTGATCACCGGAACAGCCTACAACATGGATGGCGCTGGCAACGGCATCGTGGTTCCTGCCAAATCCAATATCTACAGTGTCACGCAGCTCAAAGGCAAGACCATCTCCGTGCCGATCGGAAGTGCGGCCTGGGGCATGCTGTACAAAATGGCGCAAGACACGGGCATGAAGATGTCCGACTTCAACGTCGTAAACCAGGGGCCCATGGAGGGCATCGCAAGCATTGCGGCGGACAAAGTGGACGCACATGCGGACTTCTGCCCGATGTCGGAATATATGGAATACAACGGCACAGGGCGGATGATTTATTCGGGAGCCCAGACCAGCGTTCCCTATCTGCACGGGGTCGTCGTTCGGCAGAGCTTTGCGCAAAAATATCCGGAAATCGTGGTTGCTTACATCAAAGCCATCATCGCGGCAGACCAATGGATCGCCAAGAATCCGGAATACGCGAGCACCATGATGGCCAAGTGGACCATGATTCCGAAGGAAGTCCTCTACCTGTACTACAGCAACGGAGGCTATCTGACGCCTGACCCCACGTTGAAGCCGCAATGGGTCAAGGCATTGGAGTACGACCACAGCATTCTGGCCAAGTACGCGCAAATTCCGCCTCTTGATTTCAAGCAGTGGGTTTCTGATAGCTACATCCGGGAGGCGTACAAGGAGATGGGGTTGAACTACGATGCTGCTGTGAAGGCGCTCTACAACCCGGTGGCCAATGTGCATCGTCACCCGGAGATTTGGCCGGCAGGGGGTTCAGTCGTCAAATATCCGAACGACAAGAGCCTGTTGGCCGCTGTCGCCAAGATGAATGCCACCGGGAAGAAAATTGGCGCCACTTATGTGTATGACGCCAAGACCGGGCTCAAGCTGTTTGGCAATCAGGCTTTCTACGTGAAGGAAAAGGACGGCAGCATCATCTCCTTCATGCGAAAGAGCGAAGCGGAAAACGCTGCGCGCCAGGGGGGCGTTGTGATGACCTTTGCGCAGGCGATTTCGCTACCAACGGTCGCCATGCTGCAGCCGACCGACTACCGCCAAACCCGGCACTGAGTCTGTGTACCCGGACCTGCGCGCAAATTCGTCTCGGATCTGCGTCGCATGTCCGGGCTGGTTTCCGGTACCCCGCGGGGATGGAAGCATGGGAATGTGGTGGGGGTGGGCGTGTGGCTGAGTCGTGCCCAGCGCAGGCCGTCGACGCGGTCGAGGAGCCGGCTATCCGCTAGTTGAACATTCACCTGGCGCTTCGGCTCGGGGACGGCTGTTCGGCCTTTTCGGCCATTCAGGCTCTTACCCTGACGGGTCGGCAGTGCCAGGGTTACCAGCCATTGGCATTCGAATGCGGCAGACGTCAGCTTCTCGACCTGAAGAATGTGAACTCCCGCTCATCCCCGTGATTTGTTGCGCTGCGTGGCATCCGCAGCTACAGGGTATCGGCGGCGTCGAGGAGGTCTGCGTTCAACGCCGTCCCGGGGTTTTTGAAACCGGAAGTGTCCGCAGGGATGCGTCGAGATGTGCCGCAGTTGGCTGAATGACCCAGATGCGGGGAATAGGTCGATGCGCCTTCATCCTGCGACACAGATTGTCGCAATCGTGCCGATAATGACTTCTTGGAAGGTGGACGCCGAAAACGGCGGCCCCGCCAATAACCAAGGAGACGACGGTGCGAACATTCTCGAAATCCAAGCTTATGGCCCTGCGCCAGTGCCCCAAGAGGCTCTGGTTGGAAATCCACCGTCCCGATCTGCGCGAAGACTCCGCCGCCACAGAAGCGAGTTTTCAGGTTGGATTCCAGGTCGGCGAGATCGCCCAGCGCATATACGACCCGAGGGGCCGCGGCGTGGTGATCGATGCGCAAAGCGAGGGATTCGATCGCGCCTTTGCGCGGAGTAGGGATCTTCTGAACGCCAGGCATCCCATTTTCGAAGCAGGGTTCTCTGCCGGCGGGGCGCTGGCTTCCCAGACATCATGCTGCCCCAGAAGGCGCGTGGCAAACCTTCCTGGCACATGGTGGAGGTCAAATCCTCCACGTCCGTGAAGGACTACCACCGCGACGACGTGGCCGTGCAGGCGTTCGTGGCCCGATCCGCCGGCGTTCCGCTGGCCACTATCGCCCTAGCCCACATCGACAGCTCGTGGGTCTATCCGGGAAATAAGGATTACCGCGGACTGCTCAAGGAAAACGACCTCACGGAGGAAGCTTTCGCCCGCGCCGAGGAGGTAAAAGACTGGATTGCCCAAGCGCAAGACATCGCCGCGAAGGCCTCGGAACCTGACGTTGGCACCGGAGACCATTGCAACAGCCCATTCGAGTGCGGGTTCTACGCCTACTGCAGCCGCAACGACCCGAAGCCTGAATACCCGGTGCACTGGCTGCCCCGCTTCTCCTCCGCCAAGAGGAATGAGTTGGCCGAGCAGGGCGTCTACGACCTGCGGCACGTTTCGGACGACTGGCTCAACGGCACCCAGCAGAGGGTCAAGGAACATACGCTCGCGAACACGGTGTACTTCGATGCCGCGGGCGCCGCGGCTGACTTGGCACCCTATGGGAATCCGGCCTATTTCCTGGATTTCGAGAGCATCCAATTCGCAGTGCCGATCTGGACGGGTACCCGGCCGTATCACCAGATCTGCTTCCAGTTCAGCCTGCACACGCTCGATGCGGAGGGTCGGCTGAAGCACACGGAATTTCTGGACCTGTCGGGCAGCGACCCATCGGAAGCCTTCGCAAATGCGCTGATCACCGCCTGCAGGAAGCGCGGCCCGGTGTTCGTCTACAACGCAGGGTTCGAGAAAGCGCGCATCAGCGAGCTCGCCGAGCGTTTCCCCGATCTCGCCGAGCAACTGCTGGCGATCAACGAACGCGTGGTTGACCTGCTGCCTATCGCCCGCTCCCGGTACTACCACCCGAGCCAGCAAGGCAGTTGGAGCATCAAGAAGGTGCTGCCCGCCGCGGTGCCCGAACTCTGCCACGACGATCTCGAGGGCGTGCAGGATGGCGGCATGGCAATGGACGCCTTCCTAGAGGCCATCCATCCGGCCACCAACGAAGACCGCAAGACCCAGATCGAGAGGCAGCTCCTGGCGTACTGCAAGCTCGATACCTACGCCATGGTGCGGCTGTGGCAGGTATTTGCGGGCCGAACCGACCTGGAGCTTTGACCCATGCCCAGCGCCCCGATTCCCTGGAAACGCTCCAGTTGGCCTTTGAGCTGTTGCGGCGCATTCCCAAGGCCCGGACGGTCACGGCACCGGAACTGCACCAACAGCTTGCGGACGCCGGCTACGAGCGTGACATGCGCACGGTCCAACGGCTGCTGGAGACGCTGTCCGAGGTCTACGACATCGAACGCGACGACAGCAGCAAGCCCTACCGGTACAGGTGGAAAGAGTTCGCCAAGGGACTATCCCTGCCGTCGCTCAGTGCCCAGGAGTCTCTGCTGCTTATGCTCGCCGAGCAGCACCTGAGCAGCCTGCTGCCCGCCAAGCTCATGAAGTCCATGGAAGGATTCTTTTTCCAGGCGCGCAGCCAACTGGCGGAGAAGGGTAACCGGGAATTCACCGAGCACCGGCGCGCGAGCACTATGACGATGGAACATGTGCGCGCGATCGCCAAGCATTTCGGCAACACGATCACGAGCACGCTTTGGCGATGCGTCGAGCAAAGTGAAGATGTCACCTTTGCGACCATCGGGGAGCATCCACATCACCCTCGGGAGGGTAGGCCGCCGATCGAGTACTTCGTCAGATCCAAGTCCTTCGAGGGGCAGTTCCCGAACATTTCCGACACCGATGTATGGGCCTGGATGCGAACATATTGCCGGTACAACCTCACGGGACCGCTCGGCGCAACCGAACCTGCGCCCGATCGCAATTCAGCGCTGCGCGAGCAGATCGTGGCTCTGGCGCACCGGCATCGCCGCTATGGCGCTGGCATGATCTATTGGTCGAAGTCGCTGGTCGACACATCGACCTGCCAAATGCGGGGTTCATCCGCCACCAGGGAGTGGGTCCCACCACCGAAGTGGGCATCAAGATCAAGAATTAGGACTGCGCGCGCACCGGCAGACAAGGCCACATGGGCCGCAATCGCCAGACCGTTGAAAGTACAGAATCCCTCTCCCGCTGCTCGACGTGCATGATGCAGGCCACTGGAAAGCGATCCTGCTACCCCGTGTTCAAGAGCCGCGATCGCTGCAGCCACGACCCCGCCGTTCGTGGCGAGCGCCATCTGCCAGATTTCTGGATCCCAGGTGAATCCCTGAGACTCGGCCAGCTTGCGAGGTTCCCCTGTCCGAACCGCGCGGATATAGTCGGCATCATGGACAAGGGCAAGCTGGGAATAGCTGACCGGTTTTGGTTTCTTAATGACAACACCAGGAATAGGCGAACTAATCAGGGAATCTGCGACCCACTTTGCTTTGCGAGTGGTGTCGAATTCATGGCTGCTGGCGACGTAACGGGGGCTGTAGAAGACGTTCAGCATTTCTCTATGGGCTTTCGGCGTACTCCGCTGATATCGTTACATGGCGAACCAGTCATCCAGAGACAAAGTGTGCCTCGGTAACCACATTCAATTCTTGTTGTCGCCGCCAGGACGTGGTGGAACGACGATTGATTTTATTGATCTAAAGCCCCCCGGCGTTTCCCAGCCTCCTGGGACTCCTGGGATTGGAACTAGCACTGGGCACGTCTCCAGCCAGGCTCGTATCGGCTTCCGGTAGATGGTCTTGGCCTCTGGCTCGATAACCCGACCTTCCATTTGTTGCCTGACCTGCTCGACGGTGTAATAGGGCTTG
>JAJXUF010000164.1 GCA_021783175.1 Pseudomonadota bacterium
GGAGACGATGTACCACAGCACGGTAACCAGGCAGGTTGTCGCGAAGCTGTGCGCCAGCGTAGCCAGGATGTTTTTCGACCGGACCATGCCGCCGTAGAACAGCGCCAGGCCCGGTACGGTCATCATCAGCACCAATGCCATGGAGGTCAGCATCCAGGCGGTGTCGCCAGGATTGATCTTGGAATTGGGATCCGAAGTGACGGCCTCGGTTGGGGCAGGTGCTGCTGCCGCCGGGGCCGCCGCGGGTGCCGGTGCAGTGGCAGGTGCGGTCGCCGCCGGAGCAGGTGCTGGTGCCGAACCCTCGTCGGCAAACGACAACATCGGGGCCGCGACAAGAAACGCCGCGAGCACGGCGCCCAAGAGCTTCTTTATTGTGAAATAGTTACGCATCAAATTTCTCCCGTATCAGAGCGCATCTTTGCCGGTTTCACCGGTGCGGATGCGGACAACTTGTTCGAGGTCGAAGACGAAGATCTTGCCGTCACCGATTTTGTCGGTCTTGGCGGCTTTGACGATCGCCTCGGTGACTTTGTCCAGCATCTTCGCGTCAATCGCAACCTCGATTTTCACCTTCGGCAGGAAATCGACGACGTACTCCGCTCCGCGATAGAGCTCGGTATGCCCTTTCTGCCGCCCGAATCCCTTGACCTCCGTGACGGTGATGCCCTGTACGCCGACCTCCGAGAGGGCATCGCGCACGTCGTCAAGCTTGAAAGGCTTGATAATGGCTGTGACGAATTTCATGTTTCCTCCTTCAATTGCACAACGTGGCGCGGCAAAGCGCCGTTTTGCCGCCGTTTAGAATTTATACAACGCCTCAAGGCCGACCGAGGACTGGTTATCCTTGGGGGCCCCGCTGAGCATGCCAAAGGATGCCACGTCGGACTTGTCGTAGCGCACTTCACCGCGTAGTTCCGTGTGCACCGTCGGCATAAAGGCGAGCGTGACAGTGCCTTCCTTCCATTTCTGAATGACGCCGGTCGTGAATCCGTTCTTGTCGTCGAAGTACTCCACACGTCCCGCTACTCGCCACAGCGAACTCAGGTTGTAATTGGCAAACAGGGCCACGCCGTTCCATTTGGATGTGGTGCCGATTATCTGCGCATCCTTCTGCTGGCCGTAATCGCCTTCGAGAGCGACGGTAAGAGCGTTTGTGGCGCTGTAGCTGGCGACGAGATCGAGCAAATCGCGCTCGTGGTTCACAGTGGCTCCAGGAGCGTCCCCGCCGTAGAAGCTGACATTGATGGACAGCGGCTTGAGGGGCGTGGCGGCGAAGCCGAGCTCGACCGTTTTGTTGTAGACCGGCGTAGTAGTGGCTGAAGGCTTAACGGTATTCCAGCCGTTATTGACCCCTACGATAACTTTGTAGTTGGGATTGATCGCATAGCTAGTCCGCACCCCGGTATGGCTGAACGGGATGGCGTAACCGAAGAGGATGCCGCGGGAGAAGTTGTAATCAGCCGTGCTAGTGATCACTTCCTCACCAGCCAGGGTGTCAAACTTGCCGCCCATGACGGTAAACGGTCCGGTGGCATACTGCATGTAGGCCTGCTGTACGTCGACTTCGGAACCACCACTGACGGCCGGCAAGCCGGTACCAGAACTTGTCACCGCTGCGTCAGTACCGTAGTCGAGCTGCACCTGGCCGCCAAAACCGTTCGTCGGCAAATAAGCGCCTGAAAGATCGATGGTGTGCAGGCTAAAGGCATTGTGTTGCGCATCGTAGACGCGATCGGAGGTCGTGGTGCCTGCGAATACCCCGCTTCCCGTCAGATAGCTGTAGGAGGTGTCGATGTAGCCGTTGAAGGTGAGGCCCGATGCCGTGAGCACATCGCCGAGCGTCGGTGCATTGCCTGCGGCGGTGGCGGTGGCGGATGCGCATGCCATGACACCTGCGGCTAACAGGGATTTCTTGAATAGAGTCATCTGTAGTTCCTCTGATTGAGTGTGTCGGGCCTGCGCGCCAGTCGCCCAGGCCATACGGCTCAGATATTTCAATATGTCCAACCGGTCTGACGAGACTGAGTCTTCTCATCACGATCCCTGGTCGCAGGCTCGCTACAGCAGGTTCTATGCCAATCCAAAAATTGTTGGAAAAACAGTGGGTTAATGGATTCTTTTAGCTATTGGAGGTGAGCGAATGCACTTTGCTGGTGCACTGCGATTGGCGGGGCGCACTATTGTTGTGCGTATTTGTTTATTTCAACAGACTGACAATAATCATGCTCTCCTCAAGGGCACCAGCAAGACTTTTGCATTACACAGCAAGCGCAAAAACCGATCAGAGGATGGCGGCAAGACGCCTGCAGGCGAGAATCGCCGGACGCTGTCACGCCGGATCGCGCAACGCGCTTTTGTGCATGTTCGCGGCGCAGCGAAGGAAGCGCACAGTTTCTCACTCAAAATCGCTGACAGGCTTTTGCTGTTGAAAACCTCCTCTTTGTTTCGCAAGTTTCGCCAGCGAATTTTCAGCGTCGTTGAATTTAAAAATGGCGCGTTATTGTTTTCTGCATACCGCACGCTGTAACAGCTGTCAGGCAAATATTTGGACAGCCTGCCGTGCTTCTGGCGCACGCGATTTGCCCACTTGTCGCAAATTCCGAGCGGTTGCTGCCAACAGGAATTCACTTGGCGCACTGCGTTGTCGCACTTCCGGAGTCGCTTTCAGGTCATCAGTTCCGGGTCTGTTTAGGGACGTCGGTTGTGACTGTAAAACTCTGAGAGATATTTGCGGTGGCTGCCGAGATCACGGTATCGGTCGATACCCAATCCGGAGATGGCTCTGCGGGACATGATCCTCAAGTTTGAAAGCACAGAAAAGTCTTTTCTGGCGTTTCCCCCTGAAACCGATTCATGGCAATGGCCCCCAGCTTGTCTTGCCGGGCATTACCTTATTCCTCACACCTAAAGTACTCTGGGGGGTTTTTCAACCAAATAGTGCTGACGTGCGACGCCTGGTCTGGAGCGTCTTCTCTCGAAGGTCCAGACCAGCGGAACACACGCACCTTTTCGATTCGAGTCAGCTGTACCGAATCCGCCCGGGCCGGCACTAAAAGTGGTAGGTGCCTGAAATGACCAGAGTGGTGTTGTTAAGCTTGGAGTTGGGCTTTTGGGTGGTGTCGGTGACGGCGATCGATGCGTCAAGCCCTCCAAACATGCGACTTACGCCCGCGCTCACATCGGAATAATCGGGACCGAGAGTCTGGTCGTACAAGAAGTAATGGCCAGCGTGCAGATTTAGCTTTACTCCGCTGCCTATATCGTACTTCAGCGCACCTTCGAGGTAGCTGTCGTGGTGGTCAAAATCGTGCGACAGCTTTACCGATGCCGGACCAAAGCTCAGTGCGCCATAAAACTCCCAGAAAGCGCCTCGATCCTGTCCGGGATAGACGAACGCGTTGGAATAGGCGCGGGCGCCGACATCGAATCCGAGTCCTGAACTGTCCAGATACTTAACACCGGTGTAAGCGTCAGCACGCAGGTGGGCGTGGGAATTGGGAATATCCTGGGTCGTGGCCCATAAACCGGCATAAAGTCCGCCCGGGTGCTTGATATCCACGCCGCCTTGCAGGGCCGCGTGATTGTCGCTCTGGGATATTCCGCGAAAGACATAGTTGTTGACGACACCTGCATTGTAGGTAGGTGGTTCGAAACCCTCCGCTGAAACAGCACCACACACGAGCATGCCGCTGATTACGGCAGCAATGCGCATCTTCCGCATGGATCTCCTTTCGGGCCCGTCTGAATTAGGTCCGGCTAGTGTTAAGGTGCCCGCTTTGGTGGGGCTTTCCGGGTCCGCATTTTAAGGCATTGGCGACGCAAAAAAAATGCCGTTGGGCGGCTGATTCACCCTGCCCAATCATCGGGAAGGCGAGCGGCTGATGCACGCATGACATAGGACGCATCGAGTTCTGGTAGACTGCCACATATTTTTGAAATCGTCGTGAAAGGGTTTCGCGCCGATCTGCTGACAGGACCAATTTACGATGCTAAACGGCAACGCCATTGAGCAGATAATCTCTGTACTACGCGGGGCACTTCCGCAGAATCTCGCGGTGGAGACAGAACGCAACGTGCGTGCGGCACTGGGCAGCGTGTTCGAGCGCCTAAATCTCGTAACGCGCGAGGAGCTGGATGTGCAGAACGAGGTTCTCGCACGAACTCGTACAAAAATTGCCGAACTGGAAAAGCGCATTGCGGAGCTTGAGCGGAAATAATCGCCTGATCTCGTAGGCCCGAACCTAAGAAAGGGAACTGTGGATCTGAAATCGGGTGAAGTGGCAACAAAAAAGCGGCCGAGGGCCGCTTTTTTGCTTTGCTCTGTTGGCGCAGACTTACTTGCTGTGCGACACCATGTACTGGACGGCGGACTTCACGTCAGCATCCGACAGACTGCTGTTTCCACCCTTGGCAGGCATGAAACCCGCGGAACCCTGGAAGCCATGCAGCGCGTGCTGCTCAAGCGTCGGCATTCCCTTGGCGACATGCTTAGCCCAGGCAGCCTTGTCACCAAACTTGGGTGCTCCGGCTACACCAGCACCGTGGCACGCAACGCAGGTCGACTCGTAGGTTGACTTGCCGACATCGGCTCCGGCGGCGTTGGCGGCCGGAATCAGGGTGTTCATTACTCCGCCGGCCACAGAAACTTCTCCAACCGGCTTGATGCGGGCAGCTATGGCCGCGTCGCTTTGCAAGCCAATCTCCTTGCCGTTGCCAAGTTTGCTTGTCACCATCTGCGCCAGGATAAAAATGATTACGGTCAGAGCTACCAATGCTGCAATGAGCCCGGAAAAGGTCTTAAAAAAATCGCGATCAGTCGTCATCTTTGCTTCCTTTAATCTTTAAAATACGCGTCTGCAACCGGCATAAGATGGCGCAGACCCCAGAATTCATCTGGCATTATAGCGGTACCAATGGAAAATGTCATATTCCCCTGCGGAGCCCCGATGGACGCTTAGAGCGACTAACGGTATCCTTGCCTCACCCGCGCCCTTAGCTCAGCTGGATAGAGCGTTGGATTCCGATTCCAAAGGTCAGAGGTTCGAATCCTCTAGGGCGCGCCAGCTTGCGAGGGGCTGACTCCCGGCCCGGGACCAGCCTCTTTCCATATATATCTTCCTGTTACTTTCGCTCCCGACCGGAGTGCCGTCGGCTGCTGTTTTGGCAAAAACTGCCGCTTGCCGGAATTGGCTGGAGCAATTCTAGTTCTAGCACCCACCGGAACAATTCTTTCTAAGGGGGTGCCGTCTGCATGGCATTGCAATTGCGGGAACAAGGGTGAGTCGAGCGGTCAATGACCCCGGCCAGCAGGTTCGTCTGCTTTGGCCGCCTTGTTGATGAGGTAGCTCACAACCCGCAAACAGCGCTCCTCACTACCTGCCATGTTTGGGCTGGTGACGTAGCGGCCGTCCACCACGAATGTTGGCACCGAATCGAAATTGTAATTCACTTCCATTGCCTCGGTGCTGCGCACATCTGCATCGACACTGAACGATCTGTAGGTATTCAGGAAGCGCTGTTTGTCGACTCCATAGCGCGCGGCAAATACCACAACATTGTTGATGTCGCTCATGTCCTGATGTTCGACATGGATTGCGCGGAAAAACGCGTCATGCGCGCGATCCAATATTCCGAGATCCTTGAAGGTAAAATAGACCCGCGCGTCGGGCACCCAGTTGGGACCTAATGCGGCTGGGGTGCGCACGAATTTCGCGCCAGGCGGCAACTTCTTGAGCCAGACGTTTAGCAGCGGCTCCATATGAAAACAGTGGGGACAGCCGTACCAAAAGAACTCGCGCACCTCGATCTTCGCGCCGGTCGCGGTTGGCTGCGGTGCGATAACCTTGTAATCGATATCCTGAAGGTAATCCGCATATCCGATTGCGGGTGTAATGAACAACAGCAAACAAACTGTTTGAATGATTTTTCTCATGATGCGATCGCTCTCGGTAATTGCAGATCCTGACTTTGAGAGTATTGAAATTATTCGCCCCGCGCAATGGCGGTTTTGTCTTCGCTCAAAGATTTCAGTATCCTAACCTGGTGAATTTCACACGCTGGGCTCAAAGGTCATAACCGTGACGAAATCGTCGAAGATTGAACTCACTCAATTTCTCAATCAGCAGTATCTGTGCCAATCACTGACAGTGCGCGAAATCGAGACGCTGCTCGACTTCACCGAACTCACGCACTTCAAACGGGGCCAGATTATTGCCGACGTCGGCGAGGTAGGGGAGGCATTGTTTTTCGTAATAAAAGGCGAAGCCTCCTTGTACTACGATGATCGCGGCACGGAACACGAAATCGGCATGGTCGCGGAAGGCGAACTCATGGGCGAAATGTCTTTCTTCGACCGCCAACCGCGCTCGGCTCGAATACGTGCGCGTACCGATGATACACAGATCCTGGTTCTGACGCGCGCAATGTACCAGCGCCTGCGCGTGGAACATCCCTATATTGCGGTAAATCTGCTTGAGCATGCGATCATCAGCCTCGATCACCTGTTCCGCAGTCTTTCGAGCGACGTCGCCACCTTTTCGCACTACAT
>JAJXUF010000165.1 GCA_021783175.1 Pseudomonadota bacterium
GCTTGGCCGGATGGGTGTTGAGGCGATTACCGAACTGGATCTACGATTCAATTTTCAGCAAAGCGCCGCATAAATCGCGTAACAAACAGTAGGATCAGTTACCCTTTCGGGTTATGCGTGGTGCGTTCTGCGCCGCATCCGAGTCACATCCAATATTAAACTATATTTAACGACCCCCCCCGTAATGTCAATTGCAAGTAAATGGGTGCACGCGTAGAATTCACGCGATTTTGACAAACCGAAATATACTCAAGGAGCGTAAACGATGGAGAATGAGGCTTTGAGCAACAGTGACCGCCGGGATTTTCTGGTCAAGTTGACTTCAGTAGTGGGTGGGGCAGGAGTGGCGGCGACCTGCGTGCCTTTCGTGGCAAGCATGAACCCAAGCTCAGACGTGCTGGCGAAAGCCGAGACCGAGGTCGATCTGACCGGCATTCCGCCGGGTGGCCTGCGCACCGTTGCCTGGCAAGGTAAACCGGTATTCATTCTTCGCCGTACCCCGGACGAGATCAAGGAAGCTCAAGCGAGCAATGGGGGATTCGACCCGGAGCCGGATAGCCAGCGCGTAAAGAATCCCGAGTGGCTCGTTGTTGTCGGCGTTTGCACCCATATGGGATGCGTACCGAACAAGGAGGGGCCAGGTTGGACCTGTCACTGCCACGGCAGCCAATATGACGATAGCGGCCGCGTAACGCGTGGCCCGGCACCGAAAAATCTTGAAGTTCCGCCGTATCATTTTGTGTCGGAAAACAAGATCGTTATCGGCAAAGTAGCTTAAGGAGGCCTCCCCATGAAAACAAAAATTATCAACTGGATAGACGAGCGCTTCCCACTCACCAGCTTTGTAGAACATGATCTGACCGGTTATCCCACCCCGCGCAATCTCAGTTACTGGTGGAACTTCGGCTTCCTCGCCGGATTTGTGCTGGTGCTGCAGGTAGTAACGGGAATATTCCTGGCGATGCATTACAAGGCGGATGTCTCGCTTTCGTTCGACTCCATCCAGCACATCATGCGCGATGTGAATTACGGCTGGTTGTTGCGCTACATGCATGCGATGGGCGCTTCTGCATTTTTCTTCGTGATCTTCGTTCATATGGCACGTACGCTGTATTACGGTTCCTACCGTGCGCCGCGCGAACTGCTGTGGTGGACCGGACAAGGACTGTTGCTGCTGCTGATGGCAACCGCCTTCATGGGTTATCTGCTGCCTTGGGGTCAGATGTCGTTCTGGGGTGCGACCGTCATCACCAACCTGTTCCGCGCTACGCCATTTTTCGGTGATCAGGTTGTCATCTGGCTGCGAGGCGATTTCACCGTAGGCGACGCCACACTGTCGCGCTTCTTCTCGTTGCACTATCTGTTCCCGTTCATCATTGTCGGAGCGGTAGTAGTGCATCTGGTGGCATTGCATACCGTCAAGAGCAGCAATCCGAGCGGCATCGATCTGGCCGCGAAGGACAATATTCCTTTCCACCCGTACTTCACGATCAAGGATCTGTACGGACTGGGCTTGTTCCTGATGTTGTACAGTGTGTTTGTGTTCTTCATCCCGGACAGCCTGATCGAGCCGGCCAACAATATTCCGGCCAATCCCATGATGACCCCGAACCACATCGTTCCGGAATGGTATTTCCTGCCGTTCTACGCGATATTGCGTTCGGTGCCGAATATGGTGGGTGGCGTGGTCGCGATGGGAGTGTCGGTGATCATATTTGCCTTCATGCCTTATCTTGATCGTTCGCGCATACCCGGAGGTGCGAGGTACCGCCCAATATACAAAGTGCAGTTTTACCTGTTCATTGCGGACATGCTGGTGCTGGGATTCGTTGGCTACTATCCGCCGACAAATCAATCGATCCTGGTCGGTCAAGTTGCAACACTGTGCTATTTTGGTTCTTTCCTAATTGTTCCGTTCTTATCCAAAGTAGAAGAGCGCTGGCTGATCAAGCGTGGTTTGCCGCCCGAAGTGATGGCCCTTATCGAGAGCGAGAAACATGAGAAAAGTAATAAAGGAGACAAGCTGTGAAAAAGCTCATGATAATTTTGGCTTCATGCCTAATTGCTACGTCGGCCATGGCTTCCGAAGTGGAACTGAAGACAGTCAAGGTTAGCCACGATGTACCGGCATTGGAACGCGGAGTGGACGCCGTAATGACCAATTGCCATTCCTGCCACAGCCTGAAATACATTACCTATAGAGACCTGGTTGTCGCGGGAATCGACGCAAAAAAGGTAGATGCCTGGCGCGGTGATCAGCCACTGTCTTCCGCCTTGTTGTCCCAGATGTCTGCGGCCGATGCTGCGCAAGCTTTCGGCATAGCCCCGCCGGATCTGAGTCTGATGGCCAAAGCAAGAGAAGGTGGACCGAACTATGTGTACTCCTATCTGCTGGGCTATTACGCCGGTCCGGATGGTGTGACGGGGAACCACTATTATCCTCCCACCAAGATGCCGGATATTCTCGGGGTCAGTACGGCACCGCAGGATCAACAGGCAAAGATACAAGACACGGCACATGACATCGTATCCTTTTTGTCATGGGCGTCCGATCCTCACGCAGATGAGCGGATTCGTCTTGGATATTACGTCATGGCATATCTGGCCGTGCTGACGACCTTGCTCTATCTCGTCAAGAAACGAGTCTGGTCGAAGTTGAAATAAACCATTCGTGCCGGGTTTCATGAGAAAACATGGAGCCTGGCATGGAAGCCCTTTAGACGAACCTTTGCCGATGTGACGGGTCGTTGATGGCGCAAGAAAAAACTGGCGGGCGCTTAGCCCGCCAGTTTCTTTTTCAGGATGTCGTTCAGTTGAGCCGGGTTGGCCTTGCCCTTGCTCGCCTTCATGGCGAGACCGACGAAGAAGCCGAACAGTTTGTCTTTGCCGCTGCGATATTCCGCAACCTTCTCCGCATTGGCGGCGATGATCTCATCGACAATCGCTTCGATGGCGCCGCTGTCGGAGACCTGTTTCAATCCTTTGGCCTCGATAATCGCATCTGCTTCGCCACCTTCCGCCCACATCGTGCGGAATACTTCTTTTGCACCCGAGTTGGAGATGGTGCCATCCGCGATACGTGTCAGCATGCCGCCGAGTTGTTGCGCAGAAATCGGGCATTGCGTCATGTCCAGACCGTCGCGGTTCAGCTGTGCGCTGACTTCGCCGATGATCCAGTTGGCGCAAATCTTGGCTTGGCCTTTGGCATCACCGAGCGCAGCTTCGAAGAAGTCCGCCATCTCGCGCGAACTGGTGAGCACGCTGGCATCGTAAGCCGACAGGCCGAGCTCGTTCACATAACGTGCCTGTTTGGCCTGCGGCAACTCGGGCAAGGTGCTGCGCACCTGCTCTATCCACTCCGAGGAAATCTCCAGCGGCAACAAATCCGGATCGGGGAAATAGCGATAGTCGTGCGCGTCTTCCTTGCTGCGCATAGCGCGCGTCTCGCCGGTATCCGGGTTGAACAGGATGGTGGCCTGGTGGATCTTGCCGCCGCTCTCGATGGTGTCGATCTGCCATTGCACTTCATAGTCGATGGCCTGCTGCATGAACTTGAACGAATTCAGGTTCTTGATCTCGCGGCGCGTGCCGAGCGGTTCGCCGGGGCGACGTACCGACACGTTCACGTCGCAGCGGAACGAACCTTCCTGC
This sequence comes from Pseudomonadota bacterium, assembly GCA_021783175.1. Next base: position 3,652 of record JAJXUF010000165.1, read on the forward strand.
ATGTTGCCGTCGCAGATGCCGATCCACCGTACCAGCGTATGCAGCGCTTTGGCGTAGGCGATCGCTTCGGCGGCGGAGCACATGTCCGGTTCCGACACGATTTCCAGCAACGGGGTGCCGGCGCGGTTCAGGTCGATACCAGTTACGCCTTGCGAATTGCCGTGTACCGATTTGCCCGCATCTTCTTCCAGGTGGGCGCGCGTGATGCGCACAGTCTTTTCATAGGGTTTCGCATTTCCGGAGAGCGGCTCGACCTGAATGGTCAGCGCGCCTTGGCCGACTACCGGCAGATCGAACTGGCTGATCTGGTAGCCCTTGGGCAGGTCGGGGTAGAAATAATTCTTGCGTGCGAACACTGAGCGTTGCGCGATGCGTGCCCCGGTGGCAAGGCCGAACTTGATCGCCCGCTCGACTGCGCCCTTGTTCAGCACCGGCAATACGCCCGGCAGCGCGATGCTCACCGCATCCGCTTGCGTGTTGGGTTCAGCGCCGAATGCGGTCGACGCGCCGGAGAATATCTTGGTGTTGGTGGAGAGCTGGGTATGTACTTCCAGTCCGATGACGATTTCCCACTGCATCATTTGCTCCGTATTTTCGAGGAGGAGGGCAGGGCGGCGCGAACGCCGTCCCACAGCGCGATACGCGCTTCGATGGCTTCACGGCCCGCATTCGATGTCGCGCGCAATTTCGTATCGCTGACGCTGCACAAATGTCCCAGCAATTTGAGCGACAGCGGGCCATGGAGTTCGTCGTCGAGGTGGATATGGCGTTCGAGGTAATAATGGAACAGCGGTGCCTTTCTCTTGCTGATGTTCATGTCGGCCAACAGGGCGCGGAACATGCCGGGGATCACCTGTTCGCGGCCGAGCGCGAAAGCGGCAGCGACGATATGTGTCTTGCCGCTGCCGATGAAACCGAACGTCGCCTGCATGAACCGGCGCGACGGTTCGGGGATCTTTGCGATCTTGAGCGCCTTCTCGATGCCGTTCCTCTGCACCGACCTGATGAAGGCTTTTATCGGGGCGGTGTCGGCATCCACTTCTTCCATCGCACCGATATACAGGTCGAAATGGCTGATGAATGTCGGGTTCCCCTTCGCATCCGGCAAGCCGTCGTCGGTCTCTTCGCCGAGCACGATCTCGTTGATGAAGCGCTGTGCCGAGGTAACGGTGGCATCGCCGGTCGGCATCCACGGCATGGTGGTCGGCGCCAGGTCGCGTTGCAGGTATTTGAGCAGCGACATGAAGTCCCACACCGAATACACATGGTGTTCCATGAAGGTTCGCAGGTCGTCGATGTTGCGCACCGCACCATAGACGGGGTGACGGTCAAGCTGTCTCTTGAGTGCTGGTACGCCGGTGAATTTGGTGATTTTCATAAAGACCTCAGAGTTTTGGTGCGCGGCTGTGCCAGTCAGTCGCCAGTTGATACTGGTGCGCAACGTTCAGCATGCGCGCTTCGTCGAAATAGTTGCCGATAATCTGCAGGCCCACCGGCATGTCGTTCGCGCCAAAGCCGCAGGGAATGGACATGCCGGGCAGCCCCGCCAGGTTCACGGCGATGGTGTAGATGTCGGACAAATACATCTGCACTGGATCGTCGCCCTTTTCGCCCAGTTTGAACGCGGTGGAAGGCGAGGTCGGTCCCATGATCACGTCGCACTGCTTGTAGGCCTCGGTGAAGTCCTGCGCAATCAGGCGGCGGATCTTCTGGGCTTGCAGGTAATAGGCGTCGTAGTAGCCGTGGCTCAATACATAAGTGCCGATCATGATGCGGCGCTTCACTTCCGCGCCGAAGCCCTGTGCGCGGCTCTTCTCGTACATATCGGCGAGATCGCTGTATTCCGGCGTGCGATAGCCGTAGCGCACGCCGTCGAAGCGCGACAGGTTGCTCGACGCCTCGGCCGGAGCCAGCACGTAATACACCGGGATGGACAGTTTGGTATTCGGCAGGCTGATGTCGACGATGACCGCGCCCAGTTTCCTGTATTCGGCGATGGCGGCTTCGACGGCCTTGGCCACGTCGCCGCTCAGGCCTTCTGCGAAAAACTCCTTTGGCAGCCCGATGCGCAGGCCGTTCAGCGGCTTGTTCAAGTCGCGGGCGTAGTCTTCCTTGTCTCGCTGCAGCGAAGTGGAATCGCGCTCGTCGAATCCGGCCATGGTGTTGAGCAACAGCGCGAGGTCTTCGGCGCTGCGCCCCATCGGTCCGGCCTGGTCCAGGCTGGACGCAAAAGCGATCATGCCGTAGCGCGACACCACGCCGTAGGTGGGTTTCAGGCCCGAGATGCCGCACAGCGCTGCAGGCTGGCGGATGGAACCGCCGGTGTCGGTGCCGGTCGCTGCCGCACATAAACGTGCCGCCACTGCAGCTGCCGTTCCGCCGGAAGAACCGCCGGGTACGCGTGAAACATCCCAGGGGTTTTTCACCGTGCCGTAATGCGAGGTTTCGTTAGACGAACCCATGGCGAACTCGTCCATATTGGTCTTGCCGAGGTTCACCGCGCCGGCGTTGTTGAATTGCGTAATGACATGCGCATCGTAGGGCGAAACGAAGTTGTGCAGCATCTTCGAGCCGCAGGTCGTCAGCCAGCCCTTGGCACAGAAGATATCCTTCTGCGCGACAGGGATACCGGTCAGCGGCTCGGCCATGCCGGCGGCGAGGCGGGCATCGGCCGCACGTGCCTGCGCCAGCGAGACTTCCGGATTCAGCGTGATGTAGGCGTTGAGCCCGGGATTCATCCTGGCGATACGATCGAGGTAGCTTTGGGTCAGCTCGACGCTGGAGATCTTTTTGGCGCGCAGGGCCGCAGAAAGTTGTGTGATGCTTGCGTTTAACATTTCTTGGGGGTGAAGAGGGAAGAGGGAAG
>JAJXUF010000166.1 GCA_021783175.1 Pseudomonadota bacterium
CGGAAACAGGCCGCCGAGAACCCCGAAGAGGCCCAAAAACGGCCCTCGCGGGAGGACAAATTCAGTAATCCGATGCTTCAGAGTCATCATGCTTTCGAAATCGGGTATTTTTCAACAAACTGCTAAGTCGTGATCAGCAGACATTCGCGGAGGCGCGTGCGGCAGGTATCTTCGATCCGCTCAATGTAATACATCAGGTCGATTGGCAAGGTCGCGCCGTCCAGCAGTTGCAGCGCAAACAAGTCGGCCGCAAGCAGCATATCTGCGGCTGATGGCCTGTCGAAGTAGAATCGATGCTTTGCCACGCGAGCGGCGAGCTTTTTAAGCTGTGCCAGCTGCATCAGCTGGTTGAATGCCGCATAGCGGTCATTCGAGAGCTCTTCAATGCTGCTGCCAAGCCGAAACCGTACTTCTGCTTTGCAGCTGGCGAGTGCTTCATTGCTGTCGCCGATGCCGCGATACGCAGGAAGTACTGCGGCCTGCAGTCGCCCTAGCAACGCAGCGGCTTTCTGCTGCCAGGCCAGCAGGTCTTCCCAGTCGCGCGCTGGAACGACGCCTGTAAAAATCGGAAATTGCGGCCAGTAATGGTCGAGCTTTTGCAGAATGGAGAGCGAATCGGTGAGGAGCGTCCCGTCATCAAGCTGCAGAACGGGAACCTGCCGGGCAATACCCAACTCGTAAAACGTCTGGTCGTCATCGAACGCAATGGGCCTGTCGTCGTACGCGATCTGCTTGTAACCCAGGGCCAGGCGAACGCGCTGGGATTCGGGTGACCACCAGAAGTGATAGAGCTTGGTCATCGCCGCTCAAGGTCGAGAATGTACTCCCATTCACGTTTTGCCACCGGCATAACCGATAAGCGGTTTCCGCGCGCCAGCAGACGCATTCCTGCCAGGGTCTTGTGGGTTTTCAACTGCTGCAGCGTAACCGGTTTGTCGAATTTTCGCTCGAGCTGGACATCGACCATATACCATCGGGGATTTTCCGCGCTGCTCTTGGGATCATAGTGGGGATCATGCGCGTCAAAGGCGGTGAAGTCCGGATATGCCGCGCGCACAATCTCGACGATTCCGACGATTGCTGGTTCGGAGCAGCTCGAGTGGTAGAAAAATGCCAAGTCGCCGACTTTCATTTGATCGCGCAAGAAATTCCGCGCCTGATAGTTTCTTACACCGTCCCAGTGAGCCGTGCGGTTTTTGAGCCTCGCGAGATTGTCGATGCTGAAAGTATCCGGCTCGGATTTGAGAATCCAATAATGCATTCGACACGGTGCCCGATACTCAGCGATACATTTCAAACTGGGAAATGAATTCCGGTTCCGCGCGGGCAGCAGCCAGCCACTCCTGGATTGGCGCCAGCGCCTGAATGGACGCCATATAGTCCTCGGACAGCGGATCGGTTTTCACTCCATAAGTTGCAAAGCGCAATACTACCGGCGCGTACATTGCATCCGCTACGGTAAAGTGGCCGAAAAGCATCGGGCCGCCTGACCCAAAGCGCCGGCGGCAGTCGTTCCATATTCCCTGGATACGATCAATGTCTTCTTGAACCCCCTGCGCCATTCCCTTGCCGGGAAATGAGCCGCGGCAATTCAAAGTCATGTTCTGACGCAGATTGCTGAAGCCGGAGTGCATTTCGGCGCTAACCGAGCGCGCCACTGCCCGTGCCGCGACCTCCTTTGGCCACAACCCCTTCTCCGGGAAGCGCTCGGCCAGGTACTCGCAGATTGCCAGTGAATCCCAGATCGTGATATCGCCGTCTTCCAATACAGGTACCTTGCCCGAAGGTGAGTGGCGCAGGATGTCGCGCTTCGAGGAGTCCGTGTAAAGTGGGATGCGCAGCTCGTCAAAAGACAAAGCCGACTGTTTCAGTACAAGCCACGGCCGCAGTGACCATGAGGAGTAATTCTTGTTGCCGATTATGAGCTTGAGGCGGGACATGTATCTTCAGCTCCGGGTGCATGTTAGATGCAAGGACTTAAGTTACCCTCACATGATGACTCCTGTAGCGCCATGTTACAGGTATATCGCCTGATCGGTTGCGATTGCATCAAGAGGAATATCCCATGGCTCAGGTGTTAGGGCATCGACTTTCTGAAAATCGTAGGCCAGACCGACCAGCTTCGGCCGTGTCCAACAGTGACGATCGCGCAGATACGCGAGACTTTTATCGTAGAATCCGCCGCCCATGCCAAGCCGGTTGCCCAGAACGTCGAATCCGACGAGTGGCATCAGTACAAGATCCAATTCCTGTGCGCGTACCCACGTTCGCGCCGAGGTCAAGGGTTCCGGAATGCCATAGCGGTTGGGCCGGAAACGAGTCTTCCGGGTCACTGGAGCGAACCAAAGCCGGTCATGGGAAAGACGAGACAGGACAGGCAAGTAACAGCGTTTGCGCATCCGCCAGATGCGATTTATGAGTGGTCGCGGATCGATTTCACCGTCGTTGGGAAGGTAACATGCAACGCGGCGGCTCGAGCGAAAATGTGACAATGTGACAACCCGGGTGGCAAGTTGCGCAGCGGCCCGCGCCTGTTGCGCTTCGCCAAGCGCCACGCGCAAAGATCGAAGGCGCCGGCGTGACTCAGCTTTCGTTGGAACAGTGTTCACGAGGAGAGGAGGCGTCCTCCGCCTGTGCCGTACCGCCCTATTACCCTGAACCGAAGGTTCAGGTGGGAGCTACCGAGACGCATCAGGCTTTCCGCTGCAAGGCGGACTTGCACAACAGCATCTGCTTCAGCGGCCCCCAGGCTATGAATATATAGGTTCAAGGGACCAAGAGCGGACACGAACACCGCAGAGGGCGCCATATCTTTAATAATAGTCAAAACCCGAAATCCGGGCTTACAGTAATTCCTCATGCAGGGCGGCGTCAATCTTGCCCCGCAGGGACTTTAATCTGTGTTCTACGTCGGCCGGGACACCCGCGATCTGTTTGCGCAGTTCCAACAATTCATTGGCAAGATTGAGGGCGGCCATCACCGCGCAACGTTCGGTACCTATTACCTTGCCACCATCCTGGATCGCGCGCATCTTTTCGTCAAGATAGCGAGCTGCAGCGGTCAGCGCAATTCGTTCGCTGTCCGGACAGGCGACCATCAGATCCTTGCCCAGAATCGAAATGTTCACTCCACCCTGAGCGACTTTCACCTAACTGCGCTCCAGTGCCTTCAAGCGGCCAATCATTGCCTCGATCCGAGAGCGTGCTACCTGAGTCTTCTCTACAAGGCGCGCGTGCTCGTCGACCAGATTCTTCTGGCCCGCTTTCAATGCATGATTCTCGCGATTCAAGCGTCGACAGGTATCGATTAGCTGGTCGATGCGCTCTTCAAGCTTTGCCAGGTTTTCGCTGTCCACGTGTTACGGCCTGCAGGAACCTTATATCAATATAGGGCCGGAAGCTGTCGCGGTCAACGGCTGGGTTGCAGTGCGGCGGTTTGCCGCGAAAGCGTAACGCGACCCAGCAATGTCCTGCTGCAGTTTGGTCATTGTGAATGTTAAAATAGATTGCCCGGCGCGAGTTTTGGCGCACTGAGGTTAATGCTGTCTTGGTTGGGGGACGTCGGGCAAAACGGCCAGTAGAGCCGCCTTGTCGACGAAGTCGGGTGAGTTGACCGCGTGGCGCTCGAAAAACTGTTCGCTGCGTTTCTTTCCGAAAAGGCGTTTGCGCTGGTGGGGGCTGTCGCCCAAAGGCAGAAACGCCGTTACGCTTGGCGAGTTGCAGTTTGGCAAAACTCAGCTCAGTGAAGACTTTTACCGCCTATGGGCGTTAGCGTGTTGGGTGCTTTACAAGATGACTTCTTCTGCCATTCCTACGCCCGCTGAGCAGCTGATTCCGGGGCGCCAGAACCTGTTCAAGGCGCTGCTGTTTGTCGGCGCGTTGCTGACATCCTTTTATTTGGCGCAAGGCGGAGTCGACCTTTTGCACCGTGTCTTCTCGTTCAGCAATGCTTGGGCCCGGCCGGCCGAAATCGCCGCTCGCTGGACCTGGGTGCTGACCCTGGCTACGATCAATTGTTTTATTATTCTCGGCATGGCTGTGTTGGGCCACGAAGCCGTTCATCGGGTGCTTTTTAAAGGTTCAATTTGGAACGAACTGTGGGGCGGCATCCTGTCGGCGTTGGCCCTCATTCCTTTTTACATTAACCGCCAGATTCATCTTACGCATCACAGTTACGCACACCAGCCGGGAGCTGATCCCGAGAATGCGATGCATGATCATGCCTTCTGGTATGCGATGACCGTGGGGTCTTTCATCGGTATCGCGATTCACTATCGCACCTTCGTTTTCAACCTGCTGACCCGTCTATTTGACCGCCGCTTCACCGGCCGTGTGCTAAAGGACGCGGTTTTTGTCGTTGCCGCCGGCTTCGTCTATATCTTTCTGGTTCCGCATATGGGGGTGTCGGCGCGATATAGCACGATACCGACAGCGTTACTTTTCCCGGTGGTGTTCGCGTTTCGCGCGATTTCCGACCATTACGGGGTTCCGGCGATAGTGCGTCCGGCCGTCGGCGTGGCGCCCGTTTACGATGTCGATGCCGAGGCCTGGCATCGGAATCGGGACGCGCGGCAAAAGGAGGTGAGCGGTTGGGTGGTCTTGACCAGCCCGTTGCTGGAATGGGTGTGGAGCCACGTGAACTACCACGAAGTTCACCATAAGTACCCATACTTATCTCATCGGTATCTCAAGACGACGTTCGAGGCCACGCGACACCAAGTGCCGTATCTCGTGGTGAACGGCTATCTGCGGTCCTTTCTCGGTTTGCGCAAACGATCCTACTACGGAAGCCGGCAGGATGTGCTCCAGTTTTCCAGCAACAAATAGCTGTTTAGCAGAGCATTATATCTATAAAGGATAAGGAGATTCGGCCTTGCACAGCCGGGCTCAGGTTTGCCTAGAGAATTCACGGCGCCGCAATCTGCGATTGACTGGCAAGTGATAGGTTCCTGAATAAAAGGGGATGGCCCTCTGGGCAGTAGGAATTGAGGAGCGGGTCCCCCTGCCTTGCCGCGACAGGAGGCAAGAGTGAAGGTCCGGTGATCGGCCATTTGGCCGGGGAGTAGCCCCCACAATGAGCGAAATCCGAATGCCAACTTTTCCCCGGCTGGGCCAATCAACCCCCCCAAGATGCCGATGGCCGGCAAGTTTTCAAACCGTGCCAGCATTAAGGCATAATTGAGGCATGGACAGAACCGTTTTTGCGAAGCGTCGGCGGGAACTCATGCAGCATATGGGCACAGGCGTGGCCATTGTGCCCACAGCGCCGGTGCGCAACCGCAATCGTGATGTGGACTATCAGTTTCGTGCGGACAGCGACTTTTACTACCTCACGCATTTTCCCGAACCCGAAGCTGTCGCGGTGTTGGTGCCAGGTCGGGTGCACGGGGAATTCATTCTGTTCTGTCGCGACAAGAATCCGGAAAAGGAAATTTGGGAAGGGCGTCGGGCCGGTGTCGAAGGCGCGCAGGAACTGTACGGCGCCGATGACGCTTTTCCCATAGATGACATAGATGACATTCTCCCGGGGTTGCTCGAGAACCGCGAAAAGGTGTTCTGTAGTATGGGGCGTAACCCAGAGTTCGACCACCGTCTCATGAACTGGGTGAACGAGGTGCGCGCCAAGGCGCGCAACGGAGTTCATGCGCCAGGGGAATTCGTGGATCTGGATCATATTCTGCACGAGATGCGGCTTATCAAGAGACCGGAAGAGATCCGCTTGATGAAGAAAGCAGCAAAGATCTCGACGCGCGCCCATCGGAAGGCGATGCGCGCATGCCGGCCCGGCACAATGGAATATGAAATCGAGGCGGAGCTTCTGTATGAGTTCAAGAAGGGCGGTAGCGAGTTTCCAGCATATCCGCCCATTGTGGGTGGGGGTGCCAACAGCTGCATTCTTCACTATACGGAAAACCGCGCAACCCTGAACGATGGCGACTTGTTGCTGATTGATGCAGGAGCCGAGGTGGATGGCTATGCGGCAGATATCACCCGAACCTTTCCAGTCAACGGCAAGTTTACCGGCGAACAGAAGGCGGTTTACGAGGTCGTGCTTGCGGCACAGCTTGCCGCCATCGAGCAGGTCCTGGTGGGAAAACATTGGAACGAGCCGCACGATACGGCTGTGCGGATCCTGACGCAGGGCCTCGTTGATCTTGGCCTGCTTAAAGGAGAAATCGATGGTATCGTGGAAAACGGCGAGTACAAACGTTTTTACATGCATCGCACGGGCCATTGGCTAGGTATGGATGTGCACGATGTCGGTGATTATAAAGTGCACGACGCCTGGAGGCTTTTGGAAACGGGGATGGTGTTAACTGTAGAGCCGGGTCTGTACATCGCCGCGGGTAGCAAGGACGTTCCGCCTGGCTTTTGGAATATCGGAGTGCGCATTGAAGACGACGTTCTCGTTACCCGGGATGGGCACGAGGTGCTCAGTCATGAAGCACCAAAGACCATCGGCGATGTTGAGGAA
>JAJXUF010000167.1 GCA_021783175.1 Pseudomonadota bacterium
AGATGACTGACCCAGAGTTCGAGATCTTCGAGGAGCTCGCGCCTGAGCATCCGCTTTGCAATTAGAGCGCTGCCTTAACAACTTTGCACCTTTTTCCGCATAGTGTGAAGTAGTGATACGACGGCCGCCCCCAATACAATCAATCTAACTTCACTGACAAGGAGGTTGCCCTTGCAATCCGATACCGCACCATCGACTCGGAACATCACGTCAACACATCTCGCCTCGGCACTAATGGGTCTCATGCTTTCGGTGTTTTCTCTCTCCGCCGACTGCAATCCACTTCTCAGCTGGCTTACCGGTGGGGAGGGGCGCGTGACTAACGTGACGCGCGAGGTGGCCAGTCTCCACGATCACAACGCCATCTGGGGTTTGGCCTTCAGCCCCGATGGCCAGCTTCTCGCTACGACCTCCCCCGGCAATGTTGACCTTAACCTCTGGGACTGGCGAGCCGGGCGGATCGTGCGCACCCTGCAACGACCTTCGAGCGACACCACAACGACCGAGCCGATAAGTTTCAGCCCCGACGGGCGTTTCCTTGCGTCCTGTCAGGCCAGTGCGGGCACGGATGGTGTCGCCATCCGCATCTGGGATACCACCACCTGGCAGGTGGTTAAGGACGTCCGCGATCCTGTATCGGGGGGCTATTTGGCCCTTGCTTTCACCCCGGATAGCCAGACCCTGATCCTCGTGACCGGGGGTTTCAGAAAAGATCTTGGTGGCAACAACCTCGTGGTCTACAGCACCCGGACCTGGCAACCGATCTGGGGGACGTTCGTCGATATTAAAGCCGATACTCTTGCCGTGAGCCCCGACGGCCGGTTCGTGGCGACGGCGGGGGATTACTATACCCCTTTGCCAGTGGATACGTTGCAACCCCGCATCGCCATCATTGACCTGACGACCCATCACCTCGTGTGCACCATCGACGCCAACGCGCCGAGCCATTACGGCAATATGCCGCAACAGCTCGTCTGGAGCCCGGACGGAACACACATCGCCATCGGCTTCTGGAATGTGAATCCGGGTGATGATGCCGTGCGCATCTTCGATGCCCGCACCGGTGCCCTCGTGGCCGGTGACAAGCCCGACAACCCCGACCACATTCTGGGGGTGCGCTACACCCCCGACGGCAAATACTTCATCGACGCCAACATCGACAACCACATCCACATCTGGGATGGGGCACATAGGCAGCTGCTTGACTCACTGCGTGCCTGGATCAGCAGCCTTGCCGTCACTCGCGACGGCAAGTACTTCGCGGCCGGTGGGAAGGATCGGGTGGTGGTGTGGGAATTGAAATAACCCCCTCCCGTCCTTTCAAGGTAGCGCGGCCTGTGACGCAGAGTGACCATTTCACGGCTACCTAGGGAGTTAGTCGCGCCCGGTCAGTTCGCGGCGACGCACCCTGGCCGACGCCAATCTAGGACGTAAAGTCCGCAAGGTTCGATGGAGATCGCCGCTTGTCAGAAGCGCTGGTCAAATTCCCAGAACACGCGGGTCAATAAAACGTTGTAGTCGCGCTGGAGTGCCTAATAGCTGTCCGAGGCACAGGAAATTTCCTGGACGGTTAGATTGGCACAGAATGTGCTTAATCTTCTTTGAAACCCGTCCAGCACATTACACCATATGTCCGTTGCATAAGGGCCTGTGGGTTAATCAGTGAGCTGGCAGCGCGCCTGCGGCACGCCAATGCTTTTGCTTTCTGCCAAAACCAGCAACCGGCAGGATTACAAAGACAATGATAAGGATACTGTTTGCGGACGACTCACCTGATGATGTAGAGCAATGCACCAAGGTCCTGCGCCAGGCAAAGCAGCCGCTCAAGACCCATCGCATAGAAAATGCGGCCGATTTAAGAAGCGCGCTATCCAGCGACGAGTGGGACGTTGTGCTTGCCGAACACGCGGCGCGGCACATTAATGCACGCGACATTCTAGCAATACTGAAATCAAAACCCCCGGCGATTCCGCTCATCGTGGTCGCTAAACAGATTACGGATGCCGACGTTCTCGAAATCATGACCGAGGGCGCACGCGATGTAGTAATAAAGGGTCAATGGGCACGATTGCTTCCTGCGGTGCGGCGCGAGTTGCAAACCGCTCAAGATCAGCGCGCCAGCGCACGCATGGCGGAGGTACAGCGCCAGCTCGAGGATCGGTACCGGGTCATGGTCGAGGGATCGCGCGAAGCAGTCTGCTACTGTCACGACGGCATGCACGTTGATGCCAATCCGGCCTATCTCACACTCATCGGCTGCCAAAATATCAGCGAACTAAAAGGCGTGCCGATTCTCAATCTTATCGACAAGAGTGACCAGAATCGCTTCAAACTGCAGCTTCGCAGTTCTGATGCGTTTCACGATCCCCGCGAATATAAGGCGGTCACTCATGGCGGACAGTGCCTTCCTGTAGAAATCAGCATGTCGTCTGTCCGTATTGAAGGCGAACCATGCGTTCAGATTGTCGTCACCGACATTTCCCGGCGCAAGGCGCTGGAATCAAAACTTGAATTTCTGCATCAGCGCGATGCGCTCACCGGATTGTGTAACAGGCCTTTCTTCCTGCAGGAACTCGGCAAGGCGATGGAGCAAGTGCGCGCCGGCACAGGATCCTGCTTTCTCATCGGACTGGAACTTCGCCACATGGCGGAGCTCAACCATGCGCTTGGCCATGCAGCATGCGACCGCCTTCTGCTACGACTCACGCGCCAGCTGGGCGAACACCTGACAGGACAGCAGCTTTTTGGACGCGTCGGTGGGGGACAGTTTTCCGTGTTGATGCGTGTGGCAGAGCGTAATGCGGCCGATAACCTGCTCAACGAGCTGCGCAGCACCGCAGACGCATTTCAATTTGCGGATGGCACGACTCGTTCGCAATGTCACATCGATGTGAAACTTGTGCAGGTCGACAATTCCATTAATGATCGACAAAAACAGTTGGAACTCGCCTTCCCCGCCGGTGCACCGACAGATTTGCCGCAGCCATCAGCGCCACCGACGGTCGAAAAACATCCCGCTCCATCGCCCCATTCTGCGCCAACTGCTGCTCTGCAAGAGGCGCTGTCCCAGGAGCGCTACCGCATGATGTTTCAACCGCTCGTGAATCTGCATGGCGAACCGCGCGAGCTGTACGAGGCATGTCCGTTTGTGGAGACGCACGAAGGCACGCTGCTGGCACCCGCCGAATTCATGCCGCTTGCGGAAAAACTCGGGGAGGCCTGCAAAATCGACCGATGGATTGCACAACAGTCGATTGAAACGCTGGTCAAGTCGACGCGCGAAGGAATGAACGCCGAGCTGCTCATTCCCATATCGGCCTGCGGAGTTAACGATCAGATGCTGCTGCCGGCGATCCGGCAGCATCTCGCGACAACGCGCCTGAACGCAGCGAGGCTGCTTTTCCAGATTGCGGCACCGATCATCAAGAATCACGCGCTGGCCGCGCGTGAATTTCTGCTACAGGCGAAAAGCATGGGGGCCCGCATTGCGCTCGATGATTTTGATCCGGTTCTGCTAAAGATTGCGGACCTGACGCATCTCGACTTCGACATCATCAAGGTCGACTGCCGTATTCTGCAGAGCAAAAATGAAGATGCCCTGCGGTACGCTGCTCACGATGCCAAGACTGCCGGTCGGACAAGCGTCGCGAAGGGCGTCGAGGACATGGGGGCATTCACGCTGCTGTGGCACTGTAACTTCGACTACATGCAAGGCGATGCGATCAATCCGCCCGGCGAAGACCTGAATTACAATTTCGGCAGTGAACAAACACTAACTTCGGAAACGCCCCTAGCCAACCCTTGGCAAGCGAATGGCTGATGAAGAAATCCAGCGGATACTGCGAATAAACCGTCAGAGCAGACCACGCACGGTTTTGATCGCTTGCTCCTGCGCTTCTTGCGAGAGGCGTTCGACCTTTGCGGGGACTTGAAGACCGCGTCTGACTGCAGGGCGCGCAGCCATAGTCTCGAGCCAACGCTGCAGATTGGGCATACCTTCTATGGACAATCCTGCCCATTCGCAACCCTGCACCCAAGGAAATGTGGCAAAATCGGCAATTGATATCTCGTCCGCGAGATACTCTCGGTTACGAAGCTGCCCCTCCAGCACCTGATACAGACGCAGAGTCTCCTTCTGGTAGCGTTCAATGGCGTAAGGAATCTTTTCCGGCGCGTAGCGATAAAAGACATTGGCCTGGCCCTGCATGGGGCCAACGCCACCCATCTGGAACATCAGCCATTGAATCACGCGCGAACGGCCTTTCACATCGGTCGGCAGGAACTTGCCACTCTTCTCAGCCAAGTATAGAAGGATCGCGCCAGACTCGAAAACGACAAAGTCATCAAGGTCATGGTCGATGATTGCAGGAATTCTGCCATTGGGGTTGATCTTCAGGTACCAGTCTTCTTTTTGCTCCTTGCGGCCAAGATCGAGTGCGCGCACAGAATACGCAAGCCCGGCCTCTTCCAGCATAATGGAAATCTTGTAGCCGTTTGGAGTTGCCGCGGTAAAAAGTTCGATCATGCCAAGCCTCCTGGTAGCAAGGGCAAGCCTGCAAACGTTGCCCCGAGAATAGTGCCGCATTGCCTGAAATCGTTGCAATGATGCCCGACACTCCGCTTAGGGGAAACAGCGAGCACGCAACAGCGGGCAAACGCGGTGGCAATTGAACACGTGCGCCGTTGCGCGAAATTGATCAGTGACAGGCTTGCCATGACTATCGCGGCGTGACGACAGAGACAGAGGCAGGCCTGCCCTTTCATCAACGTTTGATCGCCGCGAGGCGTCGAGGTTAAAGCGCGACAAATTTGTCTGTTTTTGTGCGTTTTTCTTGACTTTTCCGGCTGAATTACCCTACGCTGTCGCCGCATATGCTTCCTCGGAGGCCGAGTGCATAAAGCCGGCATTGGGTTCACAAGCAAGGAGGTCTGTGCTGTCACCGGATTGACACACCGCCAGCTTAATTACTGGCGCACGACAGGCCTTATCGCGCCATCAAGCTCGACACCGGGCGGCCATGGCCGCTATAGCTTCCCCGATCTGGTGGCGCTTCGAACCGCAAAACAGTTGCTCGATGCCCAGGTTTCGCTGCGACGCATTCGCCAAAGTATCCGCTCCCTGCAGCGCCTGCTGCCCACCCTTACACAACCGCTTTCCGAACTTTCCATAGTGGCTACCGGAGATGTGGTCCTGGTATTTCACGAGGGCAGCGCCTTCGAAGCGATAACTGGCCAGGAATGGATTCTGCCTCTGGCAGCGTTGCAGCGGCAGATGGCGAAATTCGGTATCGCACCTGACGAAAATCCGCCGCAACAAGGCGAACTGTTTGCCGAATCCGGACACGGCACGCGAAGACGGACGCGAGGAAAGTCACAGAACTCTATGGTCCGCCAGCGCAAACAGGCGGCCAGCGCATGAAGCACCGAATTGGAGCACCCCAAACAACTGCCGATAATGTGCCTGCATTGGTGGGAGGTTAATTGACATGACCGTCATCGCCGTTGCTAACCAGAAGGGAGGCTGCGGAAAAACCACGACGGCAATCAATCTCGCCGCTTGCTTAGGCAAAAAAGAGCAGCGCGTGCTGCTCATCGATGCCGATCCTCAGGGGCACGTCTGTCTTGGACTGGGAATGCGCTGCGAGGAAATTCCCGGCCTGTACGAGGTATTTGCCGGGCGGGCATCCCTCGGAGAGGTGATCCTGCCCGAGGCCATACTCGGCGTCGATGTTGTGCCTGCGACCATCTCACTCGCGGCTGCCGAGCACAGTCTCGTGGACAACAGCGAGCGCGAACGTCAGCTCACGATGCATCTTGCTCAGCTGCGCTATCGCTACAACTACGTAATTATCGACTGCCCGCCCACCCTTGGCTTTCTTTCTATCAATGCTCTACGTGCCGCCGACCAGGTGCTGATTCCGATGGAAATGAGCCTGTTTGCGGTCGACGGCATCGAGCGCCTGCGGGAGACGATCTCACTGCTTCGATCCAAGTATGATCTGGACATTCCAATTCGCATCTTGCCTACCCTTGTGGACGACCGCACGCGTCTGTCGCGCAAGCTGTTGCGCCAAATCTGGGAGCGATTTGCCGATGAAGTAGCGCCGATCATGGTGCATTATACGGTGCGCCTCAAGGAGGCGGTTTGCGACGGCCGTCCGATCATCGATTTTGATCCCAGCTGCACCGCAGCACTCGAGTACAACCGCCTTGCAGATGAAGTGATAAAAGGCCTGGCGGAACGCCGGCGCGACAACCTGCACCGCAGTATCGAGGCCACACCTGCCGCAGCAAATGCGGCCCAGCCGCTGGCTTCGACAACGACTGTGGCGCGGTCGATGCATCGCTGCCAGCCGCAGCGCGTCGTGCTGCGCTTCCCGGGATTTGCCTCGAAAAGCGTTCAGGTCGCCGGCGACTTCAATGACTGGGTTCCGGACCAGGGCGTGGAAACAAAAATAATCGGCGACA
>JAJXUF010000168.1 GCA_021783175.1 Pseudomonadota bacterium
CGCTGCAGGCCACGCCGCTGCTGCTTTGCACGGCGACATGAACCAGCGCGAACGTAACCGTACCCTGCTCAACCTGCGCCGTGGCAATGTGCGCGTGCTGGTCGCCACCGACGTTGCCGCTCGCGGCATCGACGTGGCAGGCATCACCCACGTCATCAACTTCGACCTGCCCAAGTTTGCGGAAGACTATGTGCACCGTATCGGCCGTACCGGTCGTGCCGGCGCATCGGGTATCGCCGTTTCCTTCGCCTCCAACCGCGATGCGATGAACCTGAAGAAGATCGAGCGCTTTACCGGCCAACCGATCCAGGCGCATACCATTGCCGGTCTGGAGCCCAAGTTCAAGCCGCGTCCCGCTTCTTCGCAACCGCGCAGCGGTGCCGGGCGTGGCAATGGCGGTGCAAGTCGCGGTAACGGCGGCGGTTTCGGCCGCAGCAACGGCGGCGGCAACGGCGGCAACTTCAGCCGTCATGCCGCACCGGACAGCCGTCATGAGCATCCGCAAGGCCAACGTCGCGAAGGTGCAAAGCACAGCCGTTTCAGCAACGATACGCAACCGCGTAGCGGCTATTCGAACGGCAACGTGAATGGAAATGTGGGCGGCAATCGCGTTCACACGTCGCATACGGCAGCACCACATACCGCAGCACGTCGTCCGCAGGGCACCAGCTTCACTTTGGGCCGCGGACATAACAGCAACCCTAACGGGAATAAGCGCTAAATCTTGCGGTAAAGCGCAATTTAAGAAGGCACGCTGTCAGCGTGCCTTTTTTTATGTTGGGCCATGCGCTAAATGTTGTGCTGGTAAGCTCTATCCTCTATCCTCGCACTTGTTCGCCATTAAAGAAAATATCATGTCCATCAGCATCAAGACCCCGCAGGAAATAGAAAAAATGCGCATCGCCGGGCGTTTGGCCGGCGAAGTGCTGGATTACATCGCACCTTTCGTGCAGGCCGGCGTCACCACCAACGAGCTCGACAAGCTGTGCCACGACTACACCGTGAACGTGCAGGGCGGTATCCCTGCCCCGCTCAACTACGCACCGGGCGGGCATACGCCTTACCCGAAGTCCATCTGCACGTCGATCAACTATCAGGTATGCCACGGCATCCCCAGCGACAAGAGACTGAAGAACGGCGATATCGTCAATATAGACGTGACCCCCATCAAGAACGGTTACCACGGTGATTCCAGCCGCATGTTCTACGTCGGAGAGCCCTCGATACAGGCAAAGCGGCTGTGCGAAGCCACCTATGAAGCAATGTGGCGCGGGATTCGCATGGTCAGACCCGGAGCGCACCTGGGAGACATCGGACACGCGATCCAGACTTATGTCGAAGGCATGGGCTACAGCGTGGTACGGGAGTTCTGCGGCCATGGCATCGGCAGCAAATTCCACGAAGAGCCCCAGGTATTGCACTATGGCAAGCCCCATACCGGCGTCAAACTTGAAGCCGGTATGATCTTCACCATCGAGCCCATGGTCAATGCAGGCAAGTCCGGCATCAAGCAGCTCGGTGACGGCTGGACCGTGGTCACGAAAGACCACAGCCTGTCCGCACAGTGGGAACATACCGTCCTGGTCACCGAAACCGGCTTTGAAGTGCTCACCCTGTCCGCCGGTTCGCCCCCTATTCCCGCTTAAGCAAGCCGAGATGTCCATTGCAGAAATACGTGACAGTCTGCGCAGTGCACGTCGCGCGCTGCAGGAAAACTACATTGAGCATCCTAACCCGGCTCGCTACCTGCGTGCCCATGCAAAACTCGTCGACGAGCATCTGCGCCGGATCTGGCGACTGCTCGAACTCCCTGGCGATCTGGCACTGGTTGCGGTGGGGGGCTATGGCCGTGTCGAACTCTATCCGAAGTCGGACATCGACCTGCTGATCCTGCTGCCGCATCAGCCGGATGTATCATTGCAGCAACGCCTGCAGGATCTGGTAGGGAAGTTGTGGGACATCGGACTGGAGGTCGGCCATAGCGTGCGCACCGTGGGGGACTGCATGTCGGAATCCTCGGATGTGACGGTGCAGACCAACCTGCTTGAGGCGCGCCACATTACCGGAAACCAGTCCCTGTTCCTGGAGATGCGAGAAACGCTTTCGGCGCACCTGAGCCGCCGCGCATTCTATCTTGCCAAGGTGCAGGAGCAGGAGCAGCGCCACACCCGCTTCGTCGACACCGACTACAACCTGGAACCCAATCTCAAAGAAAGCCCGGGCGGCCTGCGCGACCTGCAATCGGTGCTCTGGATATCGCGCGCCTGCGGTTTTGGGCATACGTGGACGGCGCTGGCTGAGGCAGGCCTCATCACTGCCACCGAAGCGCGCCAGATCACACACCACGAGCACCTGCTGCAGGATCTGCGCATCCGCCTGCATTACCTTTCCGGAAGGCACGATGACCGCCTGGTGTTCGAATATCAAACGGCGCTCGCACAGCAACTCGGCATCACCGCCAGCGCACAACGCCGCGCCAGCGAACACATGATGCAGCGCTACTACCGTACCAAGCGGGCCGTGCTGCAACTCAACGCCGTGTTGCTGCAAACGATGCGCACCCGCATCTTCCCGGTCGCCGAAACCTATCCATTGAATGATCACTTCATCGCCCGCGACGACAAACTGGAAGCACGCGACGAAGCCCTGTTTGAAACCGAGCCCTCCGCCATACTGGAAAGTTTCCTGGTGCTGGAACAGCATCCGCGTTTGACCGGATTCTCCGCCCAGACACTGCGCGCATTGTGGCGGGCGCGCAAATTGATCGGTTCCGCCTTCCGCAAGGACCCGCACAACCGCAGGCTGTTCATGGACATCTTCCGTCAGCCGCAAGGCCTGACCCATGCACTGAGGCGCATGAACCACCTGGATATCCTCGGGCGCTACCTGCCGCCCTTTGGCCGCATCGTCGGGCAGATGCAGCACGATCTCTTCCATGTCTATACCGTGGACGAACACATCCTGATGGTGGTGCGCAACCTCCGCCGGTTCACGCTGCCCATATACGCACACGAATATCCGCTTTGCAGCAAACTCATCCACGATTTTGCCCGCCCCGAAGTACTGTATATCGCCGGCATGTTCCACGACATCGCCAAGGGACGCGGCGGAGACCATGCCCAACTGGGTCGCGTCGATGGGACCCGTTTCTGCAAACAGCATGGCTTGATGCGCGAAGACACCGACCTTGTCGTCTGGCTGGTGGAACATCACCTCACCATGTCCGCGACTGCACAGAAGCAGGACCTTTCAGACCAGGATGTGATCGCCGCTTTCACCGCCAAAATCAGGAATGAGCGTTATCTGTCCGCACTCTACCTGCTCACGGTCGCCGACATCCGGGGTACCAGCGCCAAAGTATGGAATGCCTGGAAGGCACAGCTGCTGGAAGATCTCTACAATGCGGCGCGGCGTTTCCTGACCAGCGGAAAAGTGGCCGATCAGGTGGGCGAGATTCGCCAGCGCGCTACGGAGACGCTCACCCTGTACGCCATCCACCCCGACGTTTACGAGCTGCTTTGGGCCCAGTTCGACGCCGACTATTTCCTGCGCCACGAACCGCACGAGATCGCATGGCACACGCGCATGCTAGCCCATCGCGTGAACAGCGAGGAACCCGTCGTCAAGACGCGCATGAGCCGGATCGGGGAAGGCTTGCAGGTACTGGTCTATACGCAGGACAAGCCGTTCCTGTTCGCCCGGATCTGCAGCTTCTTCGCTCGCATGAGCTACAACATCATGGAAGCCAAGGTGCACACCACCCAGCACGGTTACGCGCTGGACAGTTTCCTGGTGATGGATGCGAACAACGACAAGACAATCTACCGCGATGTCATGAACTACATCGAGTATGAGCTGGCGCACCTGCTGACCGACGACGCACCGCTCGCCGCACCGAGCGTGGGCAGGGTCAGCCGCCAGCTCAAGCACTTCCCCATCGTGCCGCAAGTCGACATCGCCCAAGACGAAAAAGGGCAACACATCCTGTCCATTGTCGCGGGCGACCGTCCCGGCCTGCTGGCCCGCATTGCGTATCTGCTGGCAAAGCACGATATCGAGCTGCGCAGCGCAAAGATCAATACCCTCGGCTCACGGGCGGAAGATACTTTCTGGATCAGCGGCGAAGCACTGGAACGAGCACGGGAAGTCACAGATTTGCTTGAAACATTGCAGCAGCAACTCGCATGAATGATTGATGCCTGCAACCGGTGCCCTATTATGAAAACAACGCGCCTACTTTTCTTGTTCGGCATCATGGCCTTGACAGCTTGCACCACGATTCAAAGGGCACCGGCACCCGAATTGATGTTCGGCACTCCCGCTCCGGTCGGGTTCCAGTCCGATATCCGCTACGTCAGCACAGACCCGAAGGCAATCAAATCCCGATTCTCGGAGATCCTCCAGCGCCGCCGCACCGCGAACGCGAACCATGCGCTCAACATCCTGGCACTCTCGGGCGGCGGGTCGGGAGGCTCATTTGGCGCCGGAGCGCTCGTCGGCTTCAGCCGACAGGGCAAACGTCCGCAATTCGACGTTGTGACGGGTGTCAGTGCCGGAGCATTGATCGCGCCTTTTGCCTTCCTGGGACCCGCTTGGGATGCCCGGCTGGACCAGAATTTCTCCGGCGCCCATAGCGAGAATTTCCTGATTCCACGGTGGCTGGGCGTGCTGTTCCGGCCCGGACTGTACGACAACGAACCGCTCGTCAAATTTGTGGATGACTTTGTCACCGAAGACATGATCCGGGAGGTGACGGACCAGGCTGCGCTTGGCCGTTTGCTTCTGGTTGCCACGACCGACCTGGACAAGGAAGAGACCATCATTTGGGATATGGGGCAGATTGCCGCCCATGGCGGCAGGGCGGCGCACAATCTCTTCCGCGACGTCCTGGTTGCCTCCGCAAGCATTCCCGGCGTGTTTCCGCCGGTCATCATTCCCGTTGAAAACGCGGGCAGCCGGTATGACGAAATGCACGTCGATGCCAGTGCAACCGTGCCGTTTTTCGTCGCGCCCGCATTGGCCTATGTGTTGCCACTCGATCCGGGCACACTCAAAGGCGCCAACGTTTACGTCATAGTCAACGGCCAATTGGGCGCGACGCCGCAGACCACGCCGGTCGATACGATCTCGATTCTTTCCCGGAGTTTCACCGCGGTTCTTCAACACAGGGCAAGGAGCGAAATCGCCTTAACCTCGGAATTCGCGCAGCAATACGGCATGAATCTCAGGCTGACGGCCATTCCGGTCAGCTATCCATTCCATGGGCCTCTGTATTTCCATGAAGCCAGTTCAAGGGAATTATTCGACTATGGAGTTGCTTGTGCCCGCGAGGGCAGGTTATGGACCACGATTGAACAGCTGGCGACTCTGGATGAGAATGCCCCGTCGATCGCCTCCACGAAGCGTAAACCCGTCGGCGAACAACCAATCTTGGCCTGTCCGCTGGGCGAGCCGGACTGCCCGCCTCCGCCTCCAACCAGACCGTAAGGACAACCACGGCATCCAGCGTCCGCTTTTTTTTGAAACCGCGCCGATACAAACCTGCGCAACCATGGCGGCTTGGCCCGATTGCATACAATGAACGAGGAAAATCATGGAAACTCCAAAAATATTTCTGGCCAGATCGCTGGCTAAACTCACCAACCTATTTGGGCGCGGCCAGATCGTATCCATCGGCGTCATCCTCTCCGTGAGCTTGATCATTGGCGCGGCGATCTTTGTTTACCTTGACTCCACCGCTCCGAACACGATCACGATCGCCAGTGGGCCCAAGGGAAGCACCTTCCAGAACTTCGCCGAGAAATACAAGGAAATCCTGGCCAAGGAAGGGGTCACCCTCAAAATCGTTCCCTCCGAGGGTTCGCTCGACAACCTTCACAAGCTGTCCAATCCCAAGATTGCCGTCGATGTCGGGTTTGTACTGGGAGGAGAAGTCAATGGAGCCAACATCGAGAACCTGGTTTCGCTCGGGAGTATCGCTTACCAGCCGCTCATGGTTTTCTATGACGGCAAGACAAAAAATCTGCTTTCGGACTTCAAGGGGCAACGACTGGATATCGGCAAAGAAGGCAGCGGTGTGCATTCCCTGGCGCTCACGCTCCTCAAAGCCAATGGCATTGAACCGAACGATGGAACCGTCTTTGTCGACAGCGTCTCCGGAGACTCTATAAAGGCGCTCGAAGAAAACCGCATCGATGCCTTGTTCATCATGGGCGACTCCACTTCACGAGAGGTGATGCATCGTTTGCTGCACACCCCCGGCATTCACCTTTTCAATTTCACTCAGGCCGACGGCTACGTCCGCCGGATCAATTATCTGAACAAGCTTGAATTGCCGAAAGGCTCGCTGGATTTCGGCAAGAATATCCCTTCCGAGGACTTGAACCTGATCGGCCCCACCGTGGAACTC
>JAJXUF010000169.1 GCA_021783175.1 Pseudomonadota bacterium
CGTCTATCAAGTGGGTTCGATTTCCAAACTATTGACCGCCACAGCGGTAATGCAACTTGTGGATCAGGGAAAGATCAATCTTGATGCTCCGATCCAGGATTACCTTCCGCACTTCTACATGAAATCTCGTTGGGCCGATACCGGACCAATCACGCCACGCGAACTGTTGTCACATCATGCCGGCCTGCCGACATATTATCTGAAGGGCTTTTTCTCCCATGAACCCATGGCGGAACTGGCAAAAGACCTTACCGGTCAATACCTAGCCTACCCGCCGGGCAAGGTATTCAATTATTCCAACCTCGGGCCCGACTTGATGGGCCTGGTGATGGAGCGAATCAGCGGACAGCACTTCGCTCCATACATGCAATCCGCGCTGCTCGACCCGCTCGGCATGCATCATTCATCGTTCGTAATGAACGAGGAGATTGCGCCGCTACTGGCGCGCGGTTATGTAGACAACCAAGCGTCCAATCCCACGCCGATTAGGGATGTCCCGGCAGGTTCGCTCCTCAGCAACGTCGTCGACCTTAGCCGCTTCATGCGGCTCGTATTTGGAGACGGAGAGCTGGATGGCCACCGCCTGGTTAGCTCCGCCTCTCTAGACTCCATGTTTCAACCGCAGTTTGCGAATTCACCGCTCGATTTCGGGCAGCGTTTCGGGCTGGGATGGATGCTTAGCGGCTTGCCGGTTCACGGCGGCGGCATGGTGGCCTGGCACAACGGTGGCACCAAGGCTTTCATCAGCCAGATGGCGATCATGCCGCAGAAGAAGCTCGGCGTGGTGGTGCTGGCCAATGCCGACAGCGCGAACAAGATGATCTACGATGTTGCAGAACAGGCATTGCGCCTCGCGCTAAAAGCACGTTACGGAATTTCGCAACCGCCGCCAACTCCACCACCGCCGACAGTGAAGGTACCGCGTGCGGTTCTGGCAAGCTATGTCGGCGATTATAGCCTCATGGGGACTCTCGCCCATGTCTCGGTCGCCGGCGACCACCTGAATCTGCATGTGATTGGTCATACCCTGGAACTTGTTCCGACCAGTCCAACATGGTTCCGCGCTGAATACCGCCTGCTTGGCCTGTTTCCGGTGACCATCAAGTTTCCGCCGCTGCAATTTACCCGAGTGCAGGGTCATGACTTCGTGTTGCTCCATGACCGCATGGTGACGGCTGCGGAAAAGGTCCCCCACTACGTGCTGTCACAGGCCTGGCGCGAGCGCACTGGCAGTTACCACATTATCAATCCCGATGCCCACTACCTGGTCAACCTCGATCATTGCCGGATGCTCGTGCGGAACGGGCGATTGCTCCTCGATCTGCAGATCTCAGGCATCGAGGACCGTCGGGTGAAAGTCGTAATCATGCCTATATCCGATACCAAGGCCTATGTATACGGGCTGGGACGCAATGTGGGCGACATGACCACGGCCGACGACAACGACGGCCAGCCGGAAATCCACTATTCAGGCTACATCTTTGAGCGCGACAAGCCGATTACAACACAGAAGTTGCTGACCGCACGCCGATAAACCGCTTTACCCCTGGAACTAAAGCGGACTATGGGGACCGACGATCCACATGCCATGGGCGCTTCCATTTGAATACCGGCTGTGGAGATAGCTTACCGAAAATAGGATACGCGAACGCTGCGGGGCACGCACGGCCGCTTCGCTGCCATTCAGCGTGACTCCGGCTAGATCGAGGTGACTGTCGCTGGCAGTGATGGCAATCGGGGCGCTGATGCTTCCGCCTGTCACAGTAACGTTCGCATCGGTGGCAATCAAACCGCCCGGATTGCCTCCGATGTGACTGCCGTCGATCTGTACCGAGGCGTCATCGATATCGAGTTCACGGATCTGCGCATTCCGTATCCGCACATCGCGACAGTCATGGATGTGAATCGTATCGTAATTGCCTTCAAACACCCGGTTTCGCTGGTCGCGGCACGAACCAGTGCGCTTCGATGCGGGTACACCCCGGGCGCTGGCAGTAAACTGCAGTGCCACCTCGCGCGTTGGCCCCGGGTTTTGCAGTGCCTGAAGCACGATGTCCCTGAATTCCAGGGGCCGGTCGTCCATTGGTGTGTGACCACAGTTGTGCAAGATTTTCAGTCGCGCCTGCGGAATATTGGCAAGTAGAACTTCTGCCGTACGCAGCGGCGCAATCGGGTCGCGATCACCCCAGACAAGCAGCGTTGGTGCTTGCACGCGCAGAATGATGTCGCTGAAGTCATCCAGCACCAGAGCCAGTCCGGCAATCTTCGCTGGGTCGGAATCCAAGAATTCGCGACGCAACAACGCATCATCAACTAGCAGATCTTGATCGGGCCGCAGACGCTCGAGCAATCCCAGCGCATTGGCGACAAGATCCTGCAGCTGCTCGCGCTGATTGGGATACAAAGTCGGAATCTGATCAATGCCCAGGTGCGACAGGTATTGGCTATAGGCCATACGGTGCAGAATACCGGCAACATCGGCAAGCACCAGCGAGCGCACATCGTTCGGATAGGTTGCTGCATAACGCAAGGCAATGGCAGCACCCAGTGAATGACCGATCAGATCGAATGGTCCGTGTATGTACCTGGCGGCGACAAATCTGACAAAGGCAACATAATTGGCCGGAGAATAAAGCTTATTTCCCTTGGTTGAGCGGCCGAACCCCGGCAAATCAAACGTAACCACGTGATAGTGCAAGGCAAGCACCGGGATCAGCCTACTCCAGTCGCGCGATGCCTTGTCGCCAATGCCGTGGATAAGCACCACGGACCTGGTTTGGCCGATTCCAGCCTGGTACACATAGGCTTGGCCGCCAAACACAGGTTCCTGAATGAATTCAGCGCGGGTATGAATGCTAGCGGCAGTGGCGTCAGCCGCCGCCGGTCGCATCGCCAGTAACAAACCTAGCATCGCTCCTGCGATCGTGCACAGACCCAACATCCATCTCTCAGCCAGAGAATCCGCCATAAATGTTTGTCGCAGCACCCGAGAACTGCAGCATTTTTTGGCAGGTTCGGCGCGCGCCATCGAACCTCAGGAAGTGCGCGGTGTCATAATGACATTTGATTGCCCCTAGACATCCCGACCGGTACTCATGCTCCGGCGATCGACCGCGTATCAGTTCTTCGCAACAAGCCTCTTTCATTATCACCATACCTAATAATAAAATGAGACTGGTTCTACGTATATCGCGGCAATCATGGCACCCCAATGCACTTCATACAACCATATATCGGAACGATGACATACCGAAGGAGCGACTTATGAAACGTTTATCCCTGTGGCTTTTGGCGGCAGGCATGATGTTATTGGCTGGTTGTGCAATGCACCGCACCCCGGAGCAGTTTGCGCATAGCTTCTTCGAGGATGGAAAGGAATCAATAATCAAGGCACTCAAAAAACAGGACGCGAGTCCAGCGCAGCTGGATCAGGCACGCGCTATCCTGGACCGCAACGAACCGACGGTCACTGCCGATCTCGCCGTGTTTTTCCGCAGCCAGCAGGACGTCATTCTTGGCGTCACCTCGGGCAAGGACACCGAACAACTGCTAGCGCTTGAAGGAAAGATGCACGAGGCAAACGACACGGCATTGCGCGGAATCGGCAAGATGCACGAGGAACTACATGCAGCGGTTGGTGACAAGATTTGGACTGGCGCGACCGCCCAGATGGAACAAAAAATGGCGCATTACCTGAAAAGATAGCGACTCGTACAGCCGGACAGGGCGCAAACTAGCGCTCTGCCCGGCGAAACTGCCAATCTTCACTATCTACGGCGTGTGCCAGCCTTGCGTGCGGCCTTCTTTACGGGTGCCACTTTTTTCTTGGCCTTCTTTGCGCTGCGTGCAGGTGCCTTCTTCTTCACTGGCGCTTTTGCCTTCACTGGCGCTTTTGCCTTTTTTACCGGTGACTGCTTGGCTGCTTTTTTGGGACCTGCAGCTCCCTTGGAAGGTGCTTTGCGTGCGGAAAACTGGATTGATCTTATCCGAGCCATCATCTCATCCAGGTATGCGCGACGTGCGCGCATGCGCTCTATGGCGGTACGCGCAAAGTCGGGTCCGGTTTCACCCGGCGTAAGCTGACGATAGGCCATTTCAATCACGCTATCCTCATACGCATGGATGCGTTCTGCCTCGGGACCGGCAATTGCGCACACCGAACGTAGAAGGTCGCTGGCCTTAAGGTTAATCTCATGCAACGTCTTGGCATTGGTTGGGCCGACCCAGCTTAGAATCGTCCACTTGTCGCCTGCCGGACCGGGGTTATCGAGATAGCGCTGCCAAATCCCGATCGCCTCGCCGCAAGTAGCCGAAAGCTCGCCGATACGCTTTAGCACTAACTCTCGATCCTTAGCCCTCTCCGGCGACCACCGCCCCATAAGGGCCACTGCCTGCTCCAAGCTTCTCATACCGCCCTCCGTAATGCGCGAACAGAAAAACATCTAAGTAACAGACTTATAGATGAATAATACGGACGGCGCCAGTTGGGAGCAATACGGACCGGAAGTTGGAAAATTGGCAACATGAATAAGGTGGAGCACGTTTGAACTAGTCCTGACGCGCGATAAAAAACCGTCTCTGCGCAAAATGCGCGACCTGAACGGTCTGGACCAACATTACATCTAACACCTGACCCTACGCCGCAGAATCGAACAGTTCTTCATCAAGTTCCAGGGTCCGGCCCGAAGCACGCGCTGGAGGGAACAATTCAAACTGACCACTGACGTTCTGCAACTCTTCGGCAATCAACCGCACCTTAATCAAGGACCGACCGTGCGAGGAGTCGACAAAGAGATCGCGAACGCATGCTAAGAGGTAATCCGGGTCTACCTGCTCGGCCCGCGTGGGAAATTCGCCTAATTCCAGCGCTGCGTGGTGATCCATTGCATCCATCAGCAGTGTTTTCCTTTTGGCGGATGCGTATTTAAGCTCAATACGAATCTTGCCGGTAAGGAGTTCCTGCCGCCGCAATCGAGAAACGAGCCGATGGCACACATGCCTGAGATACCGCGCGACGGTGCGTGGCGCCGATGTATTCGGTGGCAACACCCGCTCCTGATCAATATATGACAATGGGACGACGTCCTGAACCACAGACGCAGCGTCTCGACCACGGCACAGCATCCATAACCGCTTTCCGGCCATTCCATAGCGTCGGACAAGCATGGCGGCGGGTAACGCTGCAAGCTCACCGCAGGTGCGAACGTCCAGTAACGACAGAAACAAACGCATTTCGGCCGCGCGTCCCTTGAGGAAATCCAGATCAACATCATGCAGCCGTTGCCGCATTTCCCATGGTGAAATCACATTGCAATGACCCGGCGCCGCCAGAGTCGCAGCAAGTCCGGCGCCATAGCGATCGCCGGCGACTCCGATGCGCCAGACACAGCGTGGAAGGCGCGCATTAAGCACAATCGAGAGCTGGTCTGCCATTGCCTCGGGGGAGCCTTCGTCGTGCTGCCAGTGGGTGACGTCGAGGAGAATCCTGCCGCGTCCAACGTAGGGCACATCGCCACTTTGATGCGGAAACGCCTGATGCAGGATTAAGTCGGGATTTACACTTTCGGCCTCAATACACATGGCGATTACAGCGCGCGGCCAGTAGCAGGTGCGCGTCATGTCAGCGGTAGGAACGGAACTGACCGATCACAACGCCTTGAATATGCACCCGGGTGCCGGTATAGCGCATGGGAGCCATGGCGCCGTTCGCCGGGTGCAATGTAACCGTGCTATCACGATTGCGTTGCAGACGTTTGAGCGTTGCTTCCACCCCGTCGATGAGTGCCACCACGATTTCCCCGTCGCGCGCAGTTTCACTGCTCTGAACCACCACCATGTCGCCGTCGAGGATGCCCGCCTCTATCATGGAATCTCCTTGGACCCTGAGCACGAATCGCCCTGGTGCGACAAAAAACTCGCTCAGATCGATCGTGTCCTGGCCGGCTATGGCCTCAATCGGCCTGCCCGCAGCAATGGACCCGAGCAAAGGCAAGGAGCCGTCTCGCTGTCGCGTCCCGGAGCTCGACGCGAGCCGTATCCCTCGGGCGCGATCCGGCTCAACAACGATGAGACCTTCCGCGGCAACTGCCTGGAGATAACGATGGACAGTGCCGCGCGAACTGATTCCGAGATGCGCCGCAATTTCGCGCAACTTCGGCGTCACACCACGCTCGCGCTGATAGGCGCAAAGGAATTCGTATACCTGCCGTTGACGATCAGTGAGCATATGTTCTCTTTTTGTTCTCTTGCAAGCGTAAATCAGAACGGATCCTGGCGCAAGTAACGACCCATATATACTGCGTCATGAAAATGAAGCCGGAACT
>JAJXUF010000170.1 GCA_021783175.1 Pseudomonadota bacterium
GTGCGATGTGGTGTTCTTCGCCACGCCCAACGGCATCGCCATGCAACAGACGCGCGCCCTGCTGGATGCGGGCGTGAGGGTCGTCGATCTCGCGGCTGATTTCCGCATCAAGGATATCGCCGAGTGGGAAAAATGGTATGGCATGACCCATGCCTGTCCCGATTTGGTGGCAGAGGCAGTGTACGGCCTGCCGGAAGTGAACCGGGCCAGGATCAAGCAGGCGCGGCTGGTGGCCAATCCGGGTTGCTATCCGACGGCGGTGCAACTGGGCTTCATTCCCTTGCTTGAAGCAGGGTTGATTGAGGAGAACTCGCTGATCGCCGATGCTAAATCAGGGGTTTCCGGGGCGGGTCGCAAGGCAGAGATTCCAACATTGTTCGCTGAGGCATCGGACAATTTCAAGGCATATGGCGTGGCCGGGCACAGGCATCTACCTGAAATAAAACAGGGTTTGGTCAATGTATTGGGCAAACCGGTCGGGCTGACTTTTGTGCCGCACCTGCTCCCGCTGATACGCGGCATCCATGCCACGCTGTACGGACGCCTCAAGCAGGATGCGGACTTGCAGGCCCTGTTCGAGCAGCGTTACGCCAACGAGGCGTTCGTCGATGTGCTGCCTGCGGGCAGCATGCCGGAAACACGTTCGGTGCGGGGTTCCAACCTGTGCCGGATCGCGGTGCACAGGCCGCAAGGCGGCGATACGGTCGTGGTGCTGTCGGTGATCGACAATCTGGTCAAGGGCGCAGCAGGGCAAGCGGTGCAAAACATGAACATCATGTTCGGATTGCCGGAATTGGAAGGCCTGGACGTGGTTCCCCTGTTGCCCTGATATGAAAATGATACGGAGCTTCCGCCGCAAGTTCAGCATCTCCGCGCCGCGTTTGTCGGTACGTCCGCATGTGCCATGGTACGTACGCTGGGCGATTGCTGCCCCCTTCGTCTTGCTGATAGGGTTGGTGATCTGGTGGGCGTACGGTTCGGGTCTGGAGCTGGCGGGGTTCCATCGCGGACAGTCGGAAAAGGAATTGAGCGAATTGCGTGAGCGAGTGCATTTTCTGGAGAGCGAAAATGTATCACAAGCCAATCAGATCGCGGCATATGAGCGTCAGGGACAGATCGATCAGGCTTCGAACCTGGGCATCGCGGCTCAGCTGAAGAACCTGCACGATGAAAATGCGCGCCTGCAGGAAGACCTGCTGTTCTTCCAGAACTTGCCGCTGACCGGCGCGCGCGAGGCCGAGTTGTCCATTCATCGTTTGAAGATCGAGCCTGACAGCCTGCCCGGCGAATATCTGTGCCGCATGTTACTGGTGCAGAGTGTGCAACAGCGCGGCAAGGCATTTCAAGGCAGTCTGCAGCTGGTGGTGAACGGTCAGCGGGACGGCAGGAAAGTAGTGCTACAATTCCCGCAGGAGGAGGACGTGGCAGCTTATCAGTTGAGTTTCAAGTATTACCAGCGTGTGGACAAGGGGTTTAAGTTGCCGCCGGAGATGAAGGTCGAGAGCGTAGAGGTTCGTGTATTCGAAAAGGGAACTCAGGAACCCAAGATCAAGCAGACGGTCGACCTGCCGTCCTAAAGGAGAAGTTAAGCATGTTCAGTAGCCGGAATAGTAAACCGCAGAATCGTATCGACTCGCTGGTTGGCGCGGGGACCAGGATCGAAGGCGACGTCCATTTTACGGGGGGGTTGCGGGTCGACGGAGAGATCAAAGGTAACGTGATCGCCGACCTGAGCAAACCCAGCACTCTGGTATTGAGCGAGCACGCTCGCGTGGACGGCGAGATCAGGGTTACCCATCTGGTGGTGAACGGGGCAATAGTTGGCCCCGTGAACGCGGCGGAGTATTTGGAACTACAGAGCAAGGCGAAGGTCACAGGTGACGTACATTACAAAACGCTGGAGATACAGTTGGGCGCGATCGTTGAGGGTAGATTGATTCACTTGGCGGAAGCGGAAGATAAGGTAGTGGCTTTCAAACTCGGTTCTGCCGAGTCATAATCAAACCAGTTAGGAGGCAATATGAATGCAATGACCGAAATGCAAGACCCGCTGTTGTTTACGGATAATGCGGCAAACAAAGTGAAACAACTGATCGAAGAGGAAGGCAATGCCGAACTCAAGTTGCGCGTATTCGTGAGCGGGGGAGGATGTTCAGGCTTCCAGTACGGATTCACGTTTGATGAAGTCGCCAACGACGACGACACCGTCATGAGCAAGAATGGTGTGCAGTTGCTGATCGACCCGATGAGCTTCCAGTATCTGGTAGGCGCCGAGATTGATTACACGGAAGGTCTGGAAGGTTCGCAGTTCGTCATCAAGAACCCGAACGCAACGACTACTTGCGGTTGCGGTTCGTCGTTTTCAGCGTAGGTATCAGGTAGTTTTTTGCAGGAATGGGGCGCGGAAGCGCCCCATTTTGTTCTATGCGGGATAAATCGCACCGAGTACGCAGGGATGTTTTGCTCCTGTGACGTCGGGAAGATTGGAAGGGCGCAGATGCATTGTCTGCTGTGCCAGCCAGGCAAAGGCGATGGCTTCCATCCAGTCGGCAGCAATCCCCAATACTTCGGTCTTCTGCAGGCGGCATTTCGGTAGCGCATGCCGCAAGTGCGAGAGCAGTGCCTCGTTGTGGGCACCGCCGCCGCACACATAGATTTCCTTCGCTCCGCCACAGAATCGCTGCATGGCAGCGGCAATGCTGTCCCCCGTGAGCGCGAGCAAAGTTGCCTGCACGTCCGCTGGCGCCTCGTCACCGTTCAGATGTCTTCCCAGCCAGGCGAGGTTGAACAAGTCGCGCCCGGTGCTTTTGGGCGGAGCGGCAGCGAAGAACGGTTCAGCCAGCAATTTTTGCAACAGCGCCGCGATGATCTTGCCGCTGGCTGCCCACGTCCCGTCCTTGTCGAAGGATTTTCCCTGGTGGCGCGCTATCCACGCGTCCATCAGCAGGTTGCCGGGGCCGGTGTCGAAGCCGGCTGTATTCTTGCCAGGTGCGAGGTCGGTCAGGTTGGCGATACCGCCGATGTTGAGAATTGCGCGGTGGATGGTCGGGTGGCGCAATACCTTGTCATGGAAGGCCGGGACCAGCGGCGCGCCCTGTCCGCCTGCCGCAATGTCGCGACTGCGGAAATCAGCTACAACATGGATGCCGGTCAATTCCGCCAACAGCGCCGCGTTGTTGAGTTGTACGCTATAGCCGTGTTCGGGCCGGTGGCGCACGGTCTGGCCATGGCAGCCGATCGCTTGTATCGATCCGGCTGCGACGCCGGCTTTCTTCAGTAATATCAGCGTGGCGTCGGCATATTCGCGTGCCAGACGGCTGGCGATCAGTTGCGACTGGTGCAGTTCGTTGTGCGAGACTTGATGCAGGGCCAGCAACGCCTCCTTCAGCGGCTCAGCATAAGGCTGGTAATGGCTGGAGATCAGGACGGGCGAAGCTTGCGAGAGATCGACCAACGCGGCATCGATACCGTCCAGGCTAGTGCCGGACATGATGCCGATATAGAGGTCGGGCGATGCGCTCACTTAGTCCAGTTTTGCGATATGGGTATTGCGGAAGGTATCCAGCTGTGCGAACAGTTGATTCGTCGCGTCGCCGAAGGCGGTCTTTTGTGCGTCGCTGATCGGTTTTCCATCCGGCAACGCGACCTTCAGCGGGTCGCGCTGGACGCCATTGATCCTGAATTCATAATGCAAATGCGGCCCTGTGGCCAAGCCGGTCATGCCGACATAGGCGATGACCTGTCCTTGGCTCACATGCTGTCCCTTGTGCAGTCCGCCGGCAAAGCGCGACAAGTGCCCATACACTGTGGAAAAACGGGACTGATGATCGACTATTACCACGTTTCCATAACCGTGTTGCTGTCCCACAAACGCAACAACACCGTCGCTGGTGACCTTCACCTTGCTACCCATCGGCGCGGCGTAGTCCACGCCTTTATGGGCGCGCCACTTGTTCAGGATCGGGTGAAAGCGCGCCAGGCTGAAACCGGAACTGACTCGGGAAAATTCGAGCGGCGAACGCAAGAAGGCTTTGCGCATGCTCTTGCCATCCGGCGAGTAGTAACCGCCCGAATTTTCGTCGGTCTGGAAATAAGCTGCACGGAAAGCACGTCCGTGGTTGATGAACTCTGCCGACAGGATGCGGCCGGTGCGTACGGGTTCGCCGTTGAGGTAGTTCATCTCGTAGATCACCGTGAACTTGTCGCCCTTGCGCAGATCGCGATGGAAATCGACGTCACCGCCGAAAATATCCGCCAATTGATTTGCGGCGGGGTCGGGCAGTCCGGCTTCATCGGTCGCGGCGAACAGATTGGTCTCAATCTCCCCGGTGCGAATCTGCACGCGTTTCTCGGTCTGTGCAGGCAGGGTGCGCATCGTGAAGCTGTTTCCACTTTTCTCGATGACAACCTGATTGGAGTCGATTCCCAGATAGCGCAGTGCCAACAGAGCGCCGTTGGCATCTGTCTCAGCCTGGACTTCCTTGCCCACAGCCAGCTGGCGCAGGCTTTCGGCAGATTTGCTCTTGCGCAGAAAATCGCTGGCAGCCTGATCTTCCACATTCAAGCGGCGCAGCAGTTCGGCGACGGTGTCGCCGCGCTGGATGCGCTCGTTGCGCCAGAAGGAAGTCGAGTTCCCGGCGACAGTGGTAGTCAACGGCAGGGAGATATCTTCAATTACGGTTTGTTGCGTTCTGGATAAAACATCCGTCTGGGGCATGATGCCGAAAGCTGTCACTACCCCGAGCAAAGGCAGGCTGGACAAGGTGACGAACCATCGGAGCTTCATTTTGTGTGCGTGTGACAAAGTATTTTGCGGTAACATTCGCGGCTCCCAAAGCGGCAGTGCTTGCTGAATGCCCGTAGATCCTTTATCGGCACACAGCAAGACTTATTGAATTTTCGGGCGCCACTTTAACAGAAAGCGGCTAGCCCTCAAAACCCGCTTGGGTATTGGGCTAGATAATGACAAGCGGTCTTTCCAGATGAGTCAACAAGAAATCCTCAATCAAATCAAACGCGGCAGCGAAGAATTGCTGCTCGAAGCCGAACTGGTCAAAAAGCTCGAACAGAGCCGCCCCCTGCGCATCAAGGCTGGTTTCGACCCGACCGCGCCCGACCTGCATCTCGGGCACACCGTACTGCTCAACAAGATGCGCCAGTTGCAGGACCTGGGGCATCACGCCCTGTTCCTGATCGGCGATTTCACCGGCATGATCGGCGACCCAACCGGAAAAAATGCCACCCGCCCGCCGCTGACGCGCGAACAGGTGCTCGCCAATGCGCAGAGTTACAAAGAGCAGGTGTTCAAAGTGCTGGATCCGGCCAGGACCGAAGTCGTGTTCAACTCCGCCTGGATGGACAAATTCAGCGCGGTCGACCTGATCCGCCTCGCCGCCACCCATACCGTGGCGCAGATGCTGGAACGCGACGACTTCTCCAAGCGCTATAAAGCCAACCAGCCCATCGCCATCCACGAATTCATATATCCGCTGGTGCAGGGCTACGATTCGGTCGCGCTCAAGGCTGACATCGAGCTGGGCGGCACCGACCAGAAGTTCAACCTGCTCATGGGACGCGAACTGCAGAAGCACTTCGGCCAGCCCGCGCAGTGCGTGCTCACCATGCCGTTGCTGGAAGGCCTGGACGGCATCAACAAGATGTCCAAATCGCTGGGCAACTATATTGGTGTCACCGATACGCCGACAGACATGTTCGGCAAACTCATGTCCGTTTCCGACGACCTCATGTGGCGTTACCTGGAACTGCTTTCCTTCCGCAGCCTGGCGCAGATCGCCAACTTCAAGGAAGAAGTCGCGAATGGTCGCAATCCGCGCGATATCAAGGTGATGTTGGGGCAGGAGATCGTTGCGCGCTTCCACACGCTGAAGGCGGCCGACGATGCGCTGGCCGAATTCGAAGCGCGCTTCCAGAAGGGCGTGCTGCCGGACGACATGCCCGAAATCAGCGTCGTCAGTACCGACGGTCAAATTGCCATCGCCAATCTGCTCAAACAGGCCAACCTCGTGGCCAGCACTTCCGAAGCGTTGCGCATGATCGAGCAGGGCGGGGTCAAACTCGACGGTGAAAAGGTCAGCGACAAAGCGCTGCAACTCAAGGCAGGCGCAGTCGTCGTGGCACAAGTCGGCAAGCGAAAATTCGGCCGCGTCAGCGTAAATTAGTCAGGTATTCTATATAAGTAATTCATTATATATCATCAACTTAGTAACACTTTCGAGTCATTAACCTTACTACCTCTGGGCCATAGACGCTTGCTTGTCTGCGGCGTG
>JAJXUF010000171.1 GCA_021783175.1 Pseudomonadota bacterium
CCCAAACTGAAAGATTGCTGCGCGAGGCGCGTATCGTCAGCAAGCTGCAGCATGCCAACATCGTGCCCTTGTATGACGCGGGCGAACATCAGGGCGATACCTATCTTGTCTGCTCCTATGTCGAGGGCGGTACGCTGGCGAAGATGCTCGAGGAGGGTGCGTTGTCTCCGGTAAAATCCGCAGAGATCGCCTGTTATCTGCTGGACGCGCTCGAATACGCCCATGAGCAAGGTGTGATGCACCTCGATATCAAGCCCGCCAACATCATGATCGGCCAGCGCGGCCAGCCGATGCTGATGGATTTCGGCATCGCCGGACTGATTCAGGAGCAGGGCGAGGCGAACCGGGAGGTGGTCGGCACTCCGCAATACATGGCGCCGGAGAGCATCACCGGCGAAGGGGCGAACGCCAGCTCGGACCTCTACTCGCTCGGCATCGTGCTGTACGAGATGGTCGCCGGGGTGGCCGCCTTCCAGGGCGAGAATGCGATGCAGATACTGAACCGTGTCGCGCATGAGCCGGTGGCTGCACCTTCCGCCCATAATGCGGAACTGGACGGGAAGCTGGATGCCATCATTCTGAAATCCATCGGCAAGCGCAAGGAAGACCGCTATCCGGATGCGGCCGCCATGCGCGCCGCGCTGAAGGAATATCTGGGCGGGATCGGTGAGTCCGCCGCCAACGACAGCCACAGCACACTGGATTTCCTGTTGCGGCGCATGCGCAGCAAGAGCGATTTTCCCGCGCTGTCCAACATCATCACAGAGATCAACCAGATCGTGGCGTCGGAATCGGACAGCGCGAACAAGCTGGCACGCGTGATCCTGCAGGACTTCGCACTGACCAACAAGCTGCTGCGGCTGGTCAACACGGTCTCGTACGGACAGTTCGGCGGCAACATCAGCACGATCTCCAAGGCCGTTGTGATCATGGGTTTCGAGACGGTGCGCAACATCGCGATGTCGCTGATCATGCTCGAATTCATGCAGAACAAGTCGCTGGCACACCAGCTCAAGGACGAGGTGATCGCCGCGTTCTTTGCCGGTGTGGTGGCGACGCAGCTGGCCGTGGGCCGCAACATCCGCGATGCCGAGGAACTGATGATCTGCGCGATGTTCCAGAATCTCGGCCGCATGCTGGTGACCTACTATTTCTTTGAGGAAAGCCGGGAGATTGCAAAGTTCATCGAGCAGGGGCTGACTGAAGAGCAGGCTGCGATCAAGGTGCTGGGGCTGACCTTTAACGAGATCGGCATAGGCGTGGCCAGGAACTGGAGTTTTCCAAAGCGCCTGCTGGACGGCATGGAGAAGCTGCCGCAGGGCGAACCGGTGAAGAAACCCAGGGTCGAGGCGGAGCACATGAGAGCCACGGTGAACATGGCGAACGAACTGTGCGTGATCGCGGCAGCCACTGCCACCCAGGAGAAATCGCAGGCCTTGAACCGGTTGCGTTTGCGCTACCAGGATGCCATCGACATTTCCGAGCGCAAATTGAACGACGCGCTGGAGAGCGGGTTGAAGGAACTGTCGCGCCGGGCGATGACGCTGGAGATCAATACCGCGCGCAGCCCGCTGGTGAAGAAGGTGCGTCAATGGAGCGGGCTTCCGGTCGAGCAGTCGGCAACCGCAAACACTGAGCAGGCTGAAGGGATGAGCAGCGTGCACGGTATCGAGTCGGCGCTGAATGACGATACGCGGCAAGATGCATCGGCCAGGCCGGATTCGGAGACTGTCATGGGCGCCGGCATCCAGGATGTGACCAATTCGCTGGTGGAGGATTTCAACCTTAACGACGTGTTGCTGATGGTGCTGGAGGTCATTTACCGCGGTCTGGGATTCAAGCGCGCGATCATCTGTATCCGTGATAACAAGCTCAATGCCATGGTGGCACGGATGGGGCTCGGAGAAGGGGTGGGCGAAGTCATTCCACGTTTCCGGTTCAGCCTGACATTCGAATCGGACGTGTTTCACCTCGCGATCGAGAAGGGGGTGGATATTGTCATCGAGGATCTTCGGGCTGACAGCATTGCGGACAAGATTCCGGCCTGGTATCGGGAGTTGGTCGATGCGCAGAGCT
Organism: Pseudomonadota bacterium; assembly: GCA_021783175.1. Next base: position 2,077 of record JAJXUF010000171.1, read on the forward strand.
TTATCCTGTTGCCTGTCGTCATCAACAAGAAAACTATAGGCCTGTTTTATGCGGACATGCAGCAAGCCAATAGCCTGAAGCTCACCGAGCGCCAGTTGTCATTGCTGCGCACCCTGCGCAATCAGGCGGTGCTGGCGATCAAACAAAAAATGTAATGACCGGCGCCCATGCCTGTGCGGTAGGCCTGCAGGCAGTTCGGCAGCGGTGTCGCGGCCTGTTTGCCTGCAGGTATAATGCGCCCCTTTGTTTGCGGCCGAATTCCGCATAATTTTTGTCTGGAGTTGTCTTGTTCAAGTTGATCGGTGTCATCGCGGGTTCTATCCTTTACGGGTTTTGGGGCGCTTTGTTCGGCTTCTTCATCGGGTCATTCATCGATCGCGTGCGTGCCTATGGTTCCGGCGGCATGAACCCGTTGCAGAATGCGCTGCGCCAGGCGGTGTTCCTGGACACGGTGTTCATCTCGATGGGGAAGCTGGCGAAGGCCGACGGGCATGTGTCCCAGGATGAGATCGACCATGTCGAACAGTTCATGCAAAAACTGGGCATGACCGCGGAGCATCGTTTGCGGGCGATTGCCTTGTTCAAGCAGGGGGCCGATCCTGCGTTCGATATCGCGCCGACCTATGCCAGATTCATGAGCGTGTGCGGGCATACAAAGAACCTGAAAGACGTGCTGCTGGTGTATCTCATTGTGATGGCCCTGGCGGACGGTCATGTCCATCCGGCGGAAGAGGCGCTGCTGATCGACATCGCTGGACGTCTGGGTTACGGACGCGACACTTTCAGGCAGATGATGGACATGGTCCTGAACCAGGGCCATTTCGCCGGCGGGCAGGCTACTACCGCCGTCGCGCTGGACGATGCCTACAAGGCTCTGGGAGTGAGTAAAGAGAGCACCGACGCCGAGATCAAACGCGCTTATCGCAAGCTGATGAGCCAGTATCACCCGGACAAGTTGATGGGGCAGGGCCTGCCGGAGGACATGATCGCGATGGCAACCGAGCAGGCAAAGGAAATCCAGGTCGCCTACGACATGGTCAGGAAAAGCAGGAATATGTGAGCGGTCGGGAATACGGGGAGCATGGCAACTTCTGCAAATTGCCATGCTCCCGGCCGGGGTTTATCTTCGGGCAAACGAATATGTCTCGTTTTGCGATGCGATGTCTACCTGCAGATTCCCGAATTTGTTTATCTTGATCTGCGCGGGTTGCGGAGTCCTGTCCGCCATCATGTAGATGCCGGCGCCCGTTTCGGGATTGAAAAGCATTTTAATATCGTCCAGCTGACCTTTTTCCTTGCCCTTGGGGACGCTGTTGAAGAATGCAACCATATGGACGCCTGATTTGTACATCTTCAAATCATAGTTTTCGTTGTACCAGATCCCGGACATCGGGCTGGAAGACGTCTCTTTGTAGTCGGAAGCCCTCTTTTCCCACAAGGGAGTGACATGGTTGACGTTTTTCAGATAAAAACCGCTCTGCTCATAGCGATCGTAGTTCACGGGGATCATGGTGGTCGTCGTCCCGTAGCTGTTTGTAGTGCCGTAGAAAGGCGTGCCCCCGTTGTAGCCGCTGATGTATGACGTATCCGAGGTGGGGGTGCTCATGGGCACGAAGGATGTCCGCGTCCCCTTGAATTGCGAGGTAGTCACAAACACATCCGTGCCGATCGATTTTGCAAACTCAAGGGATGCTCTTGGATCCTCGTATGAGCCGGTAAATCCCGATTTACCGATGATCAAAAAGTCGCTGAACAGCAGGTCGTAAATATTGTGGATATCGACGTTGCGGTATTCAAAGACCATGACATTGGTCGTCGCCGGAAATTTCGTCGGTGAGGACTGCTGAAAGGTCTGCTGGTGTTCAAGTCCCGCGCATCCTGCCAACAAAGCCAATACCAGCAATAAGATCAGTTTCTTCATTTTGTACTTCTCCTTTTGGTTGTATGTAGCGTCTTGTATGAACTCAATCGGACATCAACGTAACTTGGAGTCCATACAGTACGCAAAAATCCTGATTTGGTGCAAAAAACTTTTGACCTTCATGGTTGAGTGCTTTTTCGGTAGCCGTTGCACTGTCCGGGCTGCGCTTTCCGGAATCAATGTGGAGTTGGCTGCAACACTTCACAACCGGATGCCGGATTGTATTGTGCGATGAAGTTGTCACGGATAACGCGGGTATTCGGGAATTGACTTGTGCAATTTAACCGCATATAAGTTTGCCAAACAAGAGAAGAAGCGCTGATCGAGTCGGCGTTTTACTATATGCGGGAACGGGGTGAAGTATGGGATTTGCTCCTTGATTCGTGAGAAGAAATGCCATACGCCATTAAATCTCTAGGTCTGGTTATCGCTTACCTTGCTGCCGCCAAAGTCGGCCTGGTGTTTGGCACCGTCAGCAGCAGCGCCATGATTTTCTGGCCGCCGGGAGGCGTTGCTCTTGCTGCCCTGTTGTTGGGCGGCGTCCGGTTTCTTCTGCCTGTGTTTGTGGCAGCCTATCTGACTGCAGAAATGGTTGGTGCGCCCGCGATCTTCGCGCTGGGATTTTCACTGGGCAGCGTGCTGGAGGCATTCGCCGGGTTCTTTCTGCTCCAGCATTTCGGCAATGTCGATCTTTCGCTCAATCGCCTGCGCGATATGGCGCTGCTGATCCTGCTGGGCGGCCTGGTACCTTCAGTCGTCACTTCCATCCTTGTTCCTGTGGCCCTGCTGGAATCAAGCATGATCACTTCGGATATGCTGCCCGACGTCATGTGGCAATGGTGGCGTGCCGACGTGCTTGGAATCGCATTCTTCACTCCCATCGTCCTGGTGTTTGCAATCAGGAAATCGAAATTCTTCAAGGCCCGCAGAGCGTGGGAAATGGCAGCTCTGTGGGCCGCAGCATTTGTGGTCGGACAGAGCGTCTTTCTCGGTTGGCGCCTGCCGGGCGTCCCGCCCGATCAGCAGCTCGGCCTTACCTGGGTCTTTCCGCTGCTGATCTGGGCGGGGCTGCGCGCGGGAAGAAGAAATACTGCGCTGATCCAGTTGCTGTTCCTGTCCCAGGTGCTGGCAGGGGCCTATCTGCAGACCGGCTATTTCTCCGATGATTTTGTCCGCTATGGGCTGGCCAATTTCTGGATGTTCGCGATGATGCTGGCTGTTGCGGGTATGGCGCTGGCGATCCTTTCCACGCTGCAGCGCAGGGCCATGCACCAGATCGCATTAAACGCCAAGGTGTCTGAAGTCAGCAATGAAGGCGTTGTCATCGTGGATGCAGACGGACGCATCGTTGACGTCAATCCCGCGTTTACCGAGCTGACCGGATATGGCCACGATGAAGTGCTTGGCCAGAACCCGAGCCTCCTGAAATCGGGCAAACACGATTCCGAGTTCTTTGCGGACATGTGGAAAGCATTGATCGCGACCGGGCACTGGGAGGGAGAGTTATGGAACCGGCGCAAGGACGGCGTAGCCTATCTGGAAAAGCTGGCCATCTATACCCTGAAAGATGAGCACGGCAAGGTTGCCAACCATATCGGCATTTTTTCCGACATCACGCAGAGCCGGGCGGAGCAGGAAACCGTGGCTCATCATGCGCAGCACGATTTTCTGACCAACCTGCCCAATCGGATGCTGTTTCGCGATCGCTTCAAGCAGCAACTGGCAAGTGCAAAACGGAACGAGAAGAAATTTGCCGTCATCTATATCGACCTCGACAAGTTCAAGCCTGTGAACGACAAATTGGGCCACCAGATCGGGGATCAGTTGCTGGTGGCCGTTGCGGCAAGATTGAAATCGCAGGTGCGGGAGGTTGATACGGTGTCCAGGTTCGGCGGAGACGAGTTTGCGATCCTGCTTTCCGAAGTCATGACCCGCAACGACGTAACGAATCTGGCGGGCAAGATACTGGTCGCCTTGAATCAGCCGTTTATCCTCGAAGGCAATACGGTCAATATCTCCGGCAGCCTGGGCATCGCGATGTATCCGGACGACGGCAGCGAGATGGAAACGATCATGAGCAAGGCCGATGCCGCGATGTACCGGGCAAAGCGCAACGGCTCAAATACCTACTGCTGGTGCGGAGAATATGCCTGAGTAGCCCCGTGTTCATTGCATCTACTTCCCGCAGCTGTTTAGCAAAATATTTAATATATGTTATCCTGCTAATTGTTAGCTCCCTAACTATTATCCTGCTGACTATAGTGTTATTT
>JAJXUF010000038.1 GCA_021783175.1 Pseudomonadota bacterium
GCCTCGGACAATGCCGGCAAGCTTATCGATGAACTGAAGTTGCGCTATAACAAAGCGCGCCAGGCCGCGATTACGCAGGAGCTTTCAGAAATCGTGGGTGGTGCGGCGGCGGTATGACACAGAGTTTGAACTTTCCGGTTTCGTTTTCCGGGCGAACAACGTCCCGCGGACCGAGACCTGAAACTCGAAACAGAATTCCTATGGGGTCAAATTTATGAGTTCCGGAAAACTGGTGCAGGTCATAGGTGCGGTGGTCGACGCGGAGTTCCCGCGCGAATCACTGCCCAGGGTTTATCACGCGCTCAAGGTGGCCGAAGCCGACCTGACGCTGGAGGTCCAGCAGCAGCTGGGTGACGGCATCGTGCGCTGCATCGCCATGGGCAGCTCCGATGGCTTGCGCCGCGGCATGGCGGTGGCAGACACCGGCGCGCCAATATCGGTACCGGTGGGTCAGAAGACCCTCGGGCGCATCATGGATGTGCTCGGCTCCCCGATCGACGAAAAAGGTCCGGTGGGTGCTGAAAAAGTTATGCCCATTCACCGCAAAGCGCCGAGCTTCGAGGAGCTGGCGGCGAGCACTGAACTGCTCGAAACCGGCATCAAGGTTATCGATCTCATGTGTCCATTCGCCAAGGGTGGCAAGGTCGGTCTGTTTGGTGGCGCGGGTGTAGGCAAGACCGTCAATATGATGGAGCTTATCCGCAACATCGCCATCGAGCACAGCGGCTACTCGGTGTTTGCCGGCGTCGGCGAGCGTACGCGCGAAGGCAATGACTTCTACCACGAGATGAAGGAAGGCGGCGTGCTCGACAAGGTGTCGCTGGTCTACGGCCAGATGAACGAGCCGCCGGGCAACCGTCTGCGTGTGGCGCTGACCGGCCTCACCATCGCCGAGTTTTTCCGCGACGAAGGGCGCGACGTGCTGCTTTTCATCGACAACATTTACCGCTACACGCTGGCCGGCACCGAGGTGTCGGCGCTGCTCGGACGCATGCCGTCGGCCGTCGGGTACCAGCCAACGCTCGCCTATGAAATGGGCGTGTTGCAGGAACGCATCACTTCTACCAAGACCGGCTCGATCACCTCGATCCAGGCGGTGTACGTACCGGCCGACGACCTGACCGACCCGTCACCGGCCACAACCTTCTCACATCTTGACGCCACAGTGGTGCTGTCGCGTCAGGTTGCCGAGCTCGGCATCTATCCAGCAGTGGATCCGCTCGATTCGACCAGTCGGCAGCTCGACCCGAACGTCATCGGCGACGAGCATTACCGCACGGCGCGCGATGTGCAGGCGACGCTGCAGCGCTACAAGGAACTGCAGGACATCATCGCCATTCTCGGTATGGATGAACTCTCCGAGGACGACAAGCTCACCGTATCGCGCGCGCGCAAGATCCAGCGCTTTCTGTCCCAGCCATTCTTTGTCGCCGAAGTATTCACCGGCACGCCCGGCAAGTATGTGCCGCTGAAGGAAACCATCCGGGGATTTCGCGGTATCGTCGACGGTGAATACGATCACCTGCCGGAGCAGGCGTTTTACATGGTCGGTGTCATTGACGAAGCCGTCGAGAAGGCGAAATCACTCTAGACAATGGCGCGCGGTCGCAACCATTCAGGCAAGGCCGCGTTGACCGTTATTCGTAACGCAGTAGCGATAATATGGTCATGACAATGCATGTCGACATCGTCAGCGCGGAGCACGAGATCTACTCGGGTAACGTAGAAATGCTGTTCGCACCGCTAGAAACCGGCGAAGTCGGTGTCATGCCGCGGCACTCTCCGCTGCTCGCGCGGCTCAAACCCGGCGAAGTGCGTGTGCACATTGACGGCCAGGAGGATCTATACTTCTACGTGTCCGGGGGATTGCTGGAAATACAGCCCCACACCGTGACCGTCCTGGCCGACACCGCCATGCGGGCCAAGGATATCGACGAGGCGGCGGCGCTCAAGGCCAAGGAAAACGCCGAGGTGGCGCTGAAGAACCGCCAGTCCGTAATCGACTACGCGCGCGCCCAGGCAGAGCTTGCTCAGGCGGTTGCGCAGCTGCGCACCATACGCCGGTTGCGCAACAAGACCATCAAGTAATCGTGGAACGCAGGCCGTCGCGCACGGCCTGGGAGCTGACAAGGACAGTAACATGAGCCCAGACCGCAAACGCGAGACATACACAATGGCGCACGACAGCGTCGCACGAAACAAGGTGGTCTCGTTGACCTATGTGCTGCGCAACGCGCACGGCGACATATTCGAATACAGCGATCTACCGGTGGACTATCTGCACGGTTCGGGCAGCGATCTATTCGAAAAGATCGAGCGCTCGCTCGAGGGATGTCAGGTTGGCGACCAGATTACCATCGAGCTGTCTCCTGAAGAGGGGTTCGGCCCGCATAATCCCGGGCTGACCTTCACCGACGACGTGGAAAACGTCCCGCCGGAATATCGCCGGGTCGGCGCCCAGCTTGAGGCGCAAAACGCCAAGGGTGAAGTCATGAACTTCGTGGTCACCCATATCGAAGGCGCCAAGTTGACCGTAGATGCCAATCACCCGCTTGCGGGCCAAACGGTCAGTTTCGCGGTGAAGATTCATGGGGTGCGCGACGCAACGACGGAAGAGCTGCGCGCTGGCAAGCCGGCCGGCGCCACCAGCCATTCTCTGCAATAGCTTGGACGCTTCCAATAAGCTAGGCTGTAGCTGACTAACCCGTGCCGATGGCGGACCCTATCGGGCCCGCGAGCGCCATGGCCTCCTCAGGCAGCGGACCCGATAGGGTTGAATGTTTCCGTATTATAATCAATCAGATATACATAAATCCCGATGAAAACCACCGCCACTGCCCCCGTTGAGGTCATTATCCTCGCCGCCGGCAAGGGCACGCGCATGTTTTCCGATGTCCCCAAGGTGCTGCACCCGCTCGCAGGGGCGCCGCTGGTACAGCACGTCATCGCCACGGCGCGCCAGCTTGAGCCGCATGTCGTGCGGGTCGTCTACGGACATGGCGGGGAATTATTGCCCAAGACGCTCGCTAAGCTCGCCGTGGATTGGGTGTTGCAGGAGGAACAGAAGGGAACCGGGCATGCGGTGCAACAGGCTTTGCCCAAAATCGCCCCGGACTCGCTGGTGCTTGTGCTCTACGGGGATGTGCCGCTCATTCGTGCCGAAACCCTGCGTCCACTGATTGAAGCCGCGGCGCACGGCGGGTTGGCACTGCTCACGGTCGAACTCAACGACCCGACCGGCTATGGACGTATAGTGCGCGACGCGAACGGGGTGGTCAGCGCCATCGTCGAGCAGAAAGACGCGTCTCCCGCGCAACTTGCCATACGCGAAGTGAACACGGGTATCTTGGCGGTCTCCGCCGCGCACCTGAAAACCTGGCTCGCGCACCTGAAAAACAATAACGCCCAAGGGGAGTATTATCTGACCGATATTGTTGCCATGGCGGCCGCGGAAGGCGTTAAAATCTCCACGGCGCAACCGCAGGCGGTGTGGGAGGTGATGGGTGTGAACAGCAAGACGCAGTTGGCGGAGCTTGAGCGCATCGCGCAGCTGAATCGCGCGCGCGAACTCATGGAACGTGGCGTCACCCTCATGGACCCGGCGCGCTTCGACCTGCGCGGTACGCTAACCGTGGGCCGTGACGTTGTAATCGACGTGAATGTCATCGTCGAGGGCCAGGTGACGCTCGGTGATCGCGCGCGCATCGGTGCCAACAACGTACTGCGTGATTGCACCATCGGTGCCGACACCGTCGTTCATCCCAACTGTGTCATCGAGGACAGCAATATCGGTGCAGATTGCCGCATCGGGCCGTTTGCGCGTGTACGCCCAGAATCGAAAATCGCTGCGCATGCGCACATTGGCAATTTCGTCGAAATCAAGAAATCGGAGATCGGCGAGGGCAGCAAGGTCAATCATTTAAGCTACGTCGGCGACAGTAGTGTGGGGAAGCAGGTGAACATCGGCGCCGGCACAATCACCGCCAACTACGACGGTGCCAACAAGCATCGCACCGTCATCGGCGATAATGCATCAATCGGGTCCGATTGCACACTCGTGGCACCGGTAAGCGTAGGTGCCGGCGCGACAGTGGGCGCAAATACCACAATCACTCAGGATGTACCGCCCGGCGTACTAGCGGTCGGACGCGTGCGGCAAAAGATCATCGAGGGCTGGAAGCGGCCGGTCAAGAAGACGTAACGATCATGGTATGTCATAGCGGTTTCGCCCGGCGAAGCCGCGCAATTTCACAGGCCTGCCCAGCGTTTCACAGGAACGAACAGGCTGCGGCAGGAGGGGAGGTTCAGTCATGTGCGGCATAGTCGGTGCGCTTGCAGAGCGCAATATCGTTCCGGTCCTGATCGAGGGCCTCAAGCGCCTTGAATATCGTGGTTACGATTCCGCAGGTATCGCCATTCTCGATGGCACCCTGAAGCGCGTGCGGCGTGTTGGGCGTGTGGCGCAGATGGAAAACGAGGCGAAAGCGCAGAATCTTACCGGATTCGCAGGTATCGGCCATACACGTTGGGCGACGCATGGCGGAGTCACGGAATTCAATGCGCATCCCATCATATCCAACGACGAGCTGGCCGTGGTTCACAATGGCATCATCGAGAACCACGAGGAGATACGCGAGCGCCTGCAAAAACTTGGCTACATGTTTGAATCCCAGACTGATACCGAAGTCATCGCACACCTGATTCACCATTACTACGCGCGCTCCCTCGATCTCCTTAGTGCCATGCGCGCTGCGGTCGCCGAACTGCGCGGCGCCTACGCCATCGGTGTGATCGCGCGCAAGTCCCCGGACACGGTGTGCTGCGCGCGCATGGGTTGCCCGTTGCTCATCGGTCTTGGCGAGGGCGCGAATTATTTCGCGTCCGATGTTTCGGCGCTGCTCTCCGTTACGCGCCGCATCATCTATCTCGACGAAGGCGACATCGCCGCCGTGACGCGCGATCGTGTCACCATCTTCGATCGCGAAGGTCATGAAGTTACACGCGAGATCCGCGTGTCCGAGGCGTCGGCCAATGCAGTGGAGCTCGGCCCGTACAGCCATTACATGCAAAAAGAAATTCACGAGCAGCCGCGCGCACTATCCGATACGCTCGAAGCCGTCATCAACGAGGGCGTTCATCCGGGCCTTCTCGGCACGGACGCGGAAGCTGTCCTGAGTAGCGTCGACAGCGTACTCATTTTGGCGGCGGGAACCAGCTATTACGCCGGCTTGGTAGGGCGCCAGTGGCTGGAGTCAATTGCCCGTATCCCGGCAGCCACCGAACTCGGCCACGAATATCGTTATCGAGACTCGATTCCCAACAAAAAGCAACTTATCGTTACGATCTCGCAGTCGGGGGAAACGCTCGATACTATGGAAGCCTTGAAGCGCGCCAAGGAACTCGGGCACGACAAGACACTTTCCATTTGCAACGTGGCCGAAAGCGCCATTCCGCGCGCTTCCAAGCTCGTGTTCTACACCCGTGCCGGCGCTGAAATTGGAGTCGCTTCGACGAAGGCTTTTACCACACAGCTCGCGGCACTTTTCATCCTCACCCTTGTGCTCTCGAAACTCCGTGGACACCTCACGCCGGAACTGGAGCACCAGTATGTGGAAGCCATGCGTTATCTGCCTGGCAGTGTGCAACACGCGCTAAATCTCGAGCCGCAGATCAAGCTTTGGGCAGAGCGCTTCGCAAACAAACACCATGCGCTCTTTTTAGGCCGCGGCCTGCACTACCCTATCGCTCTCGAAGGCGCGCTGAAACTCAAAGAGATTTCCTATATCCACGCCGAGGCCTATCCGGCCGGCGAACTCAAGCATGGACCACTGGCGCTAGTTGATCGGGAGATGCCGGTTGTCGTTATTGCCCCGAACGACAGTCTGCTCGAGAAAGTGAAATCCAACATGCAGGAAGTGCGCGCCCGCGGCGGCGAGCTCTATGTGTTCGCGGATCTCGACAGCCATTTCGGGGAAGCAGAAGGTGTACATGTGATTCGCACGCCACGACACATGGGCGTGCTTTCTCCCATCGTGCACGCGGTTCCAGTACAGCTCCTTGCCTACCACGCCGCACTCCAAAAAGGAACGGATGTCGACAAGCCACGTAATCTCGCAAAATCGGTTACGGTTGAATAACAACGGTTTTTTTGAATTTTGTTGAAAACAAACAATAAAGTCTGTCGATAAACAATTAAGTCTGTCGAACTAATTTTCAGAAAAACAATCGGTTAGAGGCGATGAACAAACCGCGAAACGGCGGAAATCGTAGCGTCGGCAACTTATTGTTTTACTGCCATTTTTCGGCGGGTCACTTATAAGCGTGAATGAGGAAAGTCTGTCGAACTATTGTCTTTTCTATCAATAAGCTACAGCAATTGTACTCCCCTTGACCACCCCCTCCCACTATTGGGTCAGCTTTTTCTGCCTCGAACTTCGCAGATGCGCGTTGTACCTTGTTTGCTGTCGATCATAGCCGCCACGGGACCGCCCCAAGATAAGTATTGTGCAGAGACCGTCTTTCGGCCAAAGCGGACCCTCAAGGCGCAGTCTTGGGTCGACTGCTGCCGACCCAAAGCGGTCACCAACTCCTGCATTCAGGCTGTAGTTGCTAGGTAGCGGCCTTTGGCAAAAAATGGTGTTCAAATGTCTTAGACAACGATGCATCGTTCACAGCTTCGACTACCTTGCGTAGTGCATCTCCCTCCACCACTTTGAGCTTAAATTTCTTGGCGTTGGCCTGCTGCGTCATCTTGACCCGTTTGCGCGCTTCGGTGGACAACTTGCCGCTAGTCCATAGTTCAAACTGCGGTAGCGGGCTTGCCCAGCCAAGGTTATCAAGGTGATGGCGCACACGCGTGATGCGTGTAGTCAACCACCGACCCACTTCCCCGTCGTCGACTGTGGCGCCCGGGGCAATCCCCTTGCATTCGATCATCTGCGCCTTGATACCGTCCTTTAGGTAATACACATCCACTTCGGCAGCACCGTCTTTGCCCTTACAAATCTTGTTTAATGTAACCTGCCCCGCAGCCGTTTTGCGCACGACTTCCGCCACCAGTAATTCGAAAAAGGCACCCCGCATATTACCGACCGCACCTTCCAGCTTGCCGAGCCTGGAGAAAAGTTGGTCAAACTTCGCGGGATCGATGACGCCCTTTGCTGTGTAATTGAGCGTCTGGATCAGTTCACGGAAGCTATTGGCAACATCCTCGCCAAAAAGCGACTCGGGAGTGGCTGGCACGATGCCGGCCGAGCGTAAGGCGCTGAACGCGCAGTTGTCGTAGCTATGGGTCACTAGGATAAACATCGTGCGGCCAATGTTCTTCAGCGCATTTAGGGACCGCACTTTATGCAGGAACGGTTCCACATGCCTGAGCTCTGCGTTCTCGATCAACAGCACATCGCACACAACAAAGCCCGGCTTAGGTTTCTCTTTTTTCAGCCAAGTCAATACGGATGTGAGGTAGCTGGGTGCCGTCAAGTCCCAGGCAAACGTGCCTACGCGGGGTAACTTCGGTTCCCGCGTCCGGACGGTGTGGTAACTCACCATGGCCAATCGTCGTAACCATTCCCGAACGCTGTCGAGCAGAACGTTCTCCGCAATAAGGCGGGACTGGGTGCCAGTGACGAGCTTGTCCATGCTTTGATGCTCAGACGTCTCTTTGGTCATCACACATGGTCCCAGCCCGGGCACTTCTTGCTCGACCAAGACATTTGCGGCGACCATACGATCCAGCACTGCACGTGCGGAGAGTTGTTTCTTCTGAGCAATTGGTGCGCCGCAAGCGCCTAGGAAATGATCGAGCGGCACGATGCGTCGCGCTTCGACGGCGCCCAAAGCCCGCGCATAGGGACCATTGGTCGCGAAGATTGCGGCGCAAAGACTTTTCCAGTAGCGTTGAGACTCATAGTCGTCTTGGTGATATAGAAATCGCGCCTTGCGGGCGAACGGCAATTGCGCAAGCCGCTTGATCTGGGGCGCGCTTCGGCTAACACGCTGACGCGCCGCGGCCGGCGATAATCCCTTGTGTTCCACTAAATACTGCGTCAGGTCCGTGCTTAGGCAAGGACCGAGGGTCTTGAGGATATCGGCCAACATGTACAGGACTCCGATGTCACAGAGCGCTATTTATAACATCTAACAACTATAGGCAACCTCTAATTTTTTTAAAATTCACATAACGTGTTATATATCATGTGGTTACATATGCCAAGGAATCTAACACGAAGGGTTTGTGTCACAGTGCGTGGATCATCAGGATTTCGGACGCCAGTTGCAAAGACGACTGACCCGCCCAAACTAGCCACTGCGACTCAATCAGCAGACTGTAGCCCCCAAGCGATTGCATATCGGGCTGAAGTGATGATCGGTACGTCCGCTCTTGGCCGGTAGCGGTCGATATAGACTTACACGTTATCGGTCCGCTTTGGCCGATCAGTGTGCATTGGCCTTCTGACCGTAATCAAATATGACCCAGCCGTTTGTCTGAGGGCATCGCCGGTAAACGAAGGTCAGACTTGGGTCCTACCCAAGTGGTTCGTGCAATCGCCGCGGTCCCGATTAATGATTGCAAGACTGCCTGCCGTGGCCGCGATTGGCTACGGACGACGCCTGTAAAGTTCCTGACAACAGCGATGATAATTCTCAGTCTCGGGCTGGAGGCGTTACGCGGCCTTTTTGACCTTCACATCGACCTGCTGGCCAACCCGTGCGAGCATGTTGACCAGGGCATCAAGACTGAATTTCTCGATACGGCCCCGCAACAAGTCATTGAGGCGCGGCTGAGTGATGCCGAGCTGCTTGGCCGCCCTGGACTGGGTTTCTCCGCGCCTGTCGACATAGCGCTGCACTGCGATCATGAGCTCTGCCCGCACCCGCATGCTGGCGGCAGTTTCGGGGGTATCCTCGATGGCATCCCACACGCTCGCAAAGGTTCGCTTCTTCATCGTTCGTTCCTCAATGACCTAAACCGCATCCGCGCCACTTCCAAGTCGCCCTTTGCCGTCCGTTGAGTCTTTTTCTGGAATGCATGCAGCACATAAAGTGCCTCGGGGAAACTGGCGACATACAGCACCCGAAATGCCCCGGCCTCGTCTCGCACCCGGATCTCCTTGACACCTGGGCCCACGGTCTTTAGCGGTTTCCAGTTTTCCGGCAGCAAACCCCGCTGGACGCGATCCAGTTGGAATCCGACCTCCCGTCGGACAGTCAGGGGGAAAACGCGGGTTGCATCCAGCGAATCGCCCAGAAACGTTACCGGTTTCATCCATATATTATATCCATATTGATATTAATGGCAAATCCTGTCCCCGGCATCATCGTTTGCGACCCCCTGGGAGTTGGCTGCTCCTGCAGCCCGCAAGCAGATACTCGGTCCGAGCCAGCGTGTGTGGCGATTCTTGGTCACGAGCGTTGCCCTGTTCCGCCTGTTAGTCGCTGCAGCCACCTCTTTGTCACACTGTCAGGTCCCGATCAATCACCAAGGAGTGTGTCATGGAAACCTTCCAGAAACGCGTTTCGTGGAATAAAGGCAGGCTCATTGGCCAGAAACCTCCGCTCAAACCCAAAGACATCTGGGCCATCCGGATACATCTCCAGGGCAAACACGCGGTCCGGGACCTGGCCCTGTTCAACCTCGCCATCGACAGCAAACTGCGTGGTTGCGATCTCGTCAACCTCAAGGTGCACGACGTGGTGCACGGAAATCAGATTCTCCCGCGGGCCAGCGTCATTCAACGGAAAACACAACGCCCGATCCAGTTCGAACTTACGGAGCCCACCCGGACGGCAGTGGCCGCGTGGATCGAAAAGGCTCTTCTCGGAAGCGAACAGTATCTCTTCCCGAGCCGCATCAAGGGCTCTCCGCATGTGTCAACCCGACAGTACGCCCGCATCGTGCATCGCTGGGTAACGGCAGTGGGGCTCAATTCCTCGGCCTACGGAACCCACTCGATGCGGCGCACGAAGGCGACGCTGATTTATAAGAAGACGAAAAACCTGAGAGCCGTTCAGCTTCTGCTGGGTCACACGAAGCTGGAAAGTACGGTCCGCTACTTGGGTATCGAGGTTGATGATGCCCTGGAGATTTCCGAGCAGACGGAAATCTAGCAAGCCACGTAGCAGCCACACGGGTCTACCGTGTGGCTGCTACGCTCTGGAAACCAGTTAGATGTCTTGCGAGCACAATTCGGCCAAAGCAGTCGTTGACAACGTAGTGCTTAACGGTCGCTATGATGCAGTAACCCGCCATCTTCGTTCGGAGAGACAGCCATCACGCATCAACCTCATCAATATCGTCGAAGATGCTTCTGGAGCCATGCTTTTTCTCAGAGGGCTCCACGACCCCGAGGGTTCGTTGAGTTATTTTCGGCTCCGGTGGGCTTGTCTCTGCAATCCACTCATTCGCGAGATCTGTCTCTCTATCAATGATTTTGACTGCGGTTTCGTCCTCGCTGAATCGTTTCTTGATCGTACTGAACAATTCGAGAATGTCCTGCATGTGCTCGTCCGGATAATCAGAAGAATCATAAGCATTCTGTGCGTTCCATCGTACATCCGCCAGCTTCGGCAACAATTCCGCACGCACTTTCTCCACAAGTTCATCAGACTCAATGTCGTTGAAAACACTGCGCATGCCGGCATCGTCCAATGCGTGTAGGTGCGTACAAATCAACACTGCCATCTTCAACCCACGTGAACGAACGCTGGAGCATGGACTTCGTCACCGACAGCCTGGCCAATGGCCGTCGGTTCAGAAACCTCACCATCGTCGACGATCACAGCCGCGAGAGCGTCGAGATCGAGGCCGACTTCCAGCGCAGCATGAACCTTGGTGACAAGCATGCAGCATGCCGCTGGACGCCAAGTTCGAGACTACTATGCAGATCCAGGTTTTGATGCAAAAATATACAGAGCGACAGGGGCATTGCTGCGCACAGATCAAAAATAACGACTCGACAACTCTCTCAGAGGCTACTAATGTCAAAAAAGCCGCTTTTCATAATCACCCTTATCTCATTCATCTTATTGCTGACAGCCTGTCAGACAACGGCCAATACCGCCGAAAGAGGTCCAAGACGAGTTTCTTACGGACGGCTTCTGGCGGAGAATCAAGTCAATATTGAAAGGATATCTCCCGGTATCAGCGAACAAGATGTAATGAAGATCATGGGCATGGATTCGTCGCGCGTGAAGCGGACATATATAACCAACCCGTTCAAGAGAGACTTCTTCACTGTTGGCAATAATCAATATGAAATTCTTTACTACCTCACACGGCCCTATCCGAAATTTACGGCAATCAGGGTCTCTCAAGCGACGCCAGTTGTTATCAAGAATGGGCGAGTCGTGGGAATAGGTGCGTCCGCTTTGGACCGGATAAGGAACGAAGAATAATAGCCGCCAGACAGGCATTTCTTTGCATTACTGAATGCCAAGCCGGTTCGAGCCGGCAACGCGGTTCCCTGCCTTTGAGGCATCTCCCTGCGGCTGCAGGTCTAACGATAAGTTCAGGGAAAGGCGCGGTTCGGGTGAATAGATTTGCCGTTTCACCCGGACCGCTAAGTCCTACTTTAATGCCGTCGCCGTGGCGTTCTTCCTAACAGCCACACCATCAAGGTCAAAGACCTTGATCATGACCTGCACTACGAATCTGCCCAGCACAAAAAGAAAAATCAGACCTTTCGCCTTCTCCGCCTCAAAACTAGCTAGTCTCTCTCGAGCCGCGCCGATTCTCTTTTGTCAGTGCAGGTTGCTCGATGAAAACAGGATGACTTTCCCATCCGCAAATGCCACATCGGCGGAATGCTTATCGTTACCCCAAGTGCAATGGCGCAGGCCCATCACGTCATCACAGCGCGCTGGCGTACCAATGAGTGCGGTAACTTGATCGTAAGTCATGCCAACCGCGACTTGGTTGTAATTCTTTGCCGTCAGCTTGCTGCAACCCAGCAAAAATGTCAGGAAACACAGGGACAAGACAGACCTGATTTTCATTGGATACCTTAAGGAAAGATCGCTCACTGTCCATTAGTCTAACATTAACTGGCATAGCTGTTGAATCTCTCTAGGATAAGCCGACAAAAATGCGTCAAGGCACAAATTTCGGATACCCTTCGGGTACGCACATAATTCCGGACCATGAGTTCACTGCATTCGGCGACCAAACTCTTGTCGTCGATGCGCTTTTATCCGGCGTAAAGAACTTGCAACCAGGCACGGCATTAATGTGAACAACGACAGGGGAAAATGTGCTCGACTGAGGGAACGCGGACGCCGCGCAATTCTTTACCGACACACATGCTTCGAATCTCCGGCGCTGGATGCTTTTCCGTAAGGCGCGCGCGGCAAACTGCGCAAGATCAGGTCACAAAGACCTTCGTTACCCACGTATCACCGCGGCCTGTTCCATTCACGTAGGCTTTATATCTTCTAGCTGACCGTCTCCGCGCTGTAGCGGGCCAATAATCCGCTGCGCACGGCATAGCGGTAGACGCGCCGAAAAAATACCGCGGCGAGCAAAATGTAAAGCACAGATAGGCCTGTACTCCATAGCAGGTGTGACATGGGGAATGGCTTCCCGGCGATAATTGCGCGCATGCCTTCGAAGACATACGACGGCGCAAGCGTATAAGAAATCGCCCGCACCCATGGCGGCAGCGTTGCCAGCGGGTAAAAGACCCCCACAAAGGGGGACAACAGCGCCGGAATTGGCCAGATCAGCCATTCCGACGCGGGACCCAGACGCAGTACAACGGCGGCGCCAACAATTCCCAAGGCAATTCCTGACAGGAAAAGAACCAGCAAAAACGGCACAAGCATGAAACCGTAGGCGAAGAATGACAGGCCGAAGGCAACGGTGGCCAAGACAAACATCATCACCAGCGCCAGCGCGCTGGTGATGATGCTGGTAAGCACGAGGCCAGCGACATACTCAGTGATGGTCAGCGGTGTGGCAAATATATTGATGAAATTGCGCGACCACACGTCCTCGAAAAATGATGTCGTCACCCCAAGCATGACGCGACCGAAAAAATCCCATAACAGCACCGCACCCAGCATCGTGGAAACGAAATTGAATCCGGGTGCGGCGATGCTCTCGAGGTACTTGGTGATGAAACCCCACAACAGGATGTCCACCGAAACCCACATAACCAGCGGAAATAGGCGCGCCGGGCTACCGCGCATGAGATAGAACTGCCGCAGCAAAATTGCCGAAACTGGCTGCCAGCGCATACCTGTCATCCTGCCTCAAGGGTCAGTGGTTCGCGCGCGACTGACACGAAAAGATCTTCGAGCGAACTCTTGCCGTGTTCGCGTGGCAAGGTTCTTGGGTCGCCCCGCAGCAGGATCGCGCCGTGCGAAAGGAAAAGAACTCGATCGCACACTTCCTCGACCTCATACATGTTGTGCGAGGTCCATAGCACGCCGACACCTTCGCTGCGCGCGAGCGCGCGAATCTGGGCACGGATTTCGCGCGCCTTCGACGGATCGAGCGAGGCCGTCGGTTCATCGAGAAGCAGCAGCCGCGGCCGGTTGAGCATGGCCTTGGCAAGCGCGGCGCGCGCTTGTTCGCCAGAAGAAAGCAAACCGCACTTCACGTCGCGGAACTCCTTGAGTTCAAACTGCTCGAGCAGCTCCCTAATCCGCGCCCGCCCGTTGCTGACGTCATAGATCAAGGCGAAAAATCGCAGATTCTGGTACACGGTCAGATTGCCGGGCAGGGGCGCATACACCGCAGTGAAGTTCGTGCACGCCAGCGCCTGCGCCCGTTGCGTGGCCACATCGCGACCTTCGATGCGGATGGAGCCGGCAGTCGGTTCCAGTACCCCGAGAATCATGTTGATGGTGGTAGTCTTCCCGGCGCCGTTTGGGCCAAGCAGTCCGACGATCTCGTTGTGGCTGACCTGGAAGGAGATGTCGTTAACCGCAAGCTTGTCGCCGAATTGCTTACGCAGCGACAAAGCCTCTAGGACGGGGAGCATGTTGGAAAATACCATTTAATATAGTTACGCCGGGTTACTTCGCATTGGCCCGATCCGGCCGACACCAATATACCTTTTGCGCGAACGATTTCCTATCAACTGGCTTGAACGTCGTGCCAGTCAGCGCAAATCTATATTCATTGCTGGCGAGTGCGAATTTTGACAGATTGCATCTGCCGCAAAGTCCCCGCTATGACCACATTCCCTTGAGCCGTGTCGCGATATCGATTTTCGGCAACGCATTGCTTTGCCTCGTGTTCAAATCCTGCTCCGCGGGTGGCCAGACCTTTGCGTCTAGCGTGGCCATGACCCCCTGGGTAAGAAAGCGACTGCGCGCGCCATAGACGTGAGCATCGCCGGTGCGCGACTGCTGGGTGACGTAATACCTGAGTGGCGAAATGAGGTCTAGCTCGCTCCGGGCGCGCGTCATGGCCACGTACAGCAGGCGCCTTTCTTCCTCGATCAAATCGGGCTTGCCGGCGGCATATTCGTTGGGAAAATTTCCGTCGCTGACATTGAGCACAAAAACGCGGTCCCATTCCTGGCCCTTGGCGGAGTGCACGGTCGACAGAATCAGGAAATCCTCATCCAGCGAAGCACCGTTTGAAATGTCGGACGTGGCGCTCGGCGGATCCAGTGTGAGTTCGCTCAGAAAACGTTCGCGTGAAGCGAACTGCAGCGCGATGCGCTCCAGCTGCTCAAGGTCGCCGCCGCGTGCGGCGCCAGCTTCTTCGTAGATGCGCAGGAGTTGCGGCTCGTACCAGTGTCGCACCAGACCAATCTGCCCTTCCCAACGGGCGGCGGCCGTGCCGATGGCGGCAAGCAGTGCCACTAGCGCGCCATAGTCCTCGCGCGCGGACGGCGGCGCGCCATAGTTCGTGAGCGCCCTCCAGTCGTGGCCGGCTGCCGCAAAAGCCGTCCAGCAGCGATCGGCATGGCGCGGCCCCACGCCCGGCAGGAGCTGCAGTGCGCGGAAAGCTGCAATGCGGTTTTTCGGATTATCAGCCCAGCGCAGAATGGCGAGCAGATCCTTGACGTGAGCGGCTTCGAGAAACTTGAGACCGCCGTATTTTACGTAGGGAATGTTGCGCCGCACGAGTTCCAGTTCGAGCACATCGCTGTGATGTGAGCTGCGGAACAGCACTGCGTGCCGGCGCAGCAGCGTACCTTGCTCACGTGCCTCGATCAGGTGCTCGACGATGTAGCGGGCTTGTGACTGATCGTCAAGCACGGTCACATGGCGAGGACGCGAGCCGTTTTGCGCCGCCCCGCGGCACGCGCGCAGTTGCTTGCGATACTGCCTGGTGGCCTCGGCCATGAGGGCATTGGCGGCATCCAGGATGGGTTGCGTCGAGCGGTAATTGTCTTCCAGCGCGATGACTTGGGCAGGTGGGTTGAAATGCGACGGAAAGTCCAAGATGTTGCCGACGTTGGCTGCGCGAAAGCTGTAAATCGACTGCGCATCATCGCCCACCACACACAGGCCCGCGCCTGTCGGCCTGAGTGCGAGCAGGATTTCTGCCTGCAGACTGTTCGTATCCTGATACTCATCGACCAGGATGTGATCGAAGAGCGCGCTGACGTCCTGCGCCAAGGAGCGCTCCTGCACGAGCATGTGCCAGTAAAGCAGCAGGTCATCGAAATCCAGCACCTGCTGCACGAGTTTGGTATCGACATAACGGCGAAACAGCACCTTGAGTTCCGCCTCCCATTCCGCACACCATGGAAACGTCTCTAACAGAACCCGATCCAGTGGCAAGCGCGTATTGACGCAATGCGAGTAAATAGCGAGGCAAGTGTCTTTGCGTGGGAAACGCCGGTCTTTGGAAGAAAACCCCAGTTCGTGGCGAGCGACATCCATCAGATCTGCGGAGTCCGCCCGGTCCATGACCGAAAAACCGGGTTCGAGTCCGAGCTCGCCGGCGTAGCGCCGCAGCAGACGATTGGCCATCGAATGAAACGTGCCGGACCAAGGAAAGCGCACACTGCACTCTGTGGTCGCAACTCGTCCTTTGTCATTGTGCCGGCGGCTCACCTGCTGGGCAACGATGCGATGCGCCCGACGCACCATCTCGGCGGCCGCGCGCCTGGAAAACGTGAGCAGCAAAATTCTTTCCGCCGCAACGCCGTTGAGAAAAAGATGGGCAACGCGATGCGCGAGGGTGGAGGTCTTGCCGGTTCCGGCGCCGGCGATGATCAGCAGAGGCGTCGACTGCCAGCCTCCATTGCCAACCTGGTTTCCATACTGCGCGGCCGAGCGCTGCGCGCTGTTGAGATCAGGCAACGCGCTGTTTGCTGTCTGCTCGGTTTCTGTGGCGACTTCGGTGATGGACTCTGTCTGCACACCGCCATTATGGTTGAGGACTGTATGTTTATCCAGTACTCCCCATGGTGGGTTAAATCAGGGCGACGAAGCCAAAATCGACTCCCGTGGGTGTCCGGGGGGTTATTTTCCGGCTGCATGTGCAAAAAGCGGGGAGAAACCGATCCCTCGGGGGCTCGACTTGCCCCCGAGGGATCCTGAGGCAGGTGTTACGGCGTTACCGGCAGATATCCGGACTTCTCCAGGTCGACCAACGCGCCCATGCCGGAGACAACGATTCGGGCATAAGGCAGAAGGTCATGCGCGGTGTATTTCTTTACTTTCATGGCCACGCCGCATTCGTACATCTTGACGCCGTCTTTGGCCAGGGCGTCCAGGATGGCACGGCTGGGATTGCCCTTGCCATGCGCCTGCTTGACCTTATGGTTGTAGGCCTCGTCGTTCAGCAAGAACTGGGAGCCAGCCGCCCGGAATACCATGGCGATCTCAAAGTCTTTGCCGGACTTCATGCCCAGGGCAGCGTACTGATGATAGAGATTCTCGGCGGCCTGCACCTGCGCGCTGATGCCCTTCGGGGTGACCATCGGGTAATTCACCTGAATGACAACCTTGATATCTTTCTTGTGGGTGATCTGCAGGGGCGGCAAAGTGTTCATGACCGCGGCGGTGCGTTCTGCGGCAAACGCGGCAGATGGCATGACCTGCAATCCCATGATGACCAGCGCGGAAACGGCTACGGCAGCGGATTTAACATACGGATTCATTAATTTTTCCTTCGTTTTTTACGGTTGGTGACGGACCCATCGCAGGCCCTGCTAAAAAAGCTCTTTGCTGGGGACAAATACAGTTGAAAGTAACCCGACAACCCCAGCAATCAGAACTGGCGCGCAGAGATTAGTTCATTTGCATGTATTAATAAACCGACTGAATTTTGACTTTCCCGGATAAAACCCATACGAAATGGAGTGGCATATCCGACGGGAAGAATTGGCCGCCATCGGCGCGAATCGGCATGCCTGTCCGCCCCCATCATTGCTTTCCGGAATTGTGGCGTGTCAGACATGCACAAGTGTCGTTAATTCCGTCAGCTGATCTATAGTAACCGTAAAGGCGAACTTCGATGGGATGTACGCGTCGGTCAATGCAATGAAGAAATTCCTCTCGCTGCTGACAATCTCCCTGTTCCTCGTGTCTGTGGCATGTATTGCCGGCGAGAGCGTCAATGGGGTGCGCATGCTCGCTGCGCATAACCAGGTGCGCATCCGCCACCGAATTCCCCCCATGTACTGGTCGCCTTCTCTTGCCAAGGCCGCAGCCGGTTGGGCGCAGCACCTCGCGCTGCAGCGCGGCTGTGCCATGCAGCATGCGCAGGGGACGGGGCAGGGCGAAAATCTGTTCTGGGCGAGCGCAGTGACCTGGTCTGATGGCCGGCGTGACCTGCAATCTGTCACAGCGGAACAAGTGGTGAAAAGCTGGGCAGCGGAAGAAGCCGATTACAATTATGCCGCCAATCGTTGCCGCTCTGGCAAGGAGTGCGGCCACTACACGCAGATTGTATGGAAGACATCGCGCGAGCTGGGCTGCGCGATGCGCACCTGTCGCGACAAATCGCAAATCTGGGTGTGTCGTTATTACCCGCCGGGCAACTGGGTCGGCGAGAGACCCTACTAATAAGGGTGTAGGCCCTGGCCGGCAAACCGGCGTGCTGCATTTATCCGCCAGCTCGACCGGACTGATTTCCGGGATTTGCTGGCAGACCATCTAATGCATGGGCACTTTCACACACGCGCCGAGCCGGAAAATAAACTAACTTTCCGGCAGGGCAGCCGCGCAGCTTGACCGCGAATTTCCGCTCCCCTATCCATATCAGGCTTTTCAAAAAGCATCCCCAACGCAAACCGGCATATACAAGACGCGCAACCAAGGAGTCTGAATATGCAAATTCTCTCGAAGCGTGTATTGGCCGTCATGCTGTTCGTCATTGCTGCCCAACTTGCCGCCCCCCCGTGGTGTCGCTGCCGAATTTGACGACCAGGCGGCACTCGCTGGCATGAAGGAAGTGAAAGTCGCTTTCGACATCAAAGCCGGCAACGCCAAGGGCCTGCTGCATGTTCTTAAGGTCATTGACGAGACGCGTCAGTCGCTGATCAAACAGGGCGTGGCGCCGCATTTCCTGCTCGCTTTCCGCGGGCCGGCGACGAGTCTTATTCAGACCGACCAGTCCAGGATCAAGCCAAAAGATCGGCCGCTTGCGGCGCGTATCGCGGCGGAACTTAAATCGTTGCGCCAAGCACCGGGCATTGAGGGCCTGCAACAGTGCTCCGTAGCCGTGCGTGACGAAGGAACCAATCCGGGGAAAGTCGATCCAGGCGTAACCGTGGTTGGCAACGCGTGGATTTCGCTCATGGCTTATGAGAGCCGCGGCTATGCGTACATCGCTCCCTGAAGTTCGATGAAACCGTCTGGGGTGCGTCGGCGGTTCGCCGTCGCACAAGAACGGCAACGATTCTGGGTGACGCTTAAGGACCGGTGCGCAGTGGCGCGTACCCGCTGCTGTGTCATACGTCCAAAGATTTCCCCACCGCCCTAGGCGGCGAGCGCATGTTCGTAATATGGCCGCTCGCGATCATCGAGCAGGCGATACAGGGCCGTCGGGCCAAGCGCTTCCGGTTCCAGCCAGGACTGTAAATTGCTTTCCTTAAGCGGAATCAGGCAGCGATTGTGCCCGGTGGCCGCAACCTCCGGTGGCGGCGCATCGGTGATGGCGGCGAAAGAGTAGAGATCTGGTTTGCCGGGACTTTGCCACCGATCCCACAAGCAGGCGACGAGCATCATCGCGGCCGGTCTTGGGTTGAAGTGAAGCACGACGTTTTTTTCCTTTTCGCCGCTTCGTAACGACCGTTTCTCAAAGTCATTCAGCGCAACGTTTTCATAAAAACTTGAAATGAGGACCACCGCGTGCCGGTGTCCGAAAAGGTTTTTCCAGTAACCTTCAAGATTATCGCGCCGCGCATTGTAAAGACCGGGGTAGCGCCGGTCGTAACTTTCGGGTTTGCCGTTGGCGCGACAATGATAGCGCATCGGTCGAACGACGATCTCGCCGCCCTCGCGTATCAAAACCGGGGCGTACCAGAACGGGTAAATGCGTGCGTCGTCCGGTTCCGTCGTGGTGCGTCGGAGTTGCGCCAGCTTCTCCAGGTGCCAATCGACCTTGCGGCTCGCGATGCGTCGTTCCTCGAGCGCCTTGCGGGTTTCCCTGGCCGCCAGAGAGCGCTCGGCATCGGCCAGCCGCTTGCGCTGCCTGAAGAGTTCTGCCTCGAGTTCACCGCTTCTGCGCTTGCGGTACTCTTCGATATAGCGCCTGATGCGCAGCTCTTCAGGATTCTGTGGCTCATCAAAGTTGGCCTCCAGTGCCCTGGGTATCTTGACCGTGTCGTCAATTACCCGGCGCTGAAAAATATCTGCGAATGCCTCGGTATGGATGCGCGCCTGGAAGCGCAGTCCGATCGACTTAAGCTTCTGTTCCACCATTGCCGAATAGCACATGTCGGGAAGTCCCCAGCTAACCGCTTGTGTTGATGCTACTCAAGCCCGCACGCCAAAAGCAAGCAAGCCCACTGTAGGCGATCGCCCGGTTTATGCGCCGCGATTCGACCGAGGCCCCCAGGTAGACACCCAGTATCTTCGCATCGGTCTGGCCCGCCCTGCGCAGGCGAAAAGCCCTGTCCCGGCTGCGGGAAAATTGTAACGCTTTGTAACGGCGCGACTGCCCGTCACACAGATTTACAAAATCCCTCTCTTTTGACATAGGCCAGGCAATAGAGGGGAGCACAATGGATCGCGTATTAAAAAAACTGTCTCAATATTTAAGCGCTTTTCCGGAGGTGCCTATGTCTACGAAAACCCTGCAACGCGGCGCCATCGCCCTGGCCGCGGCTTCACTCTTGTTTTGCGCCGGCGCGCGCGCCGACGGCATCTATATCCGCGTGCCCGCGCCGCCGGTACCACACATCGTTTTGTCGGCGCCCCCTCCGATGGTGTGGCTGCCGTCCATCGGAATCTACGTGGCGCACGAATCGCCGTATCCGATCTTCTTTCTGGATGGCCGCTACTACCTGCGTGATCACGATCGCTGGTTTGCAGCGCACGCCTACGGCGGTCCCTGGGGTCGCGTCGATGACATGCGGCTGCCGCCACCATTGCGCCGCTATCATGACCGAGACTGGGATCGTTATCAGCACGAGGCCGGTATGGGCTACCGCCGCAACGATGACCGCATGCACCCCATGTTCTATCCTGGACGCCGTGACGGCGACAGATACCAGGAGCGCGACTTTCGCCGCGGGCGCGACTTTCGCGGCAATGACGACTATCGCGGTCGCGGGCATGGACGCGATGACCGGCGTGGTGATTTCGACCGCTAGTTGAAATTACTTCGCCGCGCGCGCCGGCTCCGTCAAGGGAAAGAGCGCGATGGACGGAGTCGGCATGCGCGCGGGTACAGCGCCTTCTGGTGCTTGCAAGCGCTGTATTGCCAAACAAAATTCTACGAGCGAGGCAGGGTGAGGCGCGCTTCCAATCCTCCGCCTTCGATGTTGCGCAGCGTCAGCGTGCCGCCATGTGCCTCGGCAATGCTGCGTGCTATCGTCAGCCCGAGGCCGGTGCCGCCAGTTTCGCGACTGCGCGAACCTTCCAGGCGCACAAAAGGCTCGAATACGTGCTCGAGCTTGTCATCCGGAATACCAGGCCCTTCGTCTCGAATCGAGATTTGTAATCTCGCTGGATTGTCTTCCACGCTGATTGTGGCTTTCTTGCCGTACTTCACGGCATTCTCCACCAAATTGCCTACGCAACGTTTCAATGCCTGCGGGTCGCAGGCAAAAGGCCGGCTGGTTGTGCCCTCGATGAGGACCTGCTGGCCCAGCTCCCCCGCGTCTGCCTGCAGGCTTTCAAGCAGGGCCATGATATCGACGGGCTGCAGCACACCCGGCTTGTCTACGCCGCGCATGAAATCCAGCGTCGCGCTGACCATGGCGCCCATCTCTTCGAGATCCTTGGCAAAGCGCGTCTTGAGCTCGGCATCGTCGAGCAGTTCCGTGCGCAAGCGCAGCCGCGTGATAGGCGTTTTCAGGTCGTGCGACATGGCTGCCAGAATGCGGCTGCGATTTTGCATATAACGCACCAGCCGCACCTGCATGTGGTTGAACGCGCGCGCGGCGCGTTGTACCTCGATGGGACCTTCTTCGGCAAGCGGCGGCCGGTTTATGTTTTTGCCCAACTGTTCGGCTGCATCGGCCAGCAACGAAAGCGGTCGCGTCACCCAGCGCACCGCAACCAGCAGCAGCAAGACCATTGCCATGAGCAGTATCAAAAGATTTGCCAGCAATCGCCGCGGCCAGACGATGTGTGGTCGCGGTCGCTGGTAAAAGCCCACCCAGCTGCCATCCTTGAGTTTCACTTCCACGGCGGGGTTGGCCAGAGGCGAGTCGCCCGGGTTGACGCGGATGGCTCGGTCCGCGCCAAGATAGTCGCGCAGGTTTGACTGAAACAGGCCGAGTGAACCGGCCGCCGCCGGTACGACCGGGCCGGACGCAGGGACTGGGACGTCCAGGATGATGCGGACTCGCGGTGTGTCGAGCACTTCCACGATGCGGCGTCGCTCTTGGATGCTCAGGGAATCGAGGAGTTTCACGATTTCCGCGATACGCTGTGCGGCCTCTACCCGGCCGATGCGATAGAAGTAGGTTTCGCGCTCGTAAAGACTGAGCGCGGCGCTCAATACCTGTGCGGCCACCAGGCCCACCAGCAGGATGAGCACCATGCGGCCGAACAGCGATCTTGGCAACAGGCGCATCATTGCTCCGTTTCGACGCGGGCGGCGAGAACGTAACCTTCGCCGCGAATGGTCTTGATGATCGCCGGTTCTTTGGCGTCATCCGCCAGGCGCTGGCGCAAGCGGCTTACCTGCACATCGATGCTGCGATCAAAGGGATCCGCTTCGCGTCCGCGTGTGAAATCCATCAGTTGATCGCGACTCAGAATATGGTTGGGGTGTTCGAGGAATACCATGAGGAGGCGATACTCACTGCCGCTCAGTGGCACCACCAGGCCGCTCGGCGAGGTCAGGTGACGTGCCACGGTATCGAGGTTCCAGCCGGCGAAACGCACCAGGCGCGCCTCGGCGGCATCGCGATTGGCGGGCAGCGCGCGCGACCGCCGCAGGATTGCCTTGATGCGCGCTAGCAGCTCGCGGGGATTGAAGGGTTTCGACAGATAGTCATCGGCGCCCATTTCCAAACCCACGATGCGATCGGTTTCCTCGCCGCGCGCGGTCAGCATGATGATCGGCAGGTTGGAGCGCGCCCGCAGTTTTCGGCACAGATCCAAGCCGTCGTCGCCGGGAAGCATCAGGTCAAGAACGACGATGTCCGTGGGACCGCTGTCCAACGCTGCCCACATGCCCTTGCCGTCGGCGACGGTCGTAACCAGATATCCGTTCTTGCGCAGGTACTCGCCCAGCAGCTTGCGGATCTCGGCGTCGTCGTCGACGACTAGTACGCGGTCGGATGCTTCCATATGCGCCAGATTCTATACTGGAAAGCGCTGCCGGCCGCGAGCAAATTGTAACTGTGTGTTGCCGGCATCCGCTCCGACACAGTACGTTACAAAATGGCCCTGCGCTGACATGCGGCGGTTACACCAGTGCGATGCAATGGCGCCGTCTGAACGACAGACCCCAATTGCTTAATCAGGAGACAATACATGAAACGCACACATAAAATCGCACTCGCCTCGCTGCTAGTTGTTGGCGCCATCGGGCTGGGCGGTGCTGCTGCCTACGGGCACGAAGCCGGCGGTGGTAATTGCCATGCCTGGGGCGGACATTACCGACGCCACGGAGATCCGCGCGCTTTCCTGCAATACCGCCTAACGGCAATCAAGGATGAGCTCAAAATCACGCCATCGCAGGAAAAAGACTGGCAGGCATTCGCCGATAAAGCGACTCAGGTCGGAGACAGAATGATTGCGGCTGGCAAGCAGATGCGAGAAAAACCTGCGCAGACTGTCCCTCAGCGCCTAGATCAGCGCACGCAATTCATGAAACAGCGTCTTGCCGACATGGAAGAGATCGCGGCGGCGGCAAAGAAGCTCTACGCAACCTTGACGCCGGAGCAAAAGGCGGTAGCTGACAAGGTGATGGACCGCGCGCATCGCCACGGGCCGCGTTTCGATCGCGGTTAGGCATGCCGCAAACGACTCCCTGGCGCAGGTAGCGCGATTAGGGTCCCGGGAGTCAAGCGCTACCGCCGAGCCAAGACGGCAGATGCATGCTCGGGAAGCGAGTCTGGGTCCATATTTGGGCGCAGGCTCGCTTTTTTCCACGACCGCATCCTGTTGCGACAGCGTCGGCAGATGGCTGGACATGGGCTGTATCCGTTTCATGTGCGGCAGCATCGCGTATGGCCGGTGGCTTGTCGTTACTCCTCGTGCCGGGTGCGCGCTATCATGCTGCACGGCACCCATGCCTGCTGTGTGGTGGGGGCCAGATGTACTTAAATCAGATCGGCCCTGACAGGAGTCTCGATGACCAGACTTGAGTTGGCTTCCGCCTTGCTTTATCTGTCTTCTGCGGTTGGTGGCGTGTACGGCCTGATCGATCTCTTTACCCCCCGCATCCTGGCGCATCACGAGCGCTTTCTTGGGCTGAGGCACGAAGAGCTACCGCCCCGGGTTTCCCGTCTGTTGCTCAGCGCGTTGAGGATCATTGGGGTATTGCTCATATGCCTCAGCGCCAGTCTGGCAGCGATCGTTTATTTTGCATTTTCCGCGCGTGAAGTCTGGTCGTGGTGGCTGCTGTTGCTCGCCTGGCTCGCGGCCCTGGTTCCGCTGGTCCTGATTGGGCTGCGAATTGACCGCCGGGCACCTTGGAAAACAGCTGTGGCGTTGGTCGTCCTGGTTCTGATGGCCCTGCTTCTGGTTGGGCCCAAATTCCACGGTTGGAGCGGCGTCGGCCCTTAGCTTTGCGGCGGGGACGACCACGAGACCAGGCTGGTCAATTCCCGAATCGACACTCGGTCGCAGAACCCGGCTGATTCGAACCGGGCGTTTTCAGGGCGACTTTACCGACGACTTGTTGTAAAGATCCGGTCTCAATACACGCTACTTCGCGTAATCTCGGATCGCACACCCCGGGGCACGATGCCCAAGGGTGACCAATCGCGCTGTGCCCCCCCCAAAACCTTGCCTCACCGGATACAGTTCAACTGTCTAAGCTACTGTTTCTTTGCCGGATTCCAAAATCACTATAAAAATTATTCAAAATTTTGAATGATGTGACTGCGATGCATTTTTGCCGCAGTTTAGTCCTGTATCGCTAGGCCTCAGTGCCGGGGATTTCGCACGGAAACGAGCATTACTTAACCGCTTCCGTCGTCGCGAAATTCTCGTTAAGTAACCTATCAATACCAAGGAGAGAACATGTACACGCAAGGGCATTCACGACTGATCAGTTCCGGCGCATTTCTTCCGTCCAACCGCATCTCCTCGCGCGAAGTCATGGAGCAGTTCGATTCCAAAAGCCGCTACGGGATACCTTATGAGTGGCTCGAGC
Source organism: Pseudomonadota bacterium (assembly GCA_021783175.1). The sequence goes on from JAJXUF010000038.1 coordinate 24,920, forward strand.
GAACCACCGGTATCCGGGAACGGCGAGCTGCGCCCAGCGATCTGAAACCTTCCGACATGGCGGCGCGTGCCGCATTCATTGCCATGGAAAGGGGTGGGGTGCTGGCCAAGGATGTTGACGCCATCATCTACGCGGGGATGTTTCGTGACCTTATCGAACCGGCCACAGCCCATCTGGTCCAGGACAAGATCAAGGCGCAAAATTCCATTGCATTTGATGTCACCAATGCCTGTCTCGGTTTCATGAGTGCGATCCATGTCATGGATTCGCTCATTGCGACCGGACAAGTGCGGCGCGGGCTGGTTGTCACGGGTGAACAAGGGTATCGCTATACACGTGCAACCTGCGAGACCTTGGCTTCGGCCAAGGAACCCCTGCTCGATCAGTTCTACGAAATGGCGATTAATCTGACTCTCGGCGACGCCGGCGCCGCTCTTCTCATGGGCCCAAAGCTGTCGCCAGACAGCGGATTTATGGGCTTCATGGTTCGCTCGGAAGGTCGTCACCACGATCTTTGCTTTTGCGAACCAAACGGTTTGCCCAAGACCAAGATTGCAGAAATAGTGAAAAATACCGCGTCTCTTGTGCCTCCCATGTACCACGAGCTGATGGGGGATCACCTGAAGTGGAAGTCGGCGGACCTCAAGCGATACATTCCGCACCAGGTGGGTGTTCGGACCACCAAACGCCACGCCGATGAGCTCGATATTTCACTGGACAAAATCCCGCTCAGCGTCGATGTTCTCGGCAACATCATCTCTGCCAGCATCCCGGCGAATATCGCTGCACTCCAGGACCAGAACGCGATGTGCCAGGGCGACAAGATTTATCTGGCAGGTTCAGGGAGCGGAATTTCCATCAGCCAAGCAGGGCTGATTTGGGATGCTGCCTAAATCCCCCAGAACGGCACTGTTCTTGCACGACGTCTCATCAGCATTGAGATTTTCTTTTTCTGTGCCTAGAATTCGGCACAGAGGAGTAATCTACAGGAAGGAAAATTCTCCTTGAAAATCAACAGCGCAAGGACGTGACATATGAATTTTGACCCTTTCATATATAGCCTCCCAGCAATAATAACCCTGGGATTCAAGGCCGCTCTGTTTTGGTACGCCCGCAAGTCGCCGATCCAGAACAAACAAACCCAGCTTTTCCTTTTCTTCCTATTCGCCCTGGCACTCAATAATCTGGCGGAAATATTCACCTTTTACGACAG
>JAJXUF010000172.1 GCA_021783175.1 Pseudomonadota bacterium
GTGCTTGAAATGAGCGCCGGCGCCATCGTTAACGGCGCGCTCAGACGCGAGACCGACAAGGGTGCCGTCGTGACCCGCCTGAAGGCCACGGAAACCAAGGTGGAAGCCAAGTAAACCTCCAGAAAATCCGTGACTTAGGGTTTAGATTGACCGCTGGGCACCGGAACTGGGATAATTCCAATATTATCTTTGCCTAATATTGCTAGCTAAGGTTTCAGCGACCCAATCTGCCGGAGGTGTACATGACTGCAGCCATTTCTGAAATGCCGAGCCCGCTGAACTTCACCGATAGCGCGGCTAGAAAAGTGAAGGAGCTAATCGATGAGGAGAAGAATCCTGCGCTGATGCTGCGCGTATTCGTCTCCGGTGGCGGCTGCTCCGGATTTCAGTATGGATTTACGTTCGACGAGAACGTAACTGATGGTGACACCAAGGTCGTCAAGAACGATGTGACCTTGCTGATTGATCCGATGAGCTTTCAGTACCTGGCCGGAGCCGAGATCGACTATCAAGAGGGTCTTGAAGGCGCGCAGTTCGTCATCAAGAATCCGAATGCCAAGACGACCTGCGGGTGTGGTTCCTCCTTCAGCGTCTGAAGGCGTTATGAGGTGCTGCCGCCGGCATCCCGCAAGCGGGCCCCTGGCCCGAGTGGCCGACATGCAGTCAACCTGGCATTAACCTCCCAACCCCTGCGGACCAACCGGTGCGCAGGGGTTTTTCGTCTGTTGCCGCCATACCAGTCCGTTACCCAAAAAGCCGGTTTTTACACCGAAAAGCACCGCCGGCCGATATCTTGCGGTAGTGGCAGCCAGGCTCCTCGCCTCGGCTGCCAGTCTCTGCTATAATTCAACCAGTCAATTGAATGGTATGGACCGGGGTGCATGATGTCAGGCATGGGACTGAAGCAGGAGATTTATGGCCACATTGCGCGCATCGGCAAGGCGGTTTGCCATGGCCACCGGCTAGAGCTGCTCGAGTATCTGGCGCAGGGCGAGAGGACGGTGGAGGCACTGGCCAAATTGACCGGATTGTCGGTCGCGAATGCCTCGCAACATCTTCAGGTCTTGCGTCAGAGCGGACTGGTGACGGCGCGCAAGGCCGGCCAGTACGTCTACTACCGGGTGGCGGACGATGAGGTGGTGCGGCTGCTGAAAAGCATGCGCAAACTCGCGGAGACACACCTGGCTGATGTCGAGCGGCTGGTGCGCGCCTATCTCACCGTCAAGGACGAGCTCGAGGCGCTGCCGCGGGTTGAACTCCTGGAGCGTGCCCGAAAGGGACTCGTCACCATCGTTGATGTTCGCCCTCAGGAAGAGTTTGCAGTCGGTCACGTGCCGGGAGCCATTAACGTACCGGTGAAGGACCTGGCGCAACGCCTCAAAGACCTGCCCAAGGAGCAGGAGATAGTCGCCTACTGCCGCGGCCCGCACTGCGTGCTGGCCTATGATGCGGTGGCACAGCTGAGAGAAGCGGGCTTCAGTGCCCGGCGCCTCGAAGACGGCTTCCCTGAGTGGCGCGAAGCGGGCTTGCCGGTAGAGAGGGTCGGCTCGGAGCGGTGATAACCGGGTCTTTCGCTTCGGGAATACGCGCGCCGCGTAAAGGAGGCAATCCATGATGTGGGGAAATGGTTATGGATACGGGGCAATGTGGTTCGGTTGGCTGCCGATGATTCTCTTCTGGATCGTGTTCATTTTCGTTGTCGTAGCACTGGCCAAATGGTTATTCGGCAGCTCGCCGCGACATGATTGGCATGTCGGAAAGTCCGCGCTGGATATCCTTAAGGAACGCTACGCCCGCGGCGAGATCGGCAAAGAGGAATATGAACAGAAGAAGCGCGATCTGGAAAGCTGACCGGCGCGACTAGCGCAGCGATCACCAATGCGAACACCCCCACCCTCCGGTTCGCGAACGAGCGGCGCCAGCAAGGTCTTTGTGCCACTTTCGGTCTGGGCGCTGTTCGCCCTTCTTCTGCATCTGCCGTGGGAGGTAGCCCAGCTGCCGCTGTATCGGGTGTGGCAACAGTCGAGTGCCGCGCCAATCGTGTTCGATGTTCTCCACTGCACTTTGGGCGATGTCCTGATCGCCGGCACGGCCTATGCGGCAACGGCCGCGGTTTTCCGGCAACCGCTGTGGCCGCTCCGCTCGCCATGGACCGGCGGTGCAATGTACATGCTTGGAACGGTTGCCTATGCGGCATGGAGCGAATGGCGCAACGTCTATCGCACCGGCGGCTGGGCGTATTCGGCGGCTATGCCCACGCTTGCGGGAATCGGGCTTGCGCCACTATTGCAGTGGATCGTCGTTTCCCTTTTCATGTTACTGCTGTTTCGGCGTACCAGCGCGCTGGCGCCTCCTCAGTGACCGGTTTCTGCCCGAATTCGCCGGCAAGCAGATCGGCATTGGCGCTCGTCAGCCCTGGCGGGCTGCGACGGTAGTCGACATTGCATTCGGCTGCTCATTCGCTTTAAGGAGAGATCAGAAGTAGTACCGCGCGCGAAACTCGACGCGACGGTCATACTGCTTTTCGCCAAAATCGGTAAGACGCCCGCCGCGCAACCAGAATATTCGGAATCGAAACTCGAAATTGGTAATGCCGGTATAAAGCAGTTCGGGCGCGACAGAGTAGCTGTGATCATCAACGTTGGCGATCAACGTGAGCGCCGGAGTGTAGTAAAGGATGCCAAACGGTTCATACTGGCTAAGGCGCAGGTACACATAGCGTAGTCCCGGATTGGGTTGAGCCATGGCCGGCTGAAATGCTGTGGAGAGCCTGGTGAGCGGCGCCGCATTGCCGCTGGCCAGGTATTGATCGTAAGCATCATGTTCGACCGAGCCGAACGTTGCCATCTCGTCCTCGCTATAGCCGGTGCCGTTGTAGTAGTACTCGAGGACGGCAGTGAGCTCACTTTCGGTGAGGTAACGCAAACCGAGGAGATAGCTCGTGGCGCCCGAAGTAAGCGCAGCGATATTGCCGGCGGCGTCCACGACCGGGTGCGTGGCGCTGTCGAAATGGGCCCACTCGCCGTGCACCTCAAAATTGGTTCCGATATTCCGCGAAAAATCGAAGCCGTAGCGCGCGCTTTTGGCGCCGGCGCCGAGCCACATCAGATCAATATCCGTGTTGGCGTACAAGAAGTAGAGCTTGGCAGCCGGGTTGAGATGGTCCGCCGCCGTGCCGAAGCCGGTATTGAGGTTGGCCGAAGTTGGTACGATCAGTGGCGTGAACGCGATGGTCTTGAGTGTGCCGTCAAAACTGTGCACGAGGTCGGCGCCCGCGATCACGAAACCCTCGCGCGCCAGATCCGGATCGTTCGGGTCCTTCGGGCGCTGTACAAAACCCACCGGATTCCAGGCGTAGCCTTTGCCCCAGCTGTATGTTTTCTTTCCGAGATTCAGCGTCGTGCCGGCATCGGGTTGAATGGAGACGGATGCCTCATAGAACCGTGAAGTGCCACTGCCACCGGTGTAATCATGACTGTAAGAGCTGTAATCGAGCACATGGGCTGTAGTAATTCCGTGGCGGTAGGTGCCATCCAGTTGGACGGTGCCTGTGCCCCGATTGAAGCTTTCCGGAGTGGCTTGATTGAAAAAGCCGAGCTGGTACAACGCAGCGTCGCGGTCGTAGGTGAAGTACTGGTCCAGGGCTTCAACGTAGCCGTTGAACTCAAAAGGTTTCTTTTCATACTGCGAGACGTTAAAGCTGTAGCTGTCCTGTGCTGCGGCTGCCGGAAGCCAGAGGCTCAGCCAGGCACAGAGCAGCCAGCGCATGGTTTCAGCGCAGCTCGCCGGCGCGGGGAAGATAGTTGAGGGTGAAGACTTCGTCCGGGAAGCTGCGTGCACGGATGCCAGAGAAGATCATCACCGACTTGTAGCCCTTGTAGAGGGGGCTGTCGGTCTCGATCACCGCCGGTCGCCGTATTCCGCCTCCGAAGTCCTTGATATCGGAAAAATGCAGGGTCTTGATGAGCAGGCCGCTCGCGGCGTAGGCCTCGATCGTGACAGGCAGAACCGTGGCTTTGTCCACCCATATTTTCAGGCGGTCGTAAGCCACGGTTCCGGTTCGTGCCTTGGCATAGAGGATGTACTGGTTTGCGGTCGCCTCGACCTTCTCCACGCTGTATTCCACGCTGTAATCGAGAGCAAGAATATCGGCGTTGTTGAACACGCCGCCAATGACTGACTGCAGGCTCGTGATGCGAAGTGGCTTGCCGACATTTGGGATGTATAGCCACATATTGTCGCCAAGACGCAGCGTTGCACGGCCCTTTTCGCTCGGCGGGTCAAGAAACAGCGCGATGATCTTGTCGCGTCCTTTCTTCACAGTGTAGAGCACATATTCCTTGCGGCTGCCGTTGGGCTCGATGTTTATGAGCTTGCGATAGGTCGCGTAGGACTCGGGTTCGAGATTGCGGTCAAGCTGCTTGAGCAGCGCATTGCCGTCGATTGCGTAAGCGGGCGAAGCGAGCAGGAGACTGGCGAGCAGTAACGGCCCAAAGAGTTGCCGGAATCGATTCACGTTGCTAAACATGGCGCAGGGCTGCGATCGGGTCCATGCGGCCGGCTTTCCACGCCGGTTGCAGGCTCGCAATGGCGGCAACGGCCAACACGATTGAGCCGATCAGCACGACATCGGGCGCGGCAATCGACGGTGCGAGCGCGAAAACCTGACGCGCGAATGCGAAGTGCACCGGATGCAAATGCAGGATGAAGATGATTGCGAGGCTCAATGCCGTGCCGATGGCCGTACCAATGAGCCCAAGCAGCAGGCCCTCCGTCAGGAATAGTCCGAGAATGCGCCGTGGCGGGGTACCGATTGCGGCGATCGTGCCAATCTCGCGAATGCGTTCGTACACCGCCATGATCATGACATTCATCACCGATATCAGCACGATTCCTACCAGCATCACCCGGATGAATACATCGAGCAGGTCTATGATGTGCGCGATATTCGCGAAAGGCGACAATCCCTCCCAGGTATGGACTTCGAGCGCCGGCTGGCCCTGCGCGTTCTTGATTCCGGAAAGCGCCTGTTCCAGCGCCGCCCGGTCCTGCTCCAGCCGGCGCGGGTCCTTGAGTCGTACCGCGATTTCGTTGACCTCGGGCGTGGTCATCCGCAGCAGTTCGCGGGCGTCCGTGATATTGATATAGCCGTCACGCCCACCTGGGCCGGTTACGTCCCCGAGTACGCCTTGCACGACGAAAGTCTTGCCATTGACCGAACCGTCAAGATTCGTAGCGACCAGTACGACCGTATCGCCCACCTTCACCTTCATGCCCTTGGCGAGGATTTCCGGGATCAGGATCTTTCCGGGTTCGACCAGTCCGTTGGCGGTGGTCCCCTGTACCAGGCGCCCGGCGAGCAGTGGCACGGTCGCCGCCTCCTGCTGCGGGTTCACTCCGTTCAGGCGGATACTGGTGGTCTCGGTGAAGTTGCTGAACATGGCGCCAAGCTTCAGGCGTGGGGAAAATGCCGTGACGTCCTTCATGCCGCGCAGCACATCTTCGACCTTCTGTGCTTGTGCGGCCGTCATGTTGAGGTTGAGCGGCAGGTTGTCGATCGAGGCCACGTAACCTTTGTGGTGTACTTGCAGGTCGCCGAGCATGGAGTCGGTGATCTGCCCGACGATCAGGCTTTTGAATGACCCTGATACGGAAACGAACACGAGCACGGCAACGACGCCGAGCACGATCAGGCCGGTGGTCAGAAAGGTGCGCCGACCATAGCGAGCAAGATTGCGTGCGGCCAGCCTGAGAATCTTAAGCATGGGGGCCTCCGCCATTCACGAGCCGGCCATCCTCGAGCTGGAAGGTCGCTTCCGCTTCACCCATGATCTTGGAATCGTGGGTGGAGAAGATGAACGTTGTGCCGAACTCGTCGCGCATCTTCTTCATGAGCTCGAGGATGCGGTAGGCGGTGTCGTGGTCGAGGTTCGCGGTCGGTTCGTCGGCGAGCACGAGCTTTGGTCGTGTCGCAAGGGCGCGCGCCACGGCGACGCGCTGCTTCTGACCGCCCGAGAGCTGGTCGGGGCGCTTTTGTGCCTGGTCCGCCATGCCGACGGCGGCGAGCAGTTCCGTAACGCGAGCGTGACGCTTGTCGCCCGGCCAGTCCTGAACCATGAGAAGCGGATACTCTATATTCTCGTAGGCCGAAAGCACCGGTATCAGGTTGAAGTCCTGAAAAATGAAACCGATGTTCGCTCCACGAAAGTCGGCGGCGGCTGAGCGGTTAAG
>JAJXUF010000173.1 GCA_021783175.1 Pseudomonadota bacterium
ACTTGCCCGCCTGCGGGCTTAGTCGAATGGCTAGTAGTTCCATCAATGACAAGGTAACAAGTTTCGTACGTTGTCATGAATTCTGGAAAACTCAATAAAGCTCAAAAACATGCCCGCGCTGCAGCATCTGCGGTTTGAAATCCGCGGCACTTTGCAGCACTTCGCGCATGGTGGTTTCCTCGTATCCGGCTTCCATGTGCACGATGAACAGCTCTACGGGGTGATCCAGCAGGCGCAGCCCCTGCGCCAGGATATCCGCCGTGGTGTGCCCGGAACGCTGGGCGCCGATGGCGTTGTCGTTGCGAAACGTGTTTTCGATCAGCAGGTATCTCAGATTGTCGATGTGGTTCAGCGCCTGCCAGAAATCCGGACAGAAGGTGGTGTCGGCGCTATACACCCAACTGGCCTGTCTGTTATCGACACGATAGCCAACGCACGGGACGGAATGGCGTGCCGGTAGCGCGGTGATGAACCGGCCGCCCAGTTCCACCGTCTCGCCCGGCCGTATCGGTGTGAAACGGATATAAGGGCGCTCCGGAACGGGCTGTACGGTGTAATCCGGCCACAAGTGGCCGTTGAACATGTGTTCCCTGAGGATGGCGATGGTTTCGGGCAGCGCATATACAGTCAGCGGCGCATCGCGAAAACTTCCCGCCGCATCGGCCAGCATGGGCAGGAAAGCGCAGTGGTCGAGATGCGAGTGGGTAAGGAATACGGTGTCGATGGCGATGGACTGCGCCAGGCTCAGATCGCCGGCACCGGAACCGGCATCGATCAGGATGTCGTCGTCCACCTGGTAGCAGGTGGTGCGCAGTTCGCCGGTGATGCTGGCGCTGCAACCGAGGGTGGTGATGCGCATGGCGGCTTCCTTGATAACAAGGCATGTTTTAATAATCAACCACTTTTCCTTGGTCTGCAAGCCTGTTGCCGGGCATTATATTGTGGTATTACAATCCGGAATCAGGTAATACTTTAATCGGGATCATCATGACGACAACACTGACTAGCAAAGGCCAGGTCACCATTCCCAAGCAAATTCGGGATGCACTCAACATGGAGCCGGGTTGCTCCGTGCAGTTCGGCGTCAATCAGGATGGCGACGTCGTCATCCACAAAGTCGGTGCGCGCGCCAGCCGCAAACCGGATCGCTTCGATACTGCACGCGGCAAGGCGGATATCAAATGGCGCACCGATGACCTGATGGCACTGCTGCGCGCCGAGTAAAAAATGCTCGCGCCTGGATTTCAGACTTCGTCATTCCGGCGCAGGCCGGAATCCAGCGTTTTTAATCAACTGGGCACCGGCCTTCGCCGGTGCGACGAATTGGGCCGAGCGTTCTAATGCTGCTCGTCGATACAAACGTACTGATCGACGTGCTGGAAGACGACCCGGAATGGGCAGATTGGTCAATCGCACAGTTGCGCGCCCAATCCAGAGTTCACCCCTTAACTATCAACCCCATCATCTATGCCGAGTTGTCGCTGACATTTTCCAGAGTAGAAGCGCTGGATGACACCGTTGAAACTCTCGGTCTGAAATTGGTAGAGTTGCCGCGGCCGGCCTTGTTCCTGGCGGGGAAAGCTTTCGCGCAGTACCGCAAGCAGGGCGGCAAAGCCAACAACGTATTGGCCGATTTTTTCATCGGCGCTCATGCGGCAGTGCTTGGCTACCCGCTGCTGACACGCGATGCGCGGAGGTACCAGACTTATTTTCCGAGGGTGAAGCTGATTACGCCTTGAGGGTTGGGGCGCAAACCAGTTGCGATGCTGACCACGAATCACCCCCATCATTTCTCCAGATTGGCGATGGGTATTGCTACGCTCAACCCATCCTACGCTTGCTGAATTGCGCCAGCGAAGTTGATTACGCCACGACCTTGTAGGGTGGGCACGTATTTTGTGCCCACGCTGTAGGGGAAGGTTTATCCGCGTGGGCACAGAGGTGTGCCCACCCTACCTGGCTGCCGGATTGGCCGTCACAGCGGTGGAGGCATGCATGTTAATTTCTTCGAGGCTAGGGCCAAGATGCTGCGCTGTAGCGGCTGCTGCCCAGAGAGGACGACGGCTTGCATGCAACCGACCACTGCCAAGCCGTTTGCGTTGCGCAGAATATTCTCCAGCAACTCGACGGGATAACCATCAGCGTGCCGACGAATGGGGTGGATGCCCGCATGAGCAAATGAGTTGAGTGCCTTCCATGAGTTCTCTTTGAAGCGAGATAACGCGTCGTAAGCTGGCCGCGGTGCCTTCTTCGCCAGATGCTCAAGCATCACGGCCATTTGCGGTATGTTCTTCGCGGCCTGTTCTGACTCCAATGACAGGGTGGCTGTCAGTTTGGAAAGGTGATCATCTGACGCGGCGTACAACAGCCAGATGGAACGAGCAAGCGCCTCGAACTGGGCTCGGTGAACAACGATGGCTGATGGCAAAAGACCCGAACGTAGCAACGCCCTCACCGACGCCCAATGTTCAAGCGAAAGGGAGCATGCGACGTCGCTGATTCGGAGACGCGGCGAATCGTCAAAGAGCGGTACATCAATCATCTCCATCAGCTCCTTGGCCAAGGAGTCGGACTCATCGAAGATATTGGGCGGAGTCACGGTGGCGATTATGACGCCCAACGTAAAGTAGACACCGATATCGGTGTATATCTTGGGGCGCTACGGTGCATAACTTGACGCATTCAGGAGTTTTCCCTTTGTTTGTATTGAAAAAACTGGCAGGAGACTGGCAAATGGTAAGCGAAAACACTCCGCCCATGCCAACGTATTCCGCGCCGCTTAATCAATACGCCGCAATACTCACCTCATACAACCCACCAATCACCGTGTACTCATCCTCCCCCTGCAACATCCCCGGCAGTAATCTCGTATAGCAGAACACTTTCGCCAGCGGCACGCGTGCGGTCAGCAAGTAGTCGCCGAACTCGTCCGCCCGTTCGCGGTTAGCGGTGAACGAACTCAGGCTGTTGAACAGCACCACACGGCGCTCGTCGTCCAGCGTGGTCAATGTCTCGTAGTCGTCCACGCGGTTCACGCCGCGATATAAGGTGAGGTGAGTCTCGCCAGGATGCTGGCGCGCGAGTTCATACTGGCAATAGGTATACAGCAGGTCGAACTGCGACTCCAGTGCGTTGGTACCGTACAGCGCGCTGGCGCGCATCTCCAGGTAATGCCGATACGCTTCGCCTGACAGGTTGCGTATATGGCCGCCGTGATGGCGCGGCAGCAGGCCGAAGCGCGATTCCACCCAGCCCTTCAGTGCGGCCCCTTCACGTCCATCCGCATCGAAGCTCCAGCCGCGCACCATGCGCAGGTAGTCCGCCTTTTGCCGCTTGTGTGTCGCTTGCGCGGTGTAGCCCGCCTGTTCCGGCTCGTCGAGATAGAACGAAGCATTCATGTGCATGGTGAAGGCGTCGGCGCGATCCGCGGCATCACCGAGTTGATCCAGCAGTTTGAAAAGCCCGCGGTGGAATAGAGCGACGCCGTCGAGTTCGAGCGCGATGGGCGAATGCTGGAATGTCAGTCCGCCGAGGATGTCGGCGGGCAGGTTGCAGCGGTTGATCGGCAGGCGCGCCGAGCGCGGCAAAACCGGATTCCGGCTTGTAGCTACTCCTACAAAGGCATCTGACTTGTTGTGTTGCACATCCACCAATGCATGTGGGGTCGATTTATTTTTATCTTGCATTTCATGAGCTTGGATGTGTGTGGAGGCGTGGCACGGAGCTTGCGATGTACTGGGTGCGAGCGACAGTTTTCAATCGCAATTTAAATTCTGAAACTCTTAGGAGACTAACATGGCTCTGCGTCAATGCGCAATTTACGGGAAGGGCGGTATCGGAAAATCGACTACCACCCAGAACCTGGTAGCTGCCCTGGCTGAATCGGGCAAGAAAGTAATGATCGTCGGCTGCGATCCGAAGGCTGACTCGACTCGTTTGATTCTGCACTCGAAGGCACAAAACTCCGTGATGGAACTGGCTGCCGAAGCCGGCAGCGTCGAGGATCTGGAACTGGAAGACGTGTTGTCGGTTGGTTTCGGCGGCATCAAGTGCGTTGAATCCGGTGGACCAGAGCCCGGTGTCGGTTGCGCCGGCCGCGGCGTGATCACCGCCATCAACTTCCTCGAAGAAGAAGGCGCGTATGACGAAGCACTCGACTTCGTGTTCTACGACGTGCTGGGTGACGTGGTGTGCGGCGGATTCGCCATGCCGATTCGCGAAAACAAGGCGCAGGAGATCTACATCGTTTGCTCCGGCGAAATGATGGCGATGTATGCCGCCAACAACATTGCCAAGGGCATCGTGAAGTATGCGAACTCCGGCAGCGTGCGTCTGGCCGGTCTGATCTGCAACAGCCGCAATACCGACCGCGAAGATGAACTCATCATGGCACTGGCTGGAAAGCTGGGTTCGCAAATGATCCACTTCATCCCGCGCGACAACGCTGTGCAGCACGCCGAGATCCGTCGCATGACCGTGATCGAATACGATCCCAAGCACAAGCAGGCTGATGAGTATCGTTCGCTGGCAAAGAAGATCGTGGAGAACAAGAAGTTCGTTATCCCGACTCCGATCACCATGGACGAGCTGGAAGCGTTGTTGATGGAATTCGGCATCATGGAAGCAGAAGACGAATCCATCATCGGCAAGAAAGCGGCTGAACTGGCTGCCTGATTAAGGTCTTGAGCGCGACGGGTTGCAAGTGTGCAGCCCGTCAACCTTACCAAATTGAAACTCTGACAGACTCCACATATTGGTGGGTCATTTAAGGAGAATGAAATGACAGCATTAACACGCGAAGAAACCGAAGCCCTGATTCAGGAGGTGCTTGAGGTTTATCCGGAGAAAGCAAAGAAAGACCGCGAGAAGCATCTGGCGGTCAACGACCAATCTATCGAACAGTCCAAGAAGTGCATCACCTCCAACCGCAAATCGTTGCCGGGCGTGATGACCATTCGCGGTTGCGCCTACGCCGGTTCAAAGGGCGTGGTGTGGGGCCCGATCAAGGACATGATCCACATTTCCCACGGCCCGGTTGGCTGCGGTCAATATTCCCGTGCCGGTCGCCGTAACTACTACGTCGGCACCACAGGGATCAATACATTCGGCACGATGAACTTCACTTCCGATTTCCAGGAAAAAGACATCGTGTTCGGCGGCGATAAAAAGCTGGCCAAACTCATCGGCGAGATCGAGCAATTGTTCCCGCTGAACAAGGGCATCTCCGTGCAATCCGAGTGCCCGATCGGCCTGATCGGTGACGACATCGAAGCCGTTTCCAAGAAAGCTGCAAAAGAGATCGACAAGCCTGTCGTTCCCGTGCGCTGCGAAGGTTTCCGAGGCGTTTCGCAATCGCTCGGCCACCACATCGCCAACGATGCGATCCGCGACTGGGTCCTGCCGCGCCGCGAAGGCAAGGCATTCGAAGGCACGCCGTATGACGTGGCCGTGATCGGCGACTACAACATCGGCGGCGACGCATGGTCTTCACGCATCCTGCTGGAAGAGATGGGTCTGCGCGTGGTTGCGCAATGGTCCGGCGACGGCACCATCGCCGAGATGGAAAAGACGCCTTACGTCAAAGTGAATCTCATCCACTGCTACCGTTCGATGAACTATATCGCGCGCCACATGGAAGAGAAGTACAGCATCCCCTGGATGGAATACAACTTCTTCGGCCCGACCAAGGTTGCCGAAAGCTTGCGTGCAATCGCCGCGTTGTTCGACGACAAGATCAAGGAAGGCGCCGAGCGCGTCATCGCCAAGTACCAGCCGCTGATGCAAGCCGTCATCGACAAGTACAAACCGCGTTTGCAAGGCAAGCGCGTCATGTTGTACGTTGGCGGTCTGCGTCCGCGTCACGTGATCGGTGCCTATGAAGATCTGGGCATGGAAGTGGTCGGTACCGGTTACGAGTTCGGTCACAACGACGACTACGATCGCACCATCAAGGATATGGGCAACGCGACGCTGCTGTATGACGACGTCACCGGCTTCGAGTTCGAGGAGTTCGTGAAGAAGGTCAAACCCGATCTGGTCGGCTCCGGCATCAAGGAAAAGTTCATCTTCCAGAAGATGGGCGTTCCCTTCCGCCAGATGCACAGCTGGGATTACTCCGGCCCGTACCACGGCTACGACGGCTTCGCCATCTTCGCGCGCGACATGGACATGACTTTGAACAACCCGTGCTGGAGCAAGATCACGGCACCG
>JAJXUF010000174.1 GCA_021783175.1 Pseudomonadota bacterium
ACACGCCGAAATCCGGGCACATCGGTGGGTTTAGGGCAACGCTCACGAGCATTAGCTGCACAGCCAGGACGACGGGAGCGTTAGCAAATCGGACTATTATTCAGCCGTAGGTCCAAAGACCTGAAATGTATCGAATTTCAGTGGGTTGGCGCGCCCTAGAGGATTCGAACCTCTGACCTTTGGAATTGGAATCCTAAAACGATGCGTTATCGTACACTTCTTTACGCCTAAGTACATGATTGGCAATAACATTGCTATGTATCGAAATGTATCATGGCGGACCAGAGTGCAACACAATTACAGCAGGATTACAGCACAGCTTGTTTGCGCAGGAAAACGAGCCAATGTGCTTTTTCGGCTATCGCTGACGGGTAGACGCACACTATTCAGTGGCGGATTCTCGGCTATTCTGTTGAAAAACTCGCAAATCTTCTGAGCCAGTTTTTTCTCTGGTGTTGAATATGTTCGAATGTTGAAGCTGAAATCAGCACTAGGACTCGCAAGAAGTTTGCCACGGAGAGATCGGGGCTGCTCCACTATCCCCCGGTTGCCATAGAAGATAATTTGCCAGCGGTCCAGAGATTTTCTTGCCTCGAACGAAAAAGGGTTTTTCAACAGAATACGGCTATTGCAGCCGGTCGAGACATCCCCGAAACACGCCTGCTTTCTGTTCAGGAGCGGTCACTGATCCGGATCCGCTGCGGGGATCTGTCGAATCTTCAGCCGATTGCGTTCAAAGCAGGTCGAAGCCACCAGTCAATATCCAGAACGCTGACATCGGTCAGCCGCCGGGCGCTACTGCAGGTCGTGTTCACTTTCACTTACCGAGGCGATTGAGCTAATCTTCTTGTACAACACTGGGGCTACAGCGGGGCCTGGTGTCCTCATCTGATAGACAATCGCTGCGAGGTACTTACGACTGAGAGCAGGAGGCTCTAGCGCATTACCATCTCTCGCGACGCAATTTCTTTGTCACCGGTGTTCAGTGATCTAGCAATCATAAGGATGCATTGCACCAAGTCACACCACAAGAAAAATAGGAAACGATGCCCGTGCACGCAAAAACGAGATTCTTCGTATTTCTGCTGACGTTGATCTGCTTCCCTATGCTAGCTTTTGCGGACACATTGTCCGATGGCATGGCCGCCTTTAAGGCCAAAAACTACAAAAGCGCTTTCGCGCTACTGCAACCGCTGGCCGAGCACGGCAATGCGATGGCACAGTACAGTCTCGGTTGGATGTATGCCAAAGGAGAAGGCGTACCAAGAAATGTCTCGGAAGCGGTGAAATGGTTCCACCAGGTAGCCGCGCTAGGGAACGCCAAGGCCCAGGCCATCCTCGGCTTTATGTACGAAAGAGGCCGGGGCGTACCTAAAGACAACACCAAGGCCGTGAAGTGGTACCGCAAGGCCGCCTCGCAAGGGGACGTGCTTGCCCAGTACAACCTCGGGTTCATGTACTTCCACGGCCAAGGGGTGGCGCAGAACTATATCGAGGCGCTGAAGTGGTTCCGCAAATCAGCCGAGCAGGGATATGTAAAGGCTCAGATTTTTGCCGGCCACATGTACTTCCGCGGCCAAGGCGTGTCCGAAAATGCTTCCGAGGCTGCAAAATGGTTGCGCAAAGCAGCCGATCAGGGAAATGCCAACGCCCAGACCGACCTCGGCGTAATGTACAGATATGGTCTAGGCGTGCCACAGAACGATGACGAGGCATCGAGCTGGCTACACAAGGCCGCTGAGCAGGGGAATACTTACGGCCGGAATAATCTACTGAGTTACGCGGCGAAGTCGGGCAACGTAGACGAGGTTAAACGGCTTCTGGCTGCCGGCGTGAATGTTAACGCGAGGGATGCCGAGGGTTTCACACCTCTCCTCGAGACGGCCTTTGCCGGAAACGTAGAAATGGCAAAAGTGCTGATTTCAGCGGGGGCGGATGTTAACGCCGAAAAAAATGGCGATACCCCTCTCTATGCTGCCGCGATGCACAACTCCAAGAATCTAGCGGAACTCTTGATTGCCAATGGGGCCAACGTGAACGCGGGAGCCAAGTTTGGCGACTTACCCATCGATATCGCTTCGCAGTTCGGTTACAAGGATATGGTTGCGCTGCTGATTGACAAAGGATCAAGCGTTAACTCAAGAACCATAAATGGTTTTACGCCGCTCGACGCAGCCGTTGCTGGGGGAAGGGTGGATGTTGCAAAGTTTCTGATCGCCCATGGAGCCGATGTCAATGCGAAAACTTCTACTGGCTGGACGCCGCTTCAGTTCGCGGCATACCACATAGGTCAATCACCGGACATAGGTCCATTAGCAGGTAACTGGCTTAACGGCGAGGATCTTGCCGTTCTGTTGATCGTACACGGCGCGGATGCTTATGCCAAGAACGATCAGGGAAAAACGTCAATCGACCTGGCCGCGGCCAACGGAAACAAACTCTTTCCTGAGTTGTATGCGCCGGCCTGGAAGGGGTCGAGACCAAGTTTCGGCTGCGGAAACAAGCATGCACTGACCTTCGTCGAGTCGGAGATTTGCGCCCTGCCGCTATTGCGGCACCTTGACCGGCAGCTGGCTGACGCCTATTCGGCCGCATTGAAGACGGACGACGAACAAAACATTGTGAAAGATCAGCAGCGCAGTTGGCTGCACCGTCGCAATGAAGAATACAATCAACAAATTCGTGAGCGTTCGCTCTCGGCCCTAGTCGAAATGTACAATCGCAGAATTTCGGAATTAAAACGGCCGCCCTACGAAAATCCCAACACGACTCTGGCTGAAATCTTTGGTTCGCATCGTCGGCCGGTCATGCCGAATCTCAAGGTCCGCCATCCATTGGCCCGCACGCACTACCTCGGGCGCTATGCTGCCTACCCGGTCCAGGCGGTCGTTCCGAAGGCCGTTTATCCCGCGTCTCCGGGCTGTAAAGCGCTCGTCAAGAACTTCAATCAGTTTCGTAACGTCCCATTCGGCAGCAACAATCCGCAGCTATCCCCTCGGTATCCACAATTTCACCGCCCTCACTGGACTCCTGCACCATGGAATCGCGTGCTGGCCAAAACGGTTGAAACGGGATTTCCGGGTGGTGTTTGCCCCAAATACGGAGCCGATGACTGTCAACCGAACTGGCGTAGCTGGTTGAGAAACACCCGGGCCTTGCGTCGAGCGCATATACCGGTACTGTGGCGCACGACTATCGACCTTTTGGGGAATGGCGAGCACGAGACCCTCATCCGCCTGCGGATGCCGCCTGCGGGTTACGGTGACGGCGGCTCGACTGTGTTCCATCTGCCGCCTTCGTCCTACAGCCCGTATATCGACAACAAACTCTACATGCTGCCGTTGCCACATCCGCAGATGGCCCGGGGGTTCAATGGTTTCCTTGGGTGGGAATGGGCCACCGTACCCACCGATATCATCGGAAACACGGACGACAAAAAGCACCCCTTTTATGTGTTGAGCTGGAGCCGCTCATCTGCGCTGACATTACCGTCCGCACCATACGGGACCAGTGGAATCATCGGGGTGGTGGCCCTAACGAAAAGTCCGTCTGGCGGCCAGCAGGCGTACCACTATGTGCCACTGGGCAATATTGCCTGGATTCGGCCCGTTCACGTCTATGCCGGACCGGGGCCGGGCGGATGGCCGCGTCTGTTCTCCAAAGGCCAAAAGCTCCGTTCCGCCTGTGCGCAGGTCCTGCCGCTTGCCCAGTCGCAGTTCGACTCCGACGCGTTTTATCTCTATGGGCCCCCGCCGGTTCCGCCCGGGTACGCGAGCACGTTCGCGCTCGGCCCTGTGCCCGGAAACATTTCGGGCGGCGGGATTCAATACAACCACAAGTTGTTCCGAACACTCACAAACCCGGCCCACTCGCCGAATGTAACGGTATATTGGCAGAAGACGCCTTCTCTGGGACGGCGGTTCGTGCTCATTGATGAACCCTTCAACTGGGAGGGAGACTGGTATGCGCTCCTTTCAATTGCGGCCGACACCACTCCTGCGCATTTCTGGACAGAGTTCTCGAGTTCCAACCGATTCATAGGACCCCAAATTCCGGGAATGATTACCGTCATCCGTTATGGTTGGCGTCCTCCTGCAGTGTTCTCAGACAACCATAATGGCCATATGTGGGCGATCGATGTCGGTGCGTCCTATTTTTTTCTCGGCAGCTGGCAGGTTCATCCGCTGGACGCCACGGCGGCACACTCGCCATGCACCGTGCAATTCGGTCCGCCGGTTGCGAATGCCGTCTCGTTGCTGCCCGCCGCTGTCGGTACCTTGGCAAGCCTCTTAGATCGCGCCTTGGGGTCTGGTCAAAATGAAGGCACGCTGCACCCGACCGGGACTATACGTAGTTTGGTCCAAACCATGTGGGCCAATGTCCTCCTGCGTCCCTGGGCATTGACGAACCGGCCGTACAATACGCGTGCGCAGGTGGATACGGATTTGCGCGCGTGGTCAATGGAGAATCCTAGACATCAAAGAATCTATGAAGACCTCGAGCGGCAGTATCCCCTTGCTGAACACGCGCTCAGCCGATATTACCGAGGGCGGTTTCACAAGTCGGAGAAGACAGCCGATATATTGGCCGATCGTGCGCTGGATATCGCGTTCCGGTCGTATTTCGTGTTTCCACCCGCGGACGGGGGAGGCTGACGCGATTGGGGGATTCCATGACCCAGACCTGCGCATAGCGCCCCAACACCTTCCCGATGCTGGGTTGTTCGCAACGGCCGATCTTCAGCGTAGATTATTTTGGCGGCATACGGGCTGAAGGCACGTACTGCTTCAGAATGGTTCTGTTTCCTCTGTTGCGGGTGAGCGTTGAGCTTTCTCGCGCGACTTGATGCGATCCTTGGCGGTTGCACTACTTTCCTTGAAGCGGAATGACTCGTTGCCGGTTTCGATGAGTTGGCAATGATGCGTCAGCCGATCCAGCAGCGCGGTGGTCAGCTTGGCATCGCCGAACACGCTGCTCCATTCCGAGAAGGTCAGATTAGTCGTGATGATGACGCTGGTCCGCTCGTAGAGCTTGGAGAGCAGGTGGAACAGCAATGCGCCGCCGGCCTGAGAGAACGGCAGATAGCCCAGCTCGTCGAGAATGACCAAGTCCATCTGCATCAGGCTGAGGGCCAGCTTGCCCTGTTTGCCCGCTGCTTTCTCCTGCCCCAGCGTATTGGCAAGATCCACCGTGGAGTAAAAGCGCACTCTTTTGCCGTGCTGCTGAATGCCGGAGACGCCAATCGCCGTTGCCAGATGGGTTTTGCCGGTGCCTGTTCCGCCGACCAACATGAGATTCTGTGCGGCATCGGTAAACTCCAGGGTGGCAAGCTGACTGATCAGTTGTTTATCCACCTTAGGATTGCCCGAAGTCGAAGCCCAGCAGGTTCCGGTGAACCGGGCAGCATTCATTTGATACCGCAAGGTACGGAGGCCTCGATCATGAGTTTCCGCCTCCAGCAGATGATGCAGCAGCCATACCGACGAGTCCAGCGACGCCGTGGCGCCCTGGCTTTGCAGCTCGACATAGCAGTCCGCCATACCCTGTAACTTGAGCGCCTTGAGTTGGGTGATGATGTCAGACATGGGACACCTCCTGCGCATTCAGGCTGTCATAGCGCGAGGTATCCGCCAGCGGTTCTTCGATGAGCGTGAGACGGGTTTCCACCTGTGCGGGCAGTGGCGACGGACTCAGACGTGCCAGCACGTTGATCACATGCTCGACACTGAGTAACCCCGACTCCAGCACCAGCTCGACTGCGACCAGCACCGCCTCCAAGCCATGGGCCGGCACGGCGGCAAGCACACGGGCCATGGTGCGGTCGCCCTGTTGTCGTTCTCGTCGTCGTAAGGCGGTTTGCAGTTTGGCAAAGGGGACTGGCATATCGGCAAACGGCGCGCCGTTGCGCAAGGCGCCGGGCTTCTTCTCAATAAGCGGGATGTAGTGCTGCCAGTCATAGCTGACCTGGTCACGCTCCAGCAGCCGTGTATGGCACGCCACGATCGCATTCTCGGCAGACACCTCGATCCGGGCTGGGTAGAGGTGGATCGCCACCTTCTGGTTGGCCAGATGGCAGGGGACGGAATACCGGTTACGTTGCACAGTGACCAGACAGGTACTGGAAACGCGCGCCAGCACCTCGACATAGCCATCGAACGGCGTTGGCATCGGCAACGGTAATGCCGGCATCGGGATGCTGCACTT
>JAJXUF010000175.1 GCA_021783175.1 Pseudomonadota bacterium
GGCCTTGGGCCACCAGGTGATTCTTGGCGGTATTGATACCGATCCGGTACAGCCAGGTGTAAAACGCACTATCCCCCCGGAATGACGGCAAAGCGCGGTACGCCTTGATGAACGCATCCTGGGTGACATCCTCTGCCTCACTGGCATTACGGACGAAACGCGAGATCAACCGCCCCAGGCGGCGCTGATACTTTGCCACCAACAACTCGAACGCGTGCTTGTCTCCGCGCTGCGCCCGCTCTACCAGTTGCTGATCGACCTCCCTGTCACCCATTCCGTTTCCCGGTTTATTAATCTGAACCGCCCATAAGCGGCCCGTCAGTATAACCGGATGGATACACAAACGTCAGCTTTGCCAGCCTCGGAAATTGACAGTAAGCGAAGAAATAAGTTCACTCGTTAATGATAGCCGACCCAAGTTTGATATAGTTGCCAAATGTAAAATCAGACCGGGCAAAGCAACGTGTTGCGTTTCGATACTCTCATCATAGGTAGCGGGCTGGCTGGCCTGTCCTTGGCGCTCAAGCTGGCTGACCGTCAAAAAGTCGCCGTGATTACCAAGAAATCGCTTCTGGACGGCGCGAGTGCCTGGGCTCAGGGCGGAATCGCTGCGGTACTTTCCTCGGAAGATTCGCTGGAAGAACACATCCGCGACACTCTGATCGCCGGCGCCGGCCTGTGCGACCCCAAAACCACCCGCTTTGTGGTCGAGCATGGCGCTCCGGCCATAGACTGGCTGATAGCTCAAGGCGTCCCTTTCACCCGCGATTCGGGCACGGACAGCGGCTACCATCTCACGCGGGAGGGAGGGCACAGTCATCGCCGCATCATCCATGCTGCCGATGCCACCGGACAAGCCGTACAAGACACTATCGCAGCCCGGGCCCGTGTCCATCCCAATATCACATTGCTGGAACGGTATATAGCCATCGACCTCATCACCGGAAGCAAATTGGGGCAAGACGAAAATCGTGCCTACGGTGCCTACGCCCTGAACAGCCTCAGCGGCGAAGTTATTACCATTGAAGCCCAGAACACGGTTCTCGCCACCGGCGGTGCCGGCAAGGTCTATCTGTACACCACCAATCCGGACACCGCTACCGGCGACGGGATCGCGATGGGCTGGCGCGCCGGCTGCCGCGTCTCCAACATGGAGTTCATCCAGTTCCATCCCACTTGCCTCTACCACCCCCACGCAAAATCCTTCCTCATCAGCGAAGCGGTGCGCGGCGAAGGCGGCACATTAAAATTGCCCGACGGCACACGCTTCATGCCCTGGCACGACGAACGCGCCGAACTGGCGCCGCGTGATGTCGTGGCCCGCGCCATCGACTTTGAGATGAAGAAGCGCGGACTTGATTGCGTTTATCTGGATATTTCACATCAGCCCCTGGAATTCTTGCAAGAGCATTTCCCGACCATCTATACGCGCTGCCTCGCGCTCGGGATAGACATTTCCAAACAACCGATCCCGGTCGTTCCGGCAGTGCATTTCACCTGCGGCGGACTGGTGACCGATCTGCATGGGCGCACCGATGTTGACGGACTATATGCGATAGGCGAGACCGCATGCACCGGCTTGCACGGGGCCAATCGCCTGGCCAGCAATTCGCTGCTGGAGTGTCTGGTATTCGCCGAGTCCGCCTCACAAGACATTCTGGGCCAGTCACCGGTAAAAATCCCCACGCTGCCGCAATGGGACGAAAGCCAGGTAACGGATGCGGACGAGACGGTGGTGATCTCGCATAACTGGGACGAGCTGCGCCGCTTCATGTGGGACTACGTCGGTATCGTGCGCACCACCAAACGTTTGCAGCGAGCGCAACATCGCATCAAGCTGCTGCACGAGGAAATCAACGAGTATTACAGCAACTTCCATGTCAGCGCCGACCTGCTCGAACTGCGCAACCTCGTTCTGACAGCCGATCTCATCGTGCAAAGTGCGCTGCTCCGCCACGAAAGCCGTGGTTTGCACTTCAGCAAGGATTATCCGCAAATGCTGCCTGAAGCCATACCAACCGTGCTGACACCGCGAACTTATGCCGCCGCCTGATTGGCCGCGTCCCCCCATCTCAGGATAACGCGCAAACGACGGAAGCTCTCCGCTCCGATCGCGTCCGGCATGATTACCACACTGCGCCCTCCACGCTGCTCATTCCTTGCAACATTCAGGATGACAATATAGGGAGTCACCAGGGAATCGCCGGATAGCCTGCACATCAAGTGGCTGCCGTTGCGCAACACGAGGACGATCTCATCGCCCTCCTCCAATCGCAAGGCGACACAGGACATTCCCATACGCAAGCCTGCATGTAGCAGCAGGCAATAGCCGCCCCAACACAACACGATCAATGACAGGACAAGCAACGGCAGCACGGGGAACGGCAGCGCCCCTATCGAAACAAGCGCCAACAGACACAGAATGAATAAAAACAAGGACAGGGCACGGGAAGGGCGCAACTTGAAATGCCGCTGCATTCCGGTCATTTCCTGGAGTCTGCTAAAACAGCAGTGCGGAGATCAGCCCGATCAGGATCAGGGCAACAATAGCCATCAACAAAACTCCCCCTCCTCTCGAAGCCCGCGCTTCTCCCGCCGGATGTATCGCATTGATCGGCGCACGCTTGGCAGACACTGTCGCTTGCGGCGCGGCCCGGTTGATCTCTTCGATGCTGGGGCGGGCCATCTTGAAGGTCTTGGACAACTCGTCCACATCTTCCTGACTGGCCGTCATCGCGGCCAGACGCATGGTTGCGGCAGCCGAGTCAAACGAAGGCGACAGCCTCATCGTTACGCCAGGATCAGATTCTTCCCCAGCGTCCACTCCCGCCGCCGCAGCATCTGTTGCGGATGCTGCCTTGGTCGGCTTGGGTACATCCGCAGAAAACAGGCTACCCGGCATGGTGCCCCTGCAGGCCCGCAGATCGTTCGCCAAATCCCTGGCGTTCTGGTAGCGGTTGTCCACGTCTTTTGCCAGCGCCTTGGCCGCAATGAAATTGAGCATCTCCGGCACGGCCGGATTCAGGGCTTTCGGAGGCTGCGGAATCGCATTCAAGGTCTGATACATGATCGCGTTCACGTTCTCGCCCGTAAACGCGGGCTGTCCTGTCAACATCTCATACAGCATGACGCCCAAGGAAAAAATATCGGAGCGCTGATCGGTCAGTTTTCCCATGACCTGCTCGGGAGACATGTATTTCGGCGAACCCAAAACCATGCCGGTTTGGGTGCGAACACCGGCAGAAGCCATGCGCGCAATCCCGAAGTCGGTGATCTTGACTTGACAGTCCCGGCCCACCATGATGTTTGACGGTTTGATATCGCGATGAATGATACCGTGTTCATGCGCATAAGCCAGCCCCATGGCCACTTGCGTGACGATATCGAGCACCTGGTCGACCGGCAGCAACTTGTCGTCATTGAGGATGTCGCGCAACTCCCGTCCTTGCAGGAATTCCATCGCGATATAGGCGATATCACCGCTACGTCCCACATCGTATATGGTAACGATATTGGGATGGCTGAGGCGGCCGGCCGCCTTGGCCTCCTGATAGAATCGCGCTTCATATTCGTCGCGCTCCTCCTGCGCAAGACTCAGGGTGATGGTCTTGATTGCAACGACGCGGTCGATCAGCGGGTCGGTTGCCTTGTAAACGACACCCATCGCCCCCTGACCGAGCTCACCGACAATCTCGTAACGCCCCAAATGAGTGATCATAGTTCCCGTGCGGATAGTTTATTTTTTGAATTTTGCTTTGGCGCTGCGAAACACAGGCCCCCAAACGGGATGACCCGCCTCAGCCGGAGTCAATTCGAAATTTGGATTCAAAAGCAGCGCCTTCCGGAATGCCTCATAGCACATCTTCTCCCTCCCCGAGACGCAGTGTATGAAAGCAATATATTTATATGCACTCACTTTATCATCTCGGTCCGCCAGCTTCGTTTGCAGTACATTGTTCAACGCTTCAATCGAGGCAATGTAATTCCCATCTTCGTAGTTCTCAACGCCCTTGCTCAGTTTATGACTGGCAGTCCTGTTGTACCACCAGCACTCGTCACAAGAGTTCAGCGCCTGGCAGCCACTGAGGAGCCCAATAACAACCACTCCCAGCAGCGCATTGCGGCAACCTGCCATCCAAATACTCCCGTTCTTCACAAACGCAAAAATCGCTAATTGGCGAATCTATGCCTGATTTTTATCTTCTCTCCCGACTTCACCGTAATAATACGGGTGATTGTCGGAAAGGTTGTATTTCGAATCTTGATTTCGTGCTGGCCTTCAACGACCTGCAATTCCATCAGGGGCGGGCTGACTCCTTGCATTCTACCATCCAGATAAATCTCGCCCCAAGGCAGTACCCCCAGACTCACCACGGCAGGTGCGCCGGTCGTCTCAGCCAGGGTCCTTATGCGCGGATCCTTCTTCACATCCTTGGTTTTTTGTAGTTCGGCTTCAGCATTTTTCCGTGCCTTTCGGGTTGCCTTCCTGGCGTCAGCGTCCTTGGCAGCCTCTTTGATGGTCTTGGGAGTTTCTTTGGCTTCCTTGACGACCTCCTTTTCAACTTTGGTCTGTCCAGTCTCGACAACCGAAGATGCCGGTAATTTATCTGCTTTAACCGGCTCTAAAGAAGCTATTTGCGCAGGTTTTGGTTCCGGATGGCTCGCCAGTTTAACCGTCAGTGCAAACATCAAAAATACGGCAACCAAGGCCGCACCGATGAGCGCAGCACGCTGCTTGGCTGATGCATCTCGGAATGACTCGACCGCGAAACGTTCCCACCGAGCCATCTTGCCTGCAAAAATATCCCAGTAACTCTCCAGCCTGAACAGCGCCGCCTCAATGCCCTTTGCACCCGCGTGTCTGGATTGCTTCGCGAGCGTCCGCTGCGTAGAGGTGAAGTCGCCCGGATAGCCAATCGCATACACCTCATGCTCGCGTACGTGCTTGTCGGTTCGCGATCCCTGGTAATGGAACATGCCGGCATATTCCTGCGACAAGCGGGAAACCGCATCGTAATACGAGCGCGACACCAGAATCTGCCCCGGATCCGCAAAACCCATCACGCGTTGCGCGACGTTGATTCCGTCACCCACGATATTCGGCTGACCGTTGATATCCTTGACCAAACGCACCGGCCCGAGATTGACGCCAATACGCACCAGCAACGGCGGCTCCATGCGCACGCCTTCATTCAGCAGACTGCTGCGCATACTCAGTGCGGCATGCAACGCGTCGCTGATGTCGCCCAGAAAACTGATCGCCGCACCATCTCCGGTGTCCAGAATAATGCGGTCGTTGACGGGCACATCGCGAATGGCGATGGACAGAAAGGCGTTGAAGCGCTCTTTCAGCGATATCTGACCCGAGACGGATTTTTTTGAATATTCAGCGATATCCAAAAATAATACGCTGCAGATGATGGTCTTGTTGCCCCGCTCTTCCATGTCTTCCTGCTCGCCAGTTCGCGTCTAGGTTACCGTTATCACTTAAGAATGCCGCTTAAGCCCGCGGATTTTAACGAGTGTATGCCAATCTCGCCAGTTTTAATTTTTCCGCGATCGTGCGCGTTGCAGCTTGCTTCCGCGCCCATCGTCAACCACTTGTCTGGCAACGCCTGCAGGCAAACCAACCCACTCGAGAATCGCTCTTACCTCACCTTCGCCCAACTCGGCCATCATGCCCCGCTTGATGCGCGGTGGCAGGTTGATCATTCCGAAACGCACCCGCATCAGGCGGCTCACCGGCAAACCCAATGCTTCAAAGGTGCGCCGGACCACGCGGTTACGCCCTTCCTTGAGCACCAGTCGATACCAGTGGTTGTAACCTTCGCCACCTTCGTCGCTAAGATGCTCGAAGCGCACCAAACCGTCTTCCAGTTCGATGCCTTCCTTGATCATCTGGTGCATTTGATCTGGCGTCATCTCGCCCTGAACTCGCACCGCATATTCGCGCTCGACTTCAAAGCGCGGGTGCATCAGGCGATTGGCCAGCTCGCCAGAGGTGGTGAAGATAAGCAACCCGCTGGTATTGAAGTCCAGACGCCCGATCGCAATCCATTTCTGCCCGCGCAATTTCGGTAGCGCGTCGAAAACGTTGGCACGCTCCTTCGGGTCGTCGCGGCTGACGATTTCGCCTTCCTGCTTGTGATAGAGCAAAATTCGCGGCAAAG
>JAJXUF010000176.1 GCA_021783175.1 Pseudomonadota bacterium
TCGGCGAGATCGACGGCAGCGACACGCCGAGCATTCGCGCGATCAGCGAAGCCTTCAAGGGTGCCGGATTCAAATCACCGATCTCGAACGATATCCGTTCCGAGATATGGCTGAAGCTATGGGGCAACCTGAGCTTCAACCCGATCAGTGCGCTGACGCATGCCACTCTGGAAGACATCTGTGTGTTCCCCGCCACACGTGAACTGGCCGCCAACATGATGCGGGAAGCGCAGGCCATCGGCGAGAAACTGGGTGTCCAGTTCAAGGTGAGCCTGGAAAAACGTATCAATGGCGCGCAGGCGGTGGGCCAGCACAAGACCTCCATGCTGCAGGATGTGGAGCTCGGCCGACCGCTCGAACTCGACGCCCTGGTCGGCTCGGTCATGGAGCTGGGCCGGATCACCGGGACCCCGACCCCGAACATTGATGCCGTCTACGCGCTTGTGTCGTTGCTGGCGAACAAATTGCAGCAGCACAAAGGCGCCTTGCGCATCTCCTGAACCCACGACCTTTTCAACCCGGACTTACCAGCCATGAAAAAATTCACCACTCTCCCCGAAATGATCGCGATCCACGCAAAGGAAACTCCTTCCGCCATCGCGATCACCGCGCCCTCGGCGAAGCCTCTGACCTATCAGGCTTTGAACATGCTCGTGGACGAGACCGTGAAGACGCTCAACCGGCTGGGTGTGGGCAGGGGAGACCGGGTCGGGATCGTGATGCCCAATTGCCCGGAAATGGCGACGGCATTTGTTGCGGTCGCGAGCGGATGCACGGCGGCCCCCCTGAACATGGCTTACCGGGCGGACGAGTTCGAATTTTATCTCGGCGATTTGAACGCCAAGGCACTGGTCGTTGCGAACGGGAGCGAGACCCCGGCCCGTGCCGTCGCGGCAAAGCTGGGCATCGCGATCCTGGAATTGACTCCGACGCCG
This sequence comes from Pseudomonadota bacterium, assembly GCA_021783175.1. Next base: position 936 of record JAJXUF010000176.1, read on the forward strand.
GAAAACGGCGCGGGCAGTTTCACCATTTCGGGTGCGGGTGCACCGGGCGCATCTGCCGCGAATGCCGGGCTTGCAGGAACCGACGATATCGCATTGATCCTGCATACTTCCGGCACGACTTCCCGGCCGAAGATTGTCCCGCTCACCCACAAGAACGTATGCGCTTCCGCGCGCAACATCAGCGCCACGCTCGCTCTCCGGCAAGAGGACCGCGAGCTGCACGTGATGCCGCTGTTTCATATTCACGGGCTGATCGCGGGGGTGCTCGCGCCGATGGCTGTCGGCAGCCAGATATTTTGCACTCCCGGATTCAACGCGCTGAAATTCTATTCATGGATGAAAGAATGCAGGCCGACCTGGTACACCGCCGTGCCGACCATGCACCAGACCATCCTGTCCCGTGCCGCGGGCAATATGGATGTCATTGCAGCCAACCCGTTGCGGTTCATCCGTTCGTCCTCTTCGTCCATGCCGACCCAAGTCATCGCCGAGCTGGAAAAAACCTTCAATGCCCCGTTGATCGAATCGTATGGAATGACGGAAGCCGCCCACCAGATGGCAAGCAACCCTTTGCCGCCGGCCAAGCGCATTCCCGGCTCGGTCGGCATCGCGGCCGGCCCCGAGATTGCCATCATGGATAACGACGGCAACTTGCTCAAACCCGGCGTGATCGGGGAGGTCGTGATACGCGGAGAGAATGTGACACTGGGTTACGAGAATAACCCCAAGGCCAATGCGGAAGCTTTCGTAAACGGCTGGTTCCGCACAGGCGATCAGGGTTCCCTTACAAATGATGGGTATTTGACGTTAACCGGCCGCTTGAAGGAGATCATCAACCGGGGCGGGGAGAAGATTTCCCCGCTGGAAGTCGATGAAGTCCTGATGCATCACCCTGCTGTCATGCAGGTTGTCACATTTGCCATGCCGCATGAAAAATTGGGCGAAGACGTGGCCGCGGCGGTGGTGTTGCGAGAGGGTTTCAGTCTGGACGAACAGGAGCTGCGCGAATTTGCGGCGACCAAGCTGGCGGCTTTCAAAGTGCCCAGAAAGATCCTGTTCATGGCCGAGATTCCGAAGGGTGCCACGGGCAAATTGCAGCGTATCGGCCTTGCAGCCAAACTGGGGTTGAATGCATAGTTTCCATGTAATATCCAAGTTGTCTTTTTTGCCCCGTGTCAGCCCCCTGTCAGGTTCGTACGCGATAATTCCGCATAGTGGCGGATATTTCGCGTAAGTAAATTTGAGGCAGTCATCGTTATAAGTTGGTTTAGTCGTGTGCAGGTGTTTTTGTTGCTGAACGTTTTTTTGATTGACCATTACCCGGGAGAGAAATATGAACATCAAATTGAAATCCATAGTCGCCGCAATCGCTTTTGCGGCGTCGTGTTCCGCATTTGCCGCCGATACGATCAAGATCGGCGTTTCCGGCCCGTATACTGGCGGTTCCAGCCCGATGGGCGTTTCCATGCGTGACGGAGTAAGACTTGCGGCCTCCGAAATCAATGCCGCGGGCGGAATTCTGGGGCGCAAGATCGAACTGATCGAGCGCGACGACCAGGCCGACAACGGACGTGGTGTACAGGTCGCACAGGAATTGATCAACAAGGAAGGCGTTGTCGCCGATCTGGGTTACATCAACACCGGGGTATCGCTGGCTTCGCAGCGTTTCTTCCAGGAAGCCAAGATTCCGGTGATCAACAACGTCGCGACCGGCTCCATCGTGACCAAGCAATTCCTGCCGCCGGAATTTGCCGACAACTACATATTCCGCACCTCCGCCAACGACACAATCCAGTCTTCGATGATCGTCGAGGAAGCGATCGATGTGCGTCATTTCAAGAAAGTGGCGATCCTGGCAGATTCCACCAACTACGGCCAACTGGGTCGCGCGGACTTGGAGAAAGCACTGGCCGCCAAGGGCATCACCCCGGTCGCAGTGGAAAAGTTCAACATCAAGGATGTGGACATGACTGCGCAGTTGCTGAAGTCCAAGGAAGCAGGAGCCCAGGCGATCCTGACCTACGGCATTGGACCCGAGCTGGCGCAGATCGCCAATGGCATGGAGAAGTTGGGCTGGAAAGTGCCGATGATCGGAAGCTGGACACTGTCCATGGGGAACTTCATCGACAACGCCGGCAAGAATGGCGAAGGTGCCCTGATGCCGCAAACGTTCATTCAGGAGCCGAATACGCCTAAACGCAAGGCTTTCATTGCTGCATACCTGAAAGCCTACAATCCGGCCAATGGCCGTATCCCGTCGCCCGTTTCCGCGGCGCAGGGTTACGACTCCATGTACCTGATGGCCGCAGCCATCAAGCAGGCAGGCAGCACAGACGGCGTGAAGGTTCGCGAAGCACTGGAAAACCTGAATACCAAGATCGACGGCGTAGTCACTACGTACGACCATCCCTATACGCATGACAATCATGAAGCGATTGCCAGGAGCATGGTGGTGATGGGCGAGGTTCATGACGGTCACGTGGTTTACTCCAGCGGCGCCGCGCAAATCAAGAAATAAATTGGCTTTTGGCGATATAAACAGGCCGATATAACAGGTAATTCGCAATTGGGCCGGGAACCCCGGCCCAATTAGCAACAAGAAGGAGTTCTTATCATGCAAATCCTCGCTCAACTTATAGTCAGCGGCATAGCACTCGGCATGATTTACGCTCTGATTGCATTTGGCTATCAACTTACATTTTCAACATCGGCTACGTTGAACTTCGGACAGGGCGAAGCGTTGATGCTTGGCGCACTTGTCGGGCTCACGCTGGTCGGGCATATGAGCTACTGGCTGATGATCCCCTTGGTGCTGGTGTTTGGTGCATTGCAAGGCATATTTGTGGAACGCGTAGGCGTGCAGCCCGCGATCAAGACTAAATCCGAATTTGGCTGGATCATGACCACGATCTCGCTGGCGATCATTTTCAAGAACGTCGCCGAAAACGTCTGGGGTCATGACGATATTACCTTCCCGTCACCGCTTCCGACCGAACCCATGCAGTTCATGGGTATACGCGTATTGCCGATGGAGATATTGGTGGTGGTGGGCGCGCTGGCGATCATGCTGGCCGTGGAGCTGTTCAACCGCAAATCCATCTACGGCAAGGCTGTGGTGGCAACTTCCAATGACCGTGATGCGGCAGGTCTGATGGGCATCAATACCGGCATGGTGATCACTTTCTCTTACGCACTGAGTTCCATGACCGCGGCTTTTGCGGGTGTGCTGGTCGCGCCGCTTACGCTGACCGGTGCGACGATGGGCGTGGTGCTGGGCCTGAAGGCCTTTTCCGTCGCCATCATCGGCGGACTGAACAGCGGCATGGGCGTCATCGTCGGCGGACTGATGCTGGGTATCGCCGAAACCACCACCGGTTACTACATCTCGACCGGGTACAAGGATGTACCGGGCCTGCTTCTGCTATTGCTGGTGTTGTCGATCAAGCCGGCCGGTATGTTCGGCAAATCCATTATCAAAAAGGTTTAGCATGAGTGCGTTCAAGAATATATCTATCATGGCGGGCATTGCCGTCGCGGCAGTGCTGCCCACCATCTGGACCAATCCCTATTATGTCCATCTGATGGTCGTAATTGGAATCTATGCGATCCTGTTGCTCGGTCTCGATATCGTGGTGGGCTACGTCGGCGAAGTATCGCTGGGTCACGCCGCGTTGTTCGGGATCGGCTCCTATACCGCCGGCGTGCTGCATTTCCAGCTGGCCTGGCCGTTCCTGCTGGCAGTTCCGGCAAGCATCCTCGTCACCGCATTTTTTGGCGCGATACTCGCTTTGCCTGCGCTGCGCGTGAACGGTCCCTACCTGGCGATGGTGACCCTGGCCTTCGGCACCATCATCCAGATATTGATCAACGAGATGACTTTCCTCACCAACGGCCCGCTCGGGCTGTCCGTACGCAAACCGATATGGTTTGGCCACCAGATCACCGGTGCTGACTATTACTACATCGTGCTGGTGGCGCTGGTGCTGACCCTGTTTGTCGTGCAGCGCATCCTGAAATCGCATCTGGGCCGCGCCTTCGAAGCCCTGCACGACAGCCCTATCGCGTCGGACTGCATGGGCGTGAGCGTGTATGCCTACAAGGTCTACGCCTTCGTGTTGAGCGCCGGCATTGCCGGGCTGGCGGGCAGCCTGTACACCTATTCCGAGGAATACATCTCGCCCAACACCTACAGCTTCGAACTCACCATATTGTTCCTGCTGGCGGTCATCATGGGCGGACGCAAGACGCGTACCGGTCCTGTCCTCGGCGCAATCATCATCGTGATGTTGCCGAATGTATTGTCCGACATCGATCTGTTCCGCAAGATTTCCACCGGCATTGCCGTGATTGCGGTTGTGTATTCGGCGTATATGGTGGCGGTCAGGTTGCGCAGTCTGAAGCAGGTAACACTACCGGTGCTGGTCACAGTCGCACTGGCGATATCGGGTTACGTGATGGACAACATCACGGACCAGCGCCTGACGATATTCGGCGTGATGATCCTGTTCGTGGTGTATTACCTGCCGAACGGCATCATGGGCTTCCTGCGCAGCATCATCGTGAAGATCAAGCCGCAGTGGATACATCGCCATATCGCGATATTGGAGCAAGGCGACAAGCAGCATGTGTGGTCGGTGCCGGATCGCCCGGTTAACGCCAGCGGCTTTCTGCTGGAAGCGCGCAAGATCGTGATGCAGTTCGGCGGCCTGAAAGCGCTGAACGAAGTCAGCCTGCAGATCGCAAAGGGGACGGTGCACGGCCTGATCGGCCCCAACGGCTCGGGCAAGAGCACCACCATGAACGTGCTGACCGGCATTTACCGACCCACGTCTGGCGAGATCGAATTCAACGGCAAGGTCATCACCGGTGCGACGCCCTCGTCCATTGCCGGGGAAGGCATCGCGCGCACTTTCCAGAACGTGCAGTTGTTCGGCGAAATGACCGCCATCGAGAACGTGCTGGTCGGTCTGCACCACACATATAAACACCGCCTGATCGATGTCGTGTTCCAGACCCCGCGCTGCCGCAGGGAAAAGAATGCGGCGGAAGTACGCGCCGCCAGCCTGCTGCAGTTCGTCGGCCTGGCCGATCTCGCCAACGAGGAAGCGCGCAATCTGCCCTACGGCAAGCAGCGTCTGCTGGAGATCGCCCGCGCATTGGCATTGAACCCGAGCCTGTTGTTGCTGGACGAACCTGCCGCCGGCCTGACCGCGC
>JAJXUF010000039.1 GCA_021783175.1 Pseudomonadota bacterium
GATCGCCGTGACCTGCTGCACGCGCGATTTCTCGATCTCGATCGCGTGTGAGGGCAGCGTGAACGTCTTTCCCCATGGGACGCCCGTGAGGGTTGGCCCAGGAAAGGAGTCGATCACATACCGCCAGGTCTGCTGGATGAAGGCCCGGCGCGTGATCGTCTCGGCGTATTGGCGCACCGAGGCAATCAAGGCGGAAATCAGCGCATCGTCATCCGTAATGTCGACCCGCAAATGAAGCTTGGCCTCAAGAAGCGACAAGGGTTCTGCCGCCGGCTCCTGAAGGATCTGCAATGGCATGGCGCGTTACGGGCGGCATACGCCGCCCTCCCCTTAGACGATTTGAACGACGCCGGGCTGGTTGAAGCTGGAAGCAGGAATGAAGCGCGCATCTCCACCCAGGATGACGCCAGCCGTTTCCGTGGCTGCCGTGCCGACAATGATCGACAACTGCACGAAGCCGAAGCCGTTGGCGACATCGAGATCGGTCGAACGCACGTCGATCAGCGCCTGCACGTTGTTGCCGCCCGCAGCCAGCAACTGCGCGATGGCTTTGCCAGTGCCGATCGCTTTGGCGCCGGTGCCCGTGGCGTCCTGCGCCTGCTGGATATTGGCATCCACGGTGGCCAAGGCGCCGAAGGCCCCGACCTGTATGAGCGCCAGGATGCGGTCGAATTCCGCCATGGACACCCAGCCGCTATAGGCGGCGCCGGCGGCCTGGGATGAGGGATTGATGGTGGCCAGCACCGCGAGCGTCTCGGAGAGTTTCTGATTGGTGATCATGATGTGGTTTCCTTGGTATACGAGGGAGCGGGGCCATCAGGCCCCTATGGGCGTGTCCGGATTAGCGCGCGGCCAGCTGCACGAACGGGGAGAGCTTGTTCGCGCCCTTAGCGGGCGAAATGGGGGCGGCGATCTTGGGCTGTCCATCCATGCGGAAGATGGTGCGGAATGCCGCCGCATCGGCATCGAAGTACAGATGCATCGAGGTCGCCGTTTCCATGCCGCCCTCCTTGGTGATGGTCTGGTAGTAGGAGAGATCGACCAGGATCACATCGCCCTGAGAGGAGAAGGAACTCGCGTGCTGCGACACGAACACCGGCCGGCCCAGCAGCGTGCCGTAGGGCGAACCCTTGATCGAGGAAACGCCGCCGCCCACCGGCAGATAGATCGGGTAGTTGCCGAGGCTCAGGGTGAAGAGCGCCGGCAGCACGTCGTTGTTCACGATCCACACCGCGTTCTTGAAACTGCCGGGCGGCAGGCGCGCGATCATGTTGGCGAGATTCAGTGCAGAAAGCGTACCCGTCGCCTGTCCAGAATCCTTGGCCTGGGTCAGCACTGCCTGGCTTGCCAGCGCCCCCAGCGGGATGCCCTGGCCGCCGCCGAACAGGATGCTCTCGTTGATCTTCCACTGCATGCGGCTCGCTACCTTCTTCGGCATGTAGGAGGTGAGCGCATTGGTGTCGGACAGCAGCTCGTCGGTAATGGGGACGAGCGCCATCAGTTTCTTGAGCTTCAGGGCCGATTCGCCGAACTTGGGCTTGGCAGCAGGGGCGGCTGCCGCCTCTGCCTGCCAGGACACGGTGATGCCGTCGGTTCCCCAGGGCGTCGTCTCATCCTTCGGGAAGGCCATCGAGTTACCGGTGACCGTCACGTTGTCTGTGAGCGGCAGGAGCGCCTCGTCATCCAGGGACAGCATGAAGATGTCCTTGGAGAATTCGGGCGGCACCAGGAAACCGCCGTCGGCGCCCGCGCCTTCGTTGCCGTAGGTGGTGGGAACTGCGGCGCTGCGCAACGGCAGCAGGCGCGGATCCGGTGCATTGCCGGGGAGTGCCGCCTTGAATACCGCGCTGGCATAGTCGCCGAAGTTTCTGAAACCGAGTTTCGGATCCTTGGCGGCATTGTCCTCGACCACGATGTCCGAACCATTGCCTTCGATAATGACCACCGAGCCGGCTGCGGCGGAGGCGGCGGAAATCTCCTGCTCGAGGTCGATCATTGCCTGCAGGCGCTCGATCTCGGCGGATTTGGCGTCCGCAGCGCCTTTGAGCCGAGCGAATTCGGCGGCTTCCGCATCAAGGAGATCGCGGTTGTCGGTGGCTGCCTTGTCGAGCAGGGTCGATGCGGCCTGCAGGAGAGCGGTTTTTTCCTGTGCGGCGGCGGATTTCCTGGATTGCAGTTCGCGGAGCTTCTTACTCATGATTGGGGTTCCTTCAATAAAAAAACCCGCAAAAGCGGGTCCATAAAACGAAGAAAGCCGCGTGATGCGGCATGTTTTGAGTCGTTACGCGGCCATCGAGCCGATAATTCTGGTCTTTGGACCCAGTTCTGCTACAAAATCGACATCCTGTGCGTCAAAATGCGTGTACTTGCACCGTTTTTTGGGGTGCTGGCGGTCATTTTCTTCTGCATGCGCTGGACAACCTGTGGAAAAGTCATGATGCCGTCGATCATGTTGGCCTTCTTCGCATCCTGGGCGCCCAGTACACGGCCCTGGCCCATGCCGTTTTTAACGGTGTCGGGATCAACGCCACGGGCAGTTGCGACCATTGAGACGAAATCGTTGTAGTAATCGTCCACGCGGCTTTGCATGAAGGCTTGCGCCTCTTCACTCAGCGGTTGGTAGGGGTTGCCTTCGGTCTTAAACTTGCCGGCGGAAATCAGCGTCGTCTTGATGCCGGCCTGATCGAGCGCGCCGGAGATGTCCATGTGCGCCTGCCACACGCCGATCGAGCCCACCTCTCCAGACGGGGTGCAGTAGAACTCGGTGGCCGAGCAGCCGATCCAGTAGGCGGCGGAAGCCGCGAGGCTGTTGGCGAGCGCCACGATCGGTTTCTGTTCGCGCGCGGCCATCATCATGCCGGCGAGTTCCTGGACCCCATAGACTGAACCGCCCGGGGAATCGATCGACACCAGGATCGCCGCCACACCGGGGTCAGCAACCACCGACATCAGGTCTGTGGAAAACTGGTCGAGGCTGACGTCCGCGAACCAGTCCGCATGCTGCGAGATGACCCCGGAGAGCGACAGCACCGCGATGGCCCCGGACGCGTTGCCGGAAGGATTCCGGGCAAGGACGGGTTTTGCGTCGATCCCGGAAAACGCAATCTTCCCCAGCATCGCCGGCATACACTCGGGCATCAGCGCCCAGGGGGTGGCGGCGATCTGCACCGCGTGCGCATCGACCGTGCGCCTTTCGGCTGCGATCATGGGGGATTCTTCAGTATTCGGTTCGGTCATGGCGATGTCTCTGAATTGGAAAGTGTGATGAGGGACGCGGTGATAGCGTCCTCGTCCCATGAATCGGAAAACGCCGCGCACCAGGCTTCGGCTGCCGCAAGCGACACTCCCAGGGACTCGGCGATGAGGGGCGGATCGTTGGGGCCAATCCCGGCTTTCATCACGCGCCGCGCAATGCGGCCCGCGTTGGAGCGCAGGATGGCGGCAAGCCGCGCATTCTGCGGGGCGGGCTGGGGTGCATCATTTCCTTCCTGGGTGTCATCATCCTGCGAACCTTCTTCGGCCATGTTCAAGGGCCGCAAGGGGGCATCGAGCCCGGGAAGCGGATTCATGTTTTCGGCGATCCGGGCTTCGTTGCGGGTGAGCCAGCCGGCGTTGATGCCCTGCATGTAGAAGCTTGCCCGCGCTTCCGAGTCGCCGCGCAGCAGCTGGGCGAAGTCGAATTCGGCTTCCAGCCCCTCGTCATCGAACAGCAGATCGGCCTCGATTGCAGCCTCCCAGCGTTCGGCCATGGGGCCGAGGCATTCCTGCACGAATTCCTGCGCTTGCTGCTCGATGTTGTTGTTGGTCGAGCGGTCCAGATCCCCGATCTTGTGCGGCGGCACGCCGAACCAGCGCGCGATGTCGTTCACCTGGAACTTGCGGGTTTCCAGAAACTGCGCATCATCGGGTGTGATGCCGACCTGGTGGTATTTCATGCCGAACTCGAACACGGCGATCTTGCCGCGATTGACCCCGGACTGAGCTTCCTGCAGGGATTCCCGGAACTGATCGCGCGCCTGCTTGTCCTTGAACGAGCCGGGGTACTCGATCCACCCGCCGGTGGGCCGCGCGTCATTGGCGAAAAAGCGTGCACCGTAATCCTGCGCCGCCATGGCGCCACCGATGGCGTTTCGCGCCAGCGCAATTGGGGAGAGGCCGATGATGCCGTCGGAGGACAGTCCCCGGAGGTGCCAGATTTCCCCTCTCGAATACATCACCTCGTTGCCGGCCGGATCGGTGTACTGGTAGCTGTAGTCGCCGGAGGCTGCGAGCATGATCTTGACCCGATCCGGATGCAGCGGAATCAACGCCGTGATATTCCCACGGCTGTCGGACACGATCTGGTTGTAGGCATTGCCGCGCAGAGCCAGGTGGCCTGCCATCATCTCGCGCCATTCGAAGGCGTTCTGATACGGATTCGGACGCTTCGCCAGCAGAATATAGAGGGGATGATCCGTGACGCGATCCTTGCCGCCATCTGGACGGTTCCGGTACAGACGAAAAGGCAGGCTTGCGAACTGGCTCGAGATGATGCGTACGCTGGCGAACACGGCGGAGAGTTGCATCGAACCGTCGGCCGTGACGCGCATGCCGACCGTGGTGTGCACGCCCACCGGCTCGAACCAGAAACTTCCCCAGGGCGAGCGGTCGCCGCCGGCAAAAAGCCCGGAAACCCAGGACCGGATTCCCATCACACCACCATCAATTCGTAGTCGCTGCCGATCACCGGATGGCTGTCGGTCGAGGTCATGATCCGGCCCAGCGCCATGATGAGTGCGACGACGCCGTCAATCTTGTTCTCCTCGCGCTCCTTCCTCGGATAGATGTTGTCCTTGGCGTCGCGATGGCAGACCACATTGGAGATCATCCAACTCAAGATCGGGTCGCCGTTGTGCACCAGGCGTTGTTGCAGCACCAGAGCCTCCAGTTGTTTCATCGGTTCGGAAAAATTCAGCACCGTGGGCCGCATCTCCACCATGGGCAGCCCTTCGGCCAGCATGTGCGCGGCAAGTTGCGTGGCCTGGAACGGGTCGAACGGCACTTCCTCGACCTGAAAACGGCTCGCGTCCGCCACCAGTTCCGCTTCGATCTGGTCGAAGTCCGTCACGTTGCCGGCCGTCACCGTCAACAATCCTTGACGCGCCCAGCCGGAATACTGGCTGTTGCGCCCGTCATCGACCGCCGACTCCGGCAGGTAGTAGTTCAGGAACACATGGAACTTGCCATCTCGCTGGAAGATCTTGGCCTTCGCCGCGATATCGACCTTGCTTGCCAGGTCGAGGCCGATGTAGCAAGGCTCTCCCAGAAAACCGATTTCGGACAGGGTGGGATCCGAGCAGGCATCCCATGCGCGCATGTCCATCCACGCGGTATCGGCATTGACCCATTCGTTCAGATGCTTGGTCTTGAAGTTATTGCTCGCCGACGGCATCTGCATGGCTTTCGCCTGCAGCGGCAGGAGCACCTCCGGCCGCACCGAAATTCCCCAGTTGGGGTTGGCCTTGATCAGCGCCGCCTCACTCGTCCAGTCGTCGGCGTCATCCAGCCCGTAGATGATGCCGAACTGGGAGTCGTCCTCGAACAGCCCTTCGAGCAGCCGGTTCACGAACGTGCGGATTTCATAACAGATGCCGGCGCGGTTGCTGCCGGCAGTCGTGATCACCCAGAGCAGGGAGTTGTCGCGTTTGCCGGTGCCGGTCTCGACCACGTCGTAGACGGTGCGGGTCTTGTGCGCGTGCAATTCGTCCACGCAGCCAAAATGGATGTTGAGGCCGTCCAAAGTTGAGCCTTCGGCGGAGAGCGCCTCGAACTTGGAGCCGGTGGCCAGCACATGCATGTTGTGCGCACCGACTTCCACGCTGAAACGGGAGCGGAATCCAGCCGAGCGCCGTGCCATGGTCTGGGCATCGCCGAACACGATGCGCGCCTGGTCGCGGGTGGTGGCGAGGCTGTACACCTCGGCGCCGCCCTCGCCGTCGGCGGCCAGCATGTAGAGGGCGACGCATGATGAGAGCGTCGATTTGGCGTTCCCCCTCGGCACCTCGATGTAGGAGCGCCGGAATCTTCGTTTGCCATCGGGCTTCACCCAGCCGAAAACGGTGGTGAGGATGAATACCTGCCACGGCTCCAGCTTGATCGTTACCCCCGCCAGCGGCCCTTTGACGTGTGGCAGGCGTTCGATGAAGGCGCACAGGTTGTCGGCGGGGTAGAAACTGCGGCCCTTGCCGTCGGCGAGCTTGGGATTGAAGCGGTAGGGACTGGATTTGCCCTTGAAACGTGCCAGGTCGTCCAGTTGCCGCTTGCAGGCGAGTTGCACCCAGTGGCATGCGGAAATTTCCTCTGCCACAACGGCTTCAGCATAGTCTTTGGCGGTCTTGGCGCAAGAGGTCAATTTTGGTCATAAGTGTATTGACAACAGCTATACAGCCAGCTAGGATTTGTATATCTGTTGTGTATTTATGGAGATTCCCATGCGCGATGCCCCCATCAACCTACGTGCCTTGCCCGAACAGCGCGATCTGATCGACCAGGCCGCGCAGCTGCTCGGGAAGAACCGTTCGGATTTCATGCTCGAAGCCGCCTGCGACAAGGCGCAGGCGGTGCTGCTCGACCAGGTTTTCTTCAGCCTCGACGAGGGCAGGTTCCGCGAGTTCATGGCCCTGCTGGATGCGCCGCCCGCGCCCAATCCCGGGCTTGACCGCCTGATGGCTGTCAAGGCGCCGTGGCAGACCGGAGCATGAATCTGCGCCCGCCCGAGCCGCTTTCGCAGCATCACAAGCTCGACACCTTCTCCTGTGGGGAAATCGTTCTCGACGACTGGCTCAGGCGCCGCGCGTTCGCCAATCAGGTGAGCGGAGCAACACGCACCTTCGTGGTGGCGGAGGCCGACCACACCGTGATGGGCTATTACGCCTTGGCGGCCGGGGCCGTTGCTCACCAAGCCGCCACCCGTGCGATCCGCCACAACATGCCCGACCCGGTGCCGGTGATGGTGCTGGCCCGCCTGGCGGTAGATACCCGAGCCCAGGGCATCAAGTTGGGCGCGGCCCTTCTCCAGGATGCGTTCGGACGCGCAGTGGCCGTGTCACAGAACGCCGGGGTGCGTGCCTTGCTGGTGCATGCCCTGAACGACCGTGCCCGGCAGTTCTACGAACACTATGGCTTCCAGGCATCCCCCGCCCATCCGATGACGCTGATGTTGCGCCTGGCCGGCACATGGCCCTGATCACCCGGCAATGTCCGCCCAGGGATCGTTTGCGTGTCGCGATTCCTGCACCACCTGCACACGGGAACGCGAAGCCGGCGTGAAGCCCATTTCCGACTCGTAGCCCTTCATCTCCAGCGCCAGATCGCGGATCACATCCATCAGCGGCGAACGCCGCAGAATGCCGCTGGGGGTTTTGACCAGCATGCCTGAAACACCTGCTCGGTTTATCTTGGCCAGCGCTTCGCGGTACATCCCAGCGCAGTTGGCCCAACGCTCCAGCACGGCCGCATCCAGCGACGACAAGAGTCCTGCGGGGGCGTTCGTCACGGCATAGCGCCAGGCTTCCTTGGCGGTATCCGACATATACTCGGGCGGCCCGCCAAGCACGCCGACCGGGTGCGGCTCGTGCGGATTGGTCCGGCACTTCTGCAGGGTCCCCTTGATCTTCTTGACGGCGATGGGTAATGGTTTGCGGCCGGCGCCGGTACGATTGCCACCAGAAGCCATAAAAAAATTCCTTTGATTTTGCACGCACAAAAATTTGGGCACGCCGGCGGTGCCGCGCGGCGCGGCCGCAAGGATTTCACCCCCCTACCGGGTAGCAAAACTTGACCGGCCGCCCGAAGCCGCCGTCCTCGCGAGCGGTTTTGGCATCGTGACAGCGCTTGCAGAGCGCCTGCCAGTTGCGTTCGTCCCAGAAGAGCGTCCTGTTCCCTTTGTGGGGTTGGATATGATCGACGACCGAGGCCGCGACCGTCCTGCCATGGCGCTGGCATTCGGCACACAGCGGATGTCGACTCAGGTACAAGGCGCGTGCCTTGCGCCATCGGCCATCGTATCCACGGCTTGCCGGTGATCCACGACGCTCGTCCTGCTGCCTTCGGGTCACACGCAGATGCCGGTCGCAATACCCCGGTGTAGCAAGCAAAGCCGGGCATCCCGGGTAACGGCACGGGGTCGGCGCGGAAACTGCCATGGTGGTAAAAATTCCTGCAGAAACAACTTGATTGGTTCCGAAAACGAAGCGTTCATGTCACCGTCATCAACAACAGCGCAGGAGACAAACATGAGCTACACCACCAACGAATTCACGGTCGACGAAGTCGGCTTTATTCAGACCGCCCTGGCCAAGGTGCTTGCCGCTGCAGCGCGGGGCGAACTCGACCTCAACCGGCTTGCCCGCGAAGAACTTGCTGCGCGCGGACTCGATGACAAGGGCAGTTGGGTCGGATTCGAGCGCGCCAAGCAAATCCACAACGTTTAACCATCAGGAGATCATCATGACCGACATCAAACTCACCGATACTCAACGCCAGATCATCGAACATGCTGTCCTGAACACCAACGGCAAGATCGAATGGTTCCCGCCCAATATTAAGGGCGGCGCGCGCAACAAAGTGCTCGATGCTATGTTCAACCGTACGCTCATCACCCGCGACGGGGATGGCTGGTGCGTTGCGGCAGAAGGCTACGATGCCGTCGGTGTGCCGCGTCCAGGCAGCGGCGTCGTTCAAACCACCGAACCGGCACAACGACGCAGCCGCGACAACAGCAAGCAGGCACAAGTGATCGCCATGCTGAAGCGGCTTGAGGGCGCCACGATCGCGCAGATCATGGACGTCACCGGCTGGCAGCAGCACACGGTGCGCGGCACGTTTGCCGGGGCGTTCAAGAAGAAACTGGGGCTTTCCATCACCTCCGAGAAACCGGAAGATGGCGAGCGCGTTTATCGGATTGTCTGATCCAATTTCATGCCTTGCAAGGTTCCGTTACGGTCCTTTTTGGTGTATATTGCTACCATTCATTTCGGGAGCCTCATCATGGCCGTCAATGTCAAACTTTCGGAAACGCTGGTCGAACAGGCCAAGCACTATGGCAACATCCAGCATCGTTCGGTGCCCAAACAGATCGAGTACTGGTCCCATATCGGCAAGATCGCCGAAGAGAACCCCGATTTGCCGTTTTCCATGATCCGTGAGATTCTGGTTTCGGATCAGGAGGAACCTGTCGGTGAATACGAGTTCGGCTAATGCGGCTGCTCGTCACCGCCACGTTTGTGCGGGCCACTAAAAGACTGCATCGCCCGCAAAAGGCAGAACTCGACCAGGCGGTGCACGTCATCAGCGCAGACCCCACCATTGGCGAGTCCAAGGTGGGGGATCTGGCAGGAGTCCGTGTCCACAAATTTCGCATGTCCAACCAGCTGTGCTTGTTGGCGTACCGAATTCTCGACGAAGAAACCATCAAACTTCTGACGTTTGGGTCGCATGAGAACTTTTATCGCGACCTGAAGCGACAGGATGAGTGACGCCCGATCGTTCCGATCCGACCATGGCGAAGTTGCGGCCATCAGCTTGCAACACGGCTTCCTTTCCCGTCCAGTCCTGCCAGCGGCGAACGATCACGTCGACATATTTGGGGTCGAGTTCGATCAATCGCGCCTGCCGACCAGACTTTTCGGCAGCGATCAGGGTCGTGCCAGAGCCTCCGAACAAGTCCAGCACGATGTCGCGTGATTTGCTGCTGTTGAGGATGGCGCGCTCGACCAGTTCGACAGGTTTCATGGTCGGGTGCAGGTCGTTCTTGGCAGGCTTCTTGATCTGCCAGACATCGCCTTGATCGCGTGCTCCGCACCAGAAGTGATCGGTACCATCTCGCCAACCGTACAGAATCGGCTCGTACTGGCGTTGGTAATCGGCACGACCCAAAGTAAACGTGTTCTTGGCCCAGATGATGAACGTCGACCACTTGCCACCAGCGGCACGAAAAGCAGCCTGCAGGGTGTCGAGTTCGGATGAGCTCATTGCGATGTACACCGCGCCCTTGGTTACCGACAGTAGGTTCACGCACGCATCGGTCAGGAATGTCCCGAATTCGTCGCCCAGGTTGTCGTTCAGGATCGGGCGGTTCTTGCCGCGCAGTTTGTCCTTCGCGGTATTGGCGTAGTTGACGTTGTAGGGTGGATCTGTGAATGCCATGTCGGCCAGTTCATCCCGCATCAGTTGCTTGAGATCGTCCGCCCTAGTGGAATCCCCGCACAGCAGACGGTGCTGGCCCAATAGCCAGACATCGCCCCGCTGGGTGATGGCGACTTCCTGCACTTCCGGCACTGCATCGTCGTCGGTTAGACCTTCCTTTGACTCGGGTGAATGGAGCAGATCATCCAATTCATCATCGCTGAAGCCCAACAGACCGAGATCAAACTCGGAAGTCTGCAATTCCGACAGTTCCAGTGCCAGCAGTTCCTCGTCCCATCCGGCATTCTCGGCCAGACGGTTGTCGGCCAGGACGTAGGCGCGCTTTTGCGCAGCTGACAGATGCGACAACTCGATCACCGGTACTTGCGTCAATCCCAGAACACGTGCGGCCTTGAGTCTGCCATGTCCGGCGATCAGGCCGCGTTCGCCATCCACCAGGATGGGATTGGTCCAGCCGAACTCGCGGATGCTGGCCGCGATCTGGGCAACCTGCTCATCGCTGTGGGTGCGCGCGTTATTGACGTAGGGCACCAGCGAATCGACCGGTCGGTATTCGATGTTGAGGTTTTCCATGGACGTAAAAAAACCGCTTCTGGGGCGGTTGGTAGGTTTGCTGGAGGTGGTCGTTTAATCTTCGACCATGGCAGAAATATACCCAAAAAATGGCCCAAATGCGACACCCTGAAAATGACCCGAAAGCCGCGTCGATACTCGCTTGTTTGCATTGTTTCTCACCTCTTATTAACTTGCCGCAACTACACTCATGCCGTTCAGGTTTTCGGCAATAATCGACAGCGCGATATTCCGCCTGCGCTGGACAGTGCGCGCAGCGCAACCGAAGCGCTTGGCGATCTGCGACCACTCGTAGTGGTTGGCTCGCATCCAAACGATGTGCCGGGATTCGACGTCCAGAATTTGCATCCATCGCATCGTTTCCAGCATCCGATCAATGGCTTCAGGGCAGGGAGCGATCGGGCGGTATCCGCGTTCCTCAATCGAATATCGCTCCCATCCTTCCCGAATGAATGCCGGCCAAGTGCTGAAATATCCCTGAACACGAACGGGTGGTAGGCGCCTGGCCGTTTCGACCGCCTCGCTAAACCTGGCCGCGACAGTTTCGGATGTCCAGTCACCCATGGCGTTTTCCTCCATACAGCCGTTCTCCGATCCGGCGCACGAATTCACGCTCGACGAAATCCAGCCGATCATCGGTCTCGTTCACCACCAGGATATGCTGCTCGCGCCAACCAGTTTCCTTGATGGCCTCCAGATCGGTGACATTGGGCTGCAGTTTGCCCAGCGGGCAGCGATAGGGTTGTGGTTTCATGTCACACCTCCAGACTGCGGGCATAGGCGAGTAGCGCCAGCGCATCCGCTTCGTTGTCATCTGTCGGGGAGTGTCCAAGTTTGCGCGCAGCGGCAAGCATCTCGTCCTTACTGGCGTTGCCTTTTCCCGTCGCGTGTTTCTTGATCGTGCCGACCGGAATACCCTGGTACGGAATCTGATGGTGCTCGCACCAGGCGGTCAGGTGCGCCATGAATCCGCCGTATGCGTGCGCAGCATCGACACCCAGATGCCGACGCACTTCCTCGAAGTACACGGCATCAATGCCATCTGCCGATTGCTTGATCTCGGTGAGCCAGCGCTTGAACCGGAGGAAGCGCATGCCGCCTCCCTCGAAGCGTTGTGGCTTGAACGATGTGGAGCCACTGGTGACGCTGCCGTCACGGGCTGCCAGTGCCCAACCGGTGGTGGTGCCCAGATCGAGGGCGAGTAGGGTTTGATTCATGTTGTCAGTCCTTTTTTCGTGGGGACTGACACAGCCGACGTAGTTTGTCGAAACCCCTATATTGTGCGCGCACGCGCGCACGTATGGAGACTTACGATAAACAGCGTCAACTGCGTCAGTCGGGTGGTTTTTCATGGCATCAGTTATCGTTGTAGGGGGTGTAGGCAGGCTTGGGCGGCTCCTTCAATCCGATGCCGCGAAACCCTCTGATGCCTGTGCTGTTGCGCCACTTCTCCAGACCTCTGGTGATGAGCAAATCGGAGAAGCGTCGTTGCGAGCCGACGAATTCGCCAGCGGCATCAGCCCACTGTTTCCAGTCGTTGAAGAGTTCGGCGGTCAGGGAGTTGGCCGTGGTGACACGCACGCAGCGCTCATCAAGCCAGCGCCCCAGTGCGTCCTCGGCCTCAAAGTATTCCTCGGTGGCATCAAGTACCAGTTTGGGAGGATCGAGGCGTCCGATGCGCTGCCACTCGAGACAACCCTCGAGCGCCCAGGCCAGGATGCCGTCACGTTCGGCCAGCAGCTTCTGTTGCAGATGCTTGTCGCGCCTTTCGGGGGGCACCGTAATCGTGAAAGGGATCAGGTGCAGTCGACGCCTCATTGCCTCGTCGATATTGCGAATAGCCGGTTTGTGATTTCCCGCGACAAACAACTTGAACTGCGGAAAGAACTCAAAAAAATCCTGCCGCATGAAGCGAGCGGAGATCTTGTCGCCGCCGGTCAGACTCTTGACCTTGGATTCCGCCCAGCGCCGTCCCTGTTCGGTTTCGATGGCGGCCACAAAGCGCGCGCCACGCAGACCGGCCATGTCGGTCGGATGACGATCGGTGCGCGTTTCCATGAAGGTGTCCATGGCTGCATTGGTGGAGTAGTCGCCCAGTATCGTCGCCAGCGTATTTACGAACACCGACTTGCCATTGGCCCCCGTGCCGTACAGGAAGAACAAGGCGTGTTCCCGTGTGGAGCCCGTCAGCGCGTAGCCGACCATCCGCTGCAAATAGATCTGCAGATCCTTGTCACCGCCCGTCACCTCATCGAGAAACTGCCGCCAGGTCGGACAGTCGCCCTTCGGAGTCGCCGTGGTGATTTTGGTCATCCGGTCATTCCGGTCATGGGGTCGCATCCGGCCCGTGCGCAGATCGACGACACCACCCGGTGTATTGAGCAGCCAGATGTCGGCATCCCACTCATCGGTCGTGCCCGCATGACGGCGATCCGCACGCGCCAGACGTTCTACCGAGCCGACGGTGCTGGCGCCGGCAAGCTTAGAAGCGACCCTGGGGTTATCTGCACGCAGTGCGGCATGACGACAGACATGGCGGATAAGATCGGTGGCGGCCAGCGTATCCTCGGTGCGCCACCGCTGGCCATCCCACATCAGCCACTTGCCCCAGGCTGCAACATACCGCCAGTCATGGTGATAACGTCGTGTGAAGGAGATCGCCAGTGCATCATCCGTTCCCCAGACCGTCTGTTCAGATTGGGAATCCGAGTCAATCTCAGGAGAATCGTCGGGAAGATGCATTTCCATGCGTGGGCCACTGGTAAGGAACGTGGCCACATCAAACCCGTCTGCAATGGCGTCTGCCGCATCCCATCCTTCCGGGCGGTCCTCGGGCGGCAACAGGATGGCGCAGGAGACAGCACCGGCAGCCAGAGCAGCCTGACCGGCATCCTGCGCATATTCCCATCCAGGCTTATCTTTGTCCGGCCAGATCAGTACCCGCTTGCCTGCAAGTGGCGACCAGTCAGTTTTATCGACCGGAGCCTTGGCCCCGTGCATGGCCGTGGTGGCGCACACACCATAGCCGATCAGGGCTTGCGCGCATTTCTCGCCTTCAGTCAGCACCACGACATCGGAGGCTGCCATGCCTGGCTGGTTGTACAGCGGGCGCGGATCGGGCGGTGCCATCTTGCGCCGCTTGGCATCCCATGGCCGGAACTCCTTGCGGCGACCGGGCGGATCGTAGCGGTACACCACGGCGATAAGTTTGCCGTCACGGTCGAGGTAGTCCCATTTTGCAGTGGCAGGGCCAAGATCATCGACCGGCGCTTCGCGTTTGGATTTGCGCGGAGTCTGTACTGGTGCGCGACCCACCAGATCGCGGGCATGCTCGAGCACGGTTGCGAAATCGCTATGCGCGTCGCAGCCATGATGCCGTGCGATCAGATCGAAAATATCGCCGCCGTCACCAATGGCCCGGTCTGTCCAGAGTCCTGCCTTGTCGCCGGTGAGTACGACCTCCAGGCTGTCGCCGGGGCTGCCCAGCACATCGCCGATGTGGAATTTCCCATGCCGCTTTTTGCCTGCGGGGTATAGCGTGAAAAGCACCGATTCCAGCCTAAGCAGGAGCGTGCTGCGAATTTCGTCGCGATCCGATTCGTGTGGCTGGACTTGCTGGGATGAGGTGTCGTTGAAATCCATCATTTTGCACCTGACTTTCGTTTGGGTTTTATTGGGAGGATGTGATGTCCAGTGTTCATACGCCCCTCCAGCAGCGATCCTGCCAAATGCAGAATTTGCACTCGTAGTGGGTGGAATCGCTGAACGACCGAGGCAGCAGTTCTCCGTGCTCGGTGGCCGTGATGATTCTCACGGCACGGTCCGATGCCCGTTGCGCCAGCACCGCATCGAACGGAACCAGTTCGAACCACAGTTCCTGCGTGTCCTTGTTGATCGCGGTGAACAGCGCAGGATTGCGGCTGATGCCTTCGATCGTGGATTCCATGTACGCCTGGTAGATCGCCATTTGCGCGGCATAGACCGGTTTGGCAACCGACACGCCGCGTTTGACGCAATCCCGCCAGTTCTGCGCGTTCATGGTCTTGCACTCCCACAGCATCGGGAACGACCAGTCAAGATCGGCGGGTGCACCCATGACGATGCCGTCGACGTGTCCCTGGATCAGCCCGTCACACACCGAGAATCCGAACTGGCCTCCCGAACGGGTACGGGTGTAGAGGTCGAACCCGGACAGGCGCAGCCAGCGGATCGCCAGATCTTCCAGCACATGGCCCACCTCGAATATCCGCAGCACCCGGCCATCGAAGTCACGATCTGGATCGGCAGGCGCTCCGGCAAACTCGTAGTGCAGCGCCCGGTCGCAGGCCACGCCCATACGGGAGGCTCCGAGATAGGTGCGCCGCTCTTGTCTGGCACGTTCGGCGGTGAGTGCCACATCGATGTGTGCCGTCACGATCTCATGTACCTTGGGGCGGTGATTGAAATCCAGCATCACGCACCGCCTTTCTGGGACTGAGGTTCTTCCCATGGCAGATCGCTCTCGAGATCGGCGAATGGGTCTTGCACCGAATTCGGCAAACCCCGCACTGCGGGGAATGCCGTCGATGCATGCTGTTCGGCCATCGCGTCCACAAAGCAGGAAACGATCGCATCACAGACATTGAGCGCTTCTGCCTCGCTGTACTGGCCGAGCGGCTTGTTGAAGCCGATCTCGCCAGCGGCTTCGCCGAACGCCTTGAGGCAACGCCGGATCGCCGCCTGTTCATCTTCAGTCGCATCAATCATGGGATGCTCCTTCCCCTTGTCTTCCGCGTCGACGCGAAGGTTGTAGAACCGATGAAAGGCGTCCTGACATCGTTTTGAACAGAACACCCAATTGACCGGGTAGCGCCGGGGATCGGCGATGGAATACCGCGTGTCGGTGATTCCAAAGCCACGCGCCTCGCGTGAACAAATCCAGCATTTCACGATCCCCCCTTACTGTGCCCAGGCGGGCTTGCTGGTTGAGGTGGGGCGCTGTGGCGCTGCATAGGCTGGGGCTGCTTGCGCCGGCGATCCGGAACTGCCGCCACCGGTCGATGCTTTGGGTGCCGATCCCATCAGTGCCGCGTATTCCTTGTGATCGGGCTCGATTGCCAACTTGATGACATTGCGGTTCTCACCCTTGCTGTCCTTTTCCACATCGATGCGCGCGACGAACTCAATGCCGTCTAGCGCCGCGAAACTCGCAATGCGCCTGGCATTTTGTGCTTCGGGCGACTGATCGGAGGGCAGCATCCCATAGGCCGAGTTGAGCACAGCACGAATGAAGGTGCGCCCCATGTTGGCCCAGGTATCTCCCTTGAGGGAGTGAAGACCGATGTTGCTCCACAGCTTGCGTTTGGCATGTTCGCCCTCCAGCACGACGAACTCGGCGGCGAGGTAGATCGAGCCGGTATCGAAGCTCTCGGTGGCGTAGCCATCGGTCCAGCCGCGCGCAGGGTCATCAAAGCCGCCCGGCTTGATGGTCATGCGTACCTTGGCCAGCGCGCCCTTGGGGATCAGGTCGAAAGAGGTTTGCTGCTCAGCGTCGTTGAAATCGTTCCAGTTCATGGTCATGATTTATTCCTTGTCAGTTGGGGTGGCGGCGGCGCACTTGGCGATCAGCCGTCCGAGGTGGGGTTCTTCCTGCATGTCCAGGCGACCGGAACGGTCCTTGGCCGGGAACCCCCATGGGTTGAGGGTGTGGCAGATGAAGGCGCGATAACTCGTGCCGTCTTCGGCCTTGAGTTCGGCGAGGGTCGCGACCTCGTCGACGATGCCGGGAAGTTCCAGGGCGGTCTTGCTGCCCTCGATCTGGGGCACGAACACTTTGCGATTGAAGTCGTCCAGTTTCTCGTCGAGGATGGCGACGAACACCACGTTTTTGCCGCGTGCATGCTGCAGGTGAGTGAGCGCGGTGATCATTTCCTGTCCAAGTAGGCCGTAGGCGCCCCGGCTGTCTGGTTTTCCGGTGCGCTCGGAATACGCAGCAGGCTGCGCCTTGGCCCAGGTAAAGCAAAGGCGGGACAGCGCCGTGATCGAATCGCAGAAGTAGGTCTGGTACTTCGCCAGTTGCGCAGGCTCACCGTAGGTCTGGCAGACATGCTCGAAATGCGCTTGCGAGAACGGCTGATCGGCAGGCAGCGCGGGATTCGGGCCGGCGAGGAACACCACCAGATCGCGGAACTCCGGCCAGGTGCGCGGGCGGGTGGTATCGCCTGACCAGTCAGCCACGGCCAGATCGCCCGCTTCCAGATCGATGAACAGCGTGGTGTCGGTGCCCAGCGTCTTGAGCTGGGTGGTCTTGCCGATGCCGCTCTTGCCGAGCAGGGCCATCTTCACGCCACGCTTTTCGGCGCGGCGCTGGTCGGCGGAAATGATAGGCAGGCTCATCACGCGGCCTCCCTGATCAAGTCGGTCACTTCCGGATTCCAGAGAATCTGATAGCCGGAATGGCCGTTGCGCGAATACGGCAGTGCTTCAGCCCAGCTCTTGCCGGATTCGGTCAGTTCCCACTCGTCGCGGTCATTCTTGAATTGCAGCCCATGGGATTGGAGTCGCAGGTTGACCGATCGGGCCGACAACCCCAGTCGCTCACCGAGTTGCGTCGGATTGATGCTGCAGATCGGTTCCTTTGACACCGGCAATGCACGTCGCAGGTGCTCAATGGCCAGACCCGTGTTGTCGTGTATGCAGGTGAGCGTCGCGGCCATGGCGATGCCGGCCTTGACGCCTGGTACTTTGGCGACCGCTTCGCCGATCATCAGGATGGCATGCACGCGATCCTGGGTGGGTGCTGGCAAGGCAGCAACAGAGCCGGGTGCTGCGTAACTGCCGGTCTTGCGGATCGATGGCAACACCTCATGCGTGACCCATCGCTTGAAGCGCTTGGCTTCGGGTTTGCGGCTGGTCAGGATCAGCTGGTAGAGGCCGGATTCGTTGATTACGGCCAATTCCTGCTTTCCGCCAGGGGTGTCGGTAATAGCGACACCCTTTTCGTCGTCATCCAGTCTGGCAATTGCATCTCTTGAGTTGCGAAT
Organism: Pseudomonadota bacterium; assembly: GCA_021783175.1. Next base: position 17,781 of record JAJXUF010000039.1, read on the forward strand.
AGATAGGGCGTTGCAAACGTCTGCACTGACAAACTGAGGCTCGCCGTCCTGACCAACCAAGATACGCACGTCGTGCGACTCAAAATCAAAGGCAACGATATTGCTCATTTCGTCACCTCCGCAGCGATCAGCTTGACGGTGTCGGAGCCGAGGCACCGATGCTCGCGAGCTAGGTTGTACAGGCGTTCCAGCGCGCCGCGACGTGAGTGGATGGCCGAGTTTTCCGCTTGTAGCAGGTGCATGGCGAATGCAATTTCATCTAGCGTCGCATCGACCAATTCTTTCTCGATGATGTTGCCTGTGCGATCCTGGAATTTGATCGTGGCAGGAAGGCTGTCGCCGTAAACGGAGCCGAGTTTCTTTTGCAGGGCTTGGTGCATGGTTTTGGTACTCATTGTTGATTCTCCTTAACAAGTGCAAGGCGGAAACTCGGTTTGCCTGGTTTGACGGTTCGTGCAGCCTCGAACTGCTCGCGAAGTGATGGCGGCCAGTTTTTGAAGCGGGATTCGGAAACGGAAAACTCGACGTCAATAAAATCGGAAACGCTTTCCCCGGATGCAGCGATCCGTTCAGCCATGTCAACCAGACGCTTCTGATCCCAGGAAACGCGCTTGGGCAGTTCGTAAGTCACCTGCAGCGCACCGTCATCGATGTGCGTCACGCCGAAATCGCGCCCAGATTCCTGCAAGGACTGCCGGGCCTGTTCGCCGTAGCGTTGCTCCAGCGCGGTATTGAGCCGGTCGCGCGACTGCTTGACCCATGTCGCCAGCATGTTGAGGGACAGATCGAACTCCTGCAGTTGTTGCTGCGGCAAGGCGGCAAGCTGGCTGACGGAGAGTTCTGGCAGGGAGCCAGTGTTGATCATAAGATCGCTCATGCCGCACCTCCTGCAATGGCACGTTCGGAGGTGCTTTTGCGCAGACAGTCCGCTTCGTAGGATTCGATATCCTCAATTCGATACAGGACTCGTCCTTGGATTTTTAGAAAGACAGGCCCGATTCCTTCAGAACGCCAGCGCTCAAGACTTGCTTCGCTGAGGCCCCAACGGTCGGCCAATTGGCGTTGGTTGAGATGTTTGACACTCACGTTTTTCTCCTTTCAAGTGATTGCGAAAACGTGAGTCCAGTTTCGGATTCGGCATGTACGGGCGTCAGCCAACACCATGTACGGGCTGATGTACGGGATCAGCTAAAACAGGAAAAAACGGACTCCAGAAAGCAAAAAACCGCCCGAAGGCGGTTGTGCGAGGTAATGGATCCTGGTTCTAGCCTATTCCAATTTGATGCCATACCCAGCGTCGTCGTGTTCGATGTAGTCGAGCCACTGGCTGTTACTGCTGAAGATGCTCGGAACCCGCTTGCCGCGTGCAGCCTCCCGTGAACCGTGAGCGGCGACCAGGATGTCTCCGGCGGAAACGCGAGTGCGGCCGTTCTCGAACTGCTCGACCAGATACTTCACGACCGCGATCTGCTTGGGGCCTTTGATGGACCAGGGCTTGTCGGACTTGGTGGCGATGGTCAGCGTGTTTGTGAATGGATCGAAGCGAACCGGAAGTGACTTTTTCTCTTTGCTACCTGCCGGAGCCAGGAGCAAGCGATGGATCAGATCCGTGTCGATGTGGGGCGTGACCGTGTAGTCCACCAGAACTTCGGCGATGGGAACGACGCGATAGCTTCGCGGCGGCGGCACGATGCTTGGCAGCGATTGGCCGGTCGTGAAAATCAAACCCTGTTCAGGAAGCGATGCCCCCTCAAAATGCGCAAAGACCTGTTCAATGCATGAAGACAGGCCTCGGGCCAGCCAGACATCGACCTGCGCATTGCCAATACGCATCTTGCCCATATTCCAAAGCACGCCATCAATGGCCGGCATGATGATGCCGCGTCGGTGCGCCTGTGGAATTCCGAGCAGATCGGCCAGGTGGTTCAACAGCCTGGTTTCCGAGACGGCATAAACCGCCACCGAGTCGGCAGGGACGTACTTGGTGCGAAAGGTTTCGGGGCAACGGTAGCTATAACGTTCAGGGTCATCGTCTTCGTCAAGGTCGACGGGAATACGCTCGTCACCACAGACTGCGGGATAGCTGCCGGCATAGCCAATGCGTTCGGTCCAAGTAGCAAGGTCACGATCAGACAACGCTGACCGGCGCACCAGGTCCCAGCCTGGCACGCCATGCAGCCGCTGGCCATCACTATCGGCGATGGCGTGGCTTGACCGTTCAAACAAATCAATAAGTTCAAGCAGCGAGCGCGTCTGCAGGTTCTTCTGCGACATCATTGATCTCCTTCACCAAATGCCACTTGGCCAGCAAACGATCGCACAGCGCCCGATCCTTTTCCCGCTTGGTCTTGATGTTGCACTTGTTGTCGTCGCGCAGGATCACGGCGATCGTGCGTGCACGCTCCTTGCCAATCTTTTTAATGCGGATCGACAATTTGGCGTAGGTGATGCGGTGGTTGCGAAAGTCGAACGATGGGGAGAGCAGTGATCTTGCTGCGGTATAGATGTCATCTACATCCTTGGCCCAGATCTTCACCAGCAAGGAACGGTGATTTGCCAACGTGTAGCCGAGTTCGATCACTTTTACTAATGCCACATTCTCATCTGCCAGATCGAAGCTGCGTGGCGCAGCCAGGCTCTGGTAGTCATACTGCTTAAGTGGGATTTTATCGCCGGAAATAGGCGATTGCAGAAGCGAATCCGCCATGATGCGTGCCAGGGCCTCACGGCCGTCGGTGTCTTTGGACAGCACCTCCAGATGTCCGTTGGCCGGCTCATATGTGATGTGGGAAGACACCGCCCGGATTACCTCTTGCGGGACCAACTCACTGGCCTGGACACAATCGATGATCTCCGGCGGTTGGTTGTGATGTACGCTGACCTGATAAAGATCCACTTCTTCGCCTGTGAGCGTGTCGGGCCGCAGCCGCTTGAAAAGCTGCACGGCGACAGCATCCTCAGCACAGCCGAGTTGCTTGGCGACGGCTTGGTGGAAAGCCTGGCGTGCTGCCGCGTCCTCCAGGACGGTGAGGTCTTTGGGCGCAACGTAGCCTGAGTAGCAGGATACGCTTTGCCGGAAGACATCCGCCTGCCGGGCATTAAGCGCTTCCTCGAACAATGCGGGTGCATGGATGTACAGCCACAGGGCGCGTTCGTACTGATTTCGTATCGCCGCAAATTCGACCTTGTCATTGTCGTCGAAGATGTCTTGGCTGATACCTTCGATGACGTCTTGCCCGGCGCCATCCGACAAGAGAACAATGCGCTCGGCCACTTCCTCGATTTTCTGTCGTGCGCCCACACCAAGGGACGAAATGACGGACTCCATCGTCGCGCGCTGCTCTCGCTTTGCCTGGGTCTCATCCAGCTCTGGCATGATCAGACTGAATTCACTCACCATGAAATCACGGAAGACTGCCGACGGCAGGTGACCGAGCAGCTTGGACAGATTTTCAGCATCGTTCATTGTCATTCCCCTTTGCAAGGCGTTGATCGGGTTGGCACCAGCCAGAGCACCCCCGTCAATTTGTTGGGGATTTACAGACCGATAGCGTTCGGCGTACCGAACGATTGCAATTATTGATGGTCGGATATGTGTTTGTCAAGCAGGTACATATTCGTTCGGCATGGTGGTATTATTTGCGGACTAAATCAGACTGCTGAGGAGAAAACAGTGCCATCCCCCTTGGGCGACAAAATTCACGCACTGCGAAAGCAAAAGAAGCTTAGCCTTGAACAACTGGCCGAATTGACGGAATCCAGCAAGAGCTACATTTGGGAGTTGGAGAACAAGGAAGATCCGAAACCGTCGGCCGAGAAAATCAGCAAGATTGCGGCGGTGCTCGATGTCACTACTGAGTTCCTGCTCACTGAATCCTCGGCCACGCCGGATGAGGCCGTGCTGGATGAAGCATTTTTCCGCAAGTTCAAGGCCATGTCCGAGCCGGACAAGAAAAAAATCCGAAAAATCCTGGATGCATGGGAAGACGAATGACGGATGCGAAAAAGCCTATGGCTGAGGCCAACCGTATCTCGACCATGCTCAACACGGTGCTCGGGGCGGATCGGTTCCCGGTCAAGGTGGATGAACTGGCGCTGGAATATTCGCGTCAGTGCTTCGCAGACTCGCCAATTGATAAGGTCCAGGGCGAAGATTTGGACGATTTTGATGGACTCCTGAAAGCGAACAAGGCGCGGTCGAAGTGGCTGATTCTCTACAACAGCGCCACCCCATCAGAGGGCCGTAAGCGCTTCACGATCGCGCATGAGTTCGGTCACTACATTCTTCATCGTCATCAGCAGGATCTTTTCGAGTGCGGCGGCGGTGACATCGAGACAGGTGACAACAACGAACGGGACATCGAGGCTGAAGCAGATCTTTTCGCATCGACCCTATTGATGCCGTTGGATGATTTCCGGCGGCAGGTGGACGGACAACCGATCAGTTTCGATCTGTTGGGTCATTGTGCCAACCGCTATGGTGTGTCGCTGACCGCCGCCGCCTTGCGCTGGACAGAAATCGCGCCCAAACGCGCCGTCCTGGTAGCCAGCCGCGATGACCACATGCTCTGGGCAAAGTCGAATGTCGCGGCGCTCAAGTCCGGAGCCTACTTTGCAACCCGGCGGAACACCATTGAGTTGCCCCGCGATGCTTTGGCGCACAGCTACAACGCTTGTGATATAGCCGATAGCCGGACGGGCCGCGCTCAGTCCTGGTTTTCCCGCGAGCCGTCCAGCATGCAGATTACCGAAATGACTCGTGCGGCAGGTCAGTACGATTACACACTGACACTTCTATTGATGCCTGACGCAGAATGGCAAAGGCCTCAGCATGATGACAAAGAAGGTGAAGAAGATACCTTTGATCGATTCATCCGAAACGGCCAATACCCTGTGCGATAGATCATGAGCGCGCACAAATGGCTATTCAGTTCTCGCTTCCGCCGTCACGCCTTCGGCTGGCGATCCGACACGCCGATTCAGCGCATCAAGGAAGCCCTCGCGGAAGTCAAGCAGGTCGCGCGAAAGGAGCCGCTGCTCGCTGCAGAGGGCGCCGTGACCCTGCTGGAGAAGCTTTCACCGGCGCTGGAGCAGGTTGACAGCTCGTCGGGCGCCCTGGGCTCGGCGGTCAACAAGGCCATCGAGACCTTGGTGCCGATCATTGCCAAAGCTGATGTCGAAGCGAGTGTTCGACAACGTTGGCTCGAGCGCCTGTGGCAGGCCTTGCAGGACGACGGTATCCCCTACATCGAATCCCTCGGGGAGCACTGGGGCGAGTTGTGCGTCACGCCGGAAATGGCGCTCGCGTGGGTCGACGAGTTCTTGCCGTTGGTCGAACACGTCTGGAGTCCCCGGTCCGTCGGCCACGGATTATTCAAGGGGACGAGCGCATGCCTGGCTTCGCTCTACGCCGCCGGTCGCCATGATCAACTGCTCGCGCTGCTGGAGCGCGCGCCATTCAAGTGGTGGCACGACCGCCGGTGGGGCGTCAAAGCGCTTGCAGCGATGGGGAAGAAAGCGGAGGCGGTTCGATATGCCGAGCAGTCGCGCGGCTTGAACGAACCAGGCTGGCAGATTGCCGAGGCCTGCGAAGCCATCCTGTTGTCGTCGGGCATGGCAGAGGATGCGTACCGGCGCTACGCGACGGAAGCCAATCAAGGTACGACCAATCTCGCCACCTTTCGCGCCATCGCCAAAAAATATCCGAGCATTCCGCCGGAACAGATACTGCGCGATCTGATTGCCAGCACCCCGGGTGCTGAAGGCAAGTGGTTCGCCGCCGCAAAGGACGCCGGCCTGTTCGACGTTGCCATCGAATTGGTCACCCACAGCCCGACCGACCCGCGCACACTGGCGCGCGCAGCCAGGGATTTTGCCGAGAGTCAGCCTGAGTTCGCTGTCGCTGCCGGCCTTGCTTCACTGCGCTGGATTTCGCTCGGGCACGGCTACGACATCACCGGCGTCGATGTGCTCGACGCCTACTCGGCCGTGATGGATGCGGCGTCAAAGGCCGGGGCTGATGCGCAGCAAGTCAAGGCGCAGATCAGGAGCCTGCTGTCGTCCGCGCCTGTGGGTAACCAGTTCATGAAGACAGTCCTCGCCCATTATTTGCCGGGCTGATTCGCTCGCGGTTTTGACTCAATCGCCCGGTAGGCGGTACACGACCTTGATCTGCTCGTCGCTGTTGATAACGTAACCGTTCAGTGCCTCGAAGCCCCGCTTGATGTTGCGTTCGTAGGCGAACTTGCCCGCAGAACGTTCGGCAACTTCGCGCAGGTTATGTGGCCGCTCGCCGTCAGACTTAGTGATTTCCCAAGCTGATTGACCAACCTGCTTCAAGATTAAGCGATTGATCGTCGGGGCTTTTTGAAAAATTTCGCCGATGGTGGCGATAGATGTGATGGTTCCGGTAACTTGGCTCATTTGCAACTCCATGCAAAATAATCAGCCGCAACTCCTTGCGGCCCAGGTGCCAATCATCCGATTGGCAACTTGATTATACTCAGTGTTTGTCCAGTTCGACAAGTATGGCCTTCTGATTGTATGAGCCTTCTGATGGCACTGGGTTTTCGTAGCAGCCCGCACCAGTACGCCCGTGCCCGAAACTCCCTCATGGTGTCGGTGAGCGTTCGTCCGGAGAATTTCGCTATTCAAGCGAGTTTGACGGAGAGGACCGACACCGATGCATGCAATCAACCAAATACCACCCGACCGGATGACCCCGGAACAGCGTCGGCGCGAGCTCGCGTCGTTGCTGGCAAATGGGATCGCGCGTCTTCGACTGGCCGACGATCTCCGGTCCGCAGATAGTGCCGAAGATAGCGAAGTTTTACTTGGCTTTCATGGCAACCAGAGCGTTCATTCAGACACCGTCAACAACACAAAAACGGAGTCCTGATGAGAACGAATACAAGCACCTTCACCACGCCACTCTCGGTGGCTGCGCAAATCGCACGATTGCCCGAGCTTCCCATGCCGGAAATCAAACATCTCTGGCAGCGGCTATTCGGTGACGACACGCCTACCCACAACCGCCAGTTTCTGGAGCGGCGCATTGCCTACCGCCTGCAGGAGGTGGAGTTCCGTAAGATCGACACCAACCTGCTGGAGCGCAACAAACGCCGCATCGCGTCTTTGGTCGAGACCGGCAAGGTCAAGAAGCGCGACCGTGACTACCGGCCAGCAGCAGGCACTGTACTTACCCGCGAGTACCAAGGTGTCGAGCACCGGGTCATCGTGACCCAGGATGGCCAGTACGACTTCCAGGGCCGGATGTACCCGAGTCTGTCGATGATCGCCCGCGAGATCACCGCCACGCGGTGGTCCGGGCCTCTGTTCTTCGGGCTCAAAGCGCCAGCCACTCCCAAGACAGCGGCGAAGAAGGGAGCCCGGCGATGAGCGAAGTTCTGAAGCGCCGCGTGCGCTGCGCCGTCTACACGCGCAAGTCCACCGACGAGGGGCTGGACCAGGAATACAACTCGATCGACGCACAACGTGATGCGGGGCATGCCTACATCGCCAGCCAGCGCGCCGAGGGATGGATTCCGGTCGCAGACGACTACGATGATCCCGCCTTCTCGGGCGGCAACATGGAACGCCCATCGCTGCGACGATTGATGGCCGACATCGAGGCCGGCAAGATCGATGTGGTCGTCATCTACAAGATCGACCGCCTGACGCGCAGCCTCGCGGACTTCTCCAAGATGGTCGAGGTGTTCGAGCGCTATGGCGTGTCGTTCGTGTCGGTCACCCAGCAATTCAACACCACCACGTCGATGGGGCGGCTGATGTTGAACATCCTGCTGTCCTTCGCACAGTTCGAGCGCGAGGTCACCGGCGAGCGCATCCGCGACAAG
>JAJXUF010000177.1 GCA_021783175.1 Pseudomonadota bacterium
TGGTCATGCCGGGATTGAACGGTTTCCAGGCCACTCGCGCGATCACGCAAGATCCGGCGACCAGGCACATCCCGGTCATCATCTGCACCACCAAGGGGCAGGAGACCGACAAGATATGGGGTATGCGCCAGGGTGCGAAGGACTACATCACCAAGCCGATCGGCGCGGAAGAACTGCTCAGCAAGATCGCTGCTTTAGGCTAGGTACCGGGCCGACATGTCCAAGCGTTTCAACCTGCGCGAGTTTCAACAGAATTTGCTGGAGCGGCTGAAGGCGCAGGCGGCAGGCGGCGGCAGTGTATCTACGCTCGGCGTGCAGGTGGGCGGAGATTTCTGGCTGGTTGATATGTCGGACATCAATGAAGTCCTGCCCGCACCGCCCCTGACACGCGTGCCTTTGACCAAGCCGTGGTATTGCGGTGTTGCCAACGTGCGCGGCAACCTTTACAGCATCGTCGATTTTGCCGTCTACACAGGCGGGGCGGCGATTCCGCGTGAAGGACAAAGCCGGGTTCTGCTGGCGGGCCAGAAGTTCTCTTTCAATGCGGGATTGCTGGTGTCGCGCGTACTGGGGCTACGCAACGCTGCAGAGTGGGAGCGAAGCGAAGAAGACGGTGAGGTTTGCCTGAAGGATAGCGGCGGACAAGTGTGGCGCAAACTGGAAATGGCAAAACTGCTGCAGCAACCGGAATTTTTACAGATCGGGGCGTAAATCGCGCTCGGAAGGAGAAAACATGGCATTTAAGTTACCGTTCACATGGCCGAATAAAAAATCGCCGAGCTTCGCCAGCAAGGGCGAACTCAGGGCAAAAAATGTCAGGACGATACAAATACCGTGGTTCAGCAAGCAGTCATTTGACAGGCAACTGCGCGTCCTTGGCGCGTTGTTGCTGTTTTTTCTGTTCATTGCGGCGGCGTTTACCTATATCGATACGCGCGACACGTCCTACAGCTCGCACTATGTTGCAAGTTCATCCAAGTTGCTGATGCTGTCGCAACGTCTCGCTAAAGATGCGGCGGCCAGCTTTTCGGGCGATTCGGCCGCGTTCGAGGAGCTGGGAGATACCCGCACCGAGTTTTCCGCCATTCTCGAATCCCTGGACAAGGGCAGCGACAAATATCCTCCTACAGAGGGCGCGGCACGTGACCCGCTGAATGACCTGCTGAATCACTGGAAGCGCATGACCGGGCTGATGGACGAGCTTGAAAAAGGACGTCCGTTGCTGGTGACATTGCAGCGCGGTGCTGCAGGACAGCGCGACATGATCAACCTGGCCAATCAGGTTGCCGACAGGGCCGCGCCTGCTTACAAGCAGAAAGCCGACCGCCTGAACCTGCTGGTAGAGCAGATCACCGGCGCCGTGCAAATGGTGCTGACATCAGCCTCGACGGAAGACCTGCCGGGGCTGGATGCGAAGATGAACGAAGCGCTGACGCTGATCAACGAGTTGCCGCAGAACGATGCAACCGTGATGCTGCTGAAGGATGACTTTGAAGGCTACCAGTCGGTGGTGGGTTTCATTGCCGCCAACGCGGGCGAGGTATTGACTTCGCGTCTGGCGGGACGGCGAGTCCAGGAAGAGGGCGACCAACTGCTGACTGCGACGCAAAATCTGGTGAACAGTTACGAAGGCTCAACGATCGGGCGCCTGTCCAGCTTTGCAGTGTTTTTCTCCGGCGGCATGGTTCTGCTGTTGCTGTTGATGCTATCCAAGATATACCTGGACGAATCGAAGCGCCGCGAACGCGAAGCGGGACAAACGAACCGCAATAACCAGCAGGCCATTCTGCGACTGATGAACGAATTGTCAGACCTGGCCGACGGCGACCTGACAATTCGCGCAACCGTGTCGGAAGACATCACTGGCGCGATCGCCGACTCCGTCAATTATACGACCGACGAGTTGCGAAAACTGGTCTTGCGCGTAACTACAGCTTCGAAGCAAGTGGAACGAGCCACTGGCGAAGCCGGTGCGGTCACCAAGGAACTGCTGAACGCGACGCTGAAACAGGCGGCGGAGATTCGCGATGCGGGCGGGGCGGTCGAGCTCATGACAAAATCCATTCAGGAGGTCGACAAGAGCGCGGCTCAGTCATCCGACGTGGCGCGCCGGACGCTGGAAGTGACCGAACAGGGCGCCCGTGCGGTGCAGAACTCGGTATCCAGCATGGACAGCATCCGCGAGCAGATCCAGGATACGTCGAAGCGCATCAAGCGGCTGGGCGAGAGCTCGCAGGAGATCGGCGAGATTGTGGACCTGATCTCGGACATCACCGAACAGACCAACGTGCTCGCGCTGAACGCGGCGATCCAGGCGGCGTCTGCAGGCGAGGCCGGACGAGGCTTTGCGGTGGTGGCGGAAGAAGTGCAGCGCCTCGCGGAACGTTCCGCCGAGGCGACCAAGCAGATCGGTATGCTGGTGAAAACCATTCAGAGTGACACACAGGATGCCGTCGCGGCGATGGAAAAAAGCACACAGGGTGTGGTCGAGGGAGCACAGTTGTCCAACACCGCCGGTCAGGCGCTGCGAGAGATCGAGAAATCCACCCATGACCTTGCCGACTTGGTGAACAGTATCTCGGTCTCGACGCAGGTACAGACCGACATGGCGCGCGAAGTGGCAGGCTTCATGAACGACATTCTGAAGATCACCGAACAGACATCGCACAGTACGCAGCGCACGAATGCATCGGTTGCACAGATAGAAAGCATGGCGACAGAATTGAACGGCTCCGTATCCGGTTTCAAGCTTTAAAGGTCCAACGTGCAGGAGCAATTCAATCCCTTGCCGCTATTGTCAGTCAAGCCCGGGCTGGACAGCTCGCTGGCGAACGTCAGCCGGGACTTGGAGACTTATTTTTCGTCTGCGGGAACCAACTGGTCGGCATTGAAGGACGCGCGGGAAGAGCTGCACCGCATCAGCGGCGTGTTGCGCATGTTGACGCTGACGGGGCTGTCGGTATTCTGCGCAGAGCTGGAAAAGCTTCTGCAGGAGCTCGTACAGGCCGGGGATGTCAGTGCCTTGCGGCGCGAGGCCATCCGCCGCGCACTGTTTGGATTGACTCATTATCTGGATGCCCTCGCGGATGGCGCCAGCAACGCCACCTTGCGCCTGTTTCACGAGTATCAGGAGCTGCTTCAGGCGCGCGGGCAGGAAATGGCCTTTGAGGTCGATCTGTTTTTCCCTTCCCTGCAGGTAGAACTTCCGGAAGCCTTGTTGCGACAACCCCAGGTGAACGATGCGGTGGCGCACATCAAGTCTGCCCGCATGCAGTATCAACAGGCACTGCTGAAATGGCTGCGTTTTGACAGTCCGGCGGAAGCCCTGCACGCGATGATGGAGTCTGTACGCAGAGTCATTGTTTGTGTGCCGCAGGGCCGACAGCGGGCCTATTGGTGGGTAGCGCTGGGCCTGCTGGATTGCCTTCTCCATGAAGGCATCCCACCGGAATTGAACGTCAAGAAATCGCTTAGCCGTATCGACATCAAAATGAAATCGCTGATTGACGGCAGCGCTTTCGACGAAGAGGTTTCCATCAGCGAAGCGCTGTATCTCATTGCGCGCAGCCATTCCGTGAGCGATACCGTCGAACAGCTCAAGAAAACTTATGCGCTGGATGTCTACCTGCCTGAAGACCAGCCCATGCCGCCGAGCGAAACGGCTGCCTTGCTCGATAACATGCGCGCGGAACTCAACGCGGCCGAGGCTTCGTGGGAAGCATGCATTGCGGAGGCCGGGGGCGCATGCCAGAAGTTTGCCTCGGACATGGAAAGGGTGCACGGCTTATCCGAGCAGCTTGACCGCAATACCCTGCAGTTTCTCAGCAAGCAGATCCACGCCACGGCGCTGCAGGCCGACGTACCCGAGCGGGCACAGCGCATATCCATGGACATGGCAATGGCTCTGCTATTGCTGGGCACGGGGATCGAACATTACCAGCATCTGGGCAGCGGCTTTCAGGAACAGGCGCGCATCCTGAGTTCGCGCCTGCAGGCGGGCATGATGCGCATGCCGGAGGACACGGGCAAGTTGTCCAGCCTGATCTCGCTTTACTGCCAGATGGAACAGCAGGAAGTCATGGTGCCTTTGGCTGTAGAAATGCAGGGGAATCTGCAGACCATCGAGCAGAATCTGAACGCCTTTTTCAATAATGCCGCAAAACGAACCGAATTGTCACCTATCGGCCGGATGCTGGGCCAGGTACAGGGAGGGTTGCACATTCTGTCGCTGGACACTGCGGAGCAGTTGACGGGCCTGTTGCGTCAGGTGACCGAGGGCTACGCACAGGGCGGAACACCATCGGCCTCCGAAATGCGTAACGTGGCTACTTCGGTGAGCGCCCTGGAAGAGTATGTGCATGGCCTCGTGCTTGGACATAAGCCGGATCCTTCGGCGCTGAACGGCATATTGCACGATATTGCGGAAATGCGCGCCGAGGCAGGACAGCAGGAAACGGCGGCGAAGCCGGAGGAAGCCGTGCCGGCCGGTGTTTCGATCCGGACAGGCGGCGAAGACGAAGAATTGCTGGAGGTTTTCCTCGAAGAGGCGCGCGAAGTCATGGAGACCTTGCGCAGCAACCTCGAAATCAGCCGTTTGCATCTGGACAGCCGTGAACCGCTGGTGATCATGCGGCGCGGATTCCACACGCTTAAGGGCAGCGGCCGCATGGTCGGCCTCGCCGAACTGGGCGAAGTCGCATGGGCAGTGGAACGCGCGATGAACAAATGGTTGCAGGAGAACAAGCCGGCGACACCCGCGTTGCTCGATATGATCGGCGATGCCGAGGTTCTGTTCCAGCACTGGGTGGACATGTTAAGCAGCGGCAGCACGAGTGCCGTCATCGATACTTCGTATTTGCTCAATGTGGCCGATTGCATTGAAAACGGCAAACCCGTGCCCCAGTCCAGAGTTGGACAGCCAGCGGTCGAAGTGCAAAACGAAGCTGCCGGAATTCCGGCGCTTGAAAGCGGGGAGGAAGGTCCCGTCGAAGTCGGCTCGATCAGCCTGTCCCTGGCTTTGTTCAACATCGCAACCGAAGAAACGGCCGCTCACGTGCATGCGCTGTATGAACAGCTCGGGTTATTGCATGAGACCGCATCGCATATTGTCACGTACGAGTTCATGCGTGCCGCACATACGCTGGCTGGCGTGAATCGCACAATGGGCTTTGCGCAGGTTGCCGAACTTGCATACGCGCTGGAACAGTGGCTCGAAGAACGCATCGACAAGCCGAACGTCGTGATCGAGCAACAGCTCACGCTCATCGACCAGGTGGTGCAGAAGCTCGACGAAATGTGTGTCATGGTGCGGGAACACCGTCAGGAACCCACACCTGCACCGGAACTGATCGCCCAATTACAGGCAAACAGGGAAATATCCGAAAGCGAAACGACCGCACAGGAGCAGGCGGCCCCTGCGGCGCAGGAAATTCAGCTCGCTTCTGCCGCCGCTGGAGATATCCCGGAACCTGAAACATCGACCGCAACCTTGCCGGACTTTGCGCACAGGGAAGAAGCGCCATCCGGGACAGCCGAGGAACCGCAGGCGGCCGGAACGACCGAATCCGGAGCAGCGCCCGAACGCATGATTGAAGCCCGGCCGACCATCGAACTGGAGCCGGAGATCGAACCGGACGTCGCGCTCGTTCCGGGGACGGAAAATGAAAGGACCGCTGTTACGGCGGATATCGAGCAACCGTCCGAGCAGCGGCCTGCTCATGCTGAACGTGGCGTACACGACGAGGTGGACGAGCAATTGCTGCCCATCTTCCTGGAAGAAGCCCACGAATTGTATCCGCAGATCGGCAGCACACTGCGCGCCTGGCGCGAGCGTCCGAGCGATGCGCAATTGGGCCGTAACCTGCAGCGCAGCTTGCATACGCTTAAAGGCAGCGCCCGCATGGCGGGCGCGATGCGTCTGGGCGAGCTGACACACCGGGTGGAAGACCGCGTAGAAAGAACGATGGCCGAAGGCGCGTTTGACGCAGACCTGTGGAGTGACCTGGATAGCTATCTGGACCGCATCGGCAACGCCATTGAGCAACTGCAAACCCCGCAGGCACATGCGGAAGCGGGCGTGACTCAACCGGCCGCCGCGAAAGCAGCGCA
>JAJXUF010000178.1 GCA_021783175.1 Pseudomonadota bacterium
TTGATGGCGGCAGCGTTCATTGCAAAGCTCAGCTCGCAGCTGGTGTGCCCTGCGCCGCTTTTTCACACGCTTGCCCGGAATCTGATTGACAAACGCTAAGGGCACTATATCCGCCGCCGGAACTCACATGTCGGCCCGATCCTGCAATTGATCGACGACTATCCCTCTCTCCCCCGATACTTCCCGAATTGCGACAAACAGGCTGTCTTCAAGTACCTTGCTGCGCTCGTCGCTCACCGGGAAGTCCTTGAGCAGATCCTGTGCATTGGTTTTGATGGTTTCAAGGTGGGTTGCAGGATCGCCTGACGCAGGCTGCACCCCGACAAAATAGATCATTCCGTCACGAACAATGATCGCCAGCAGGTAGACATCGCCGTGGGCCGTCGCAACTTGCCTGTCGCTGACCGCAAAGAATTGCCTTGCACTGACATGCTGTGTCGAAACGTTCGATTTCGCCAGCCGATCGATGATCGCCTCAATGAAGGGTTGCGCCACATTCAATTTGGGCGCAAGCGTGATCTTGTACTGACCCGGCCGTTCAATCACCAACTGATTCTCAAGAGGGGGTGTTTTCCCCGGACGGAAGAAGATCAGGAACAGGACGCAAAGCGTAATTATTGTGAGGGTTTCTATCATTTTAAGTGCCACCATTCGGGATGAATCGATATTTTATCCACTTGACCGAAACGCTGCGCAGCTTCGCCGATCAAGAGTCTCTGGAAATCAGGAATCCATACCAATCCGACTTCATCGACCGGAGTGCTTACGCAATTGGCAATCTTATAGCTCATCGAACCACCGCTCGGATTTCATGCCGGCCAACTTATCGTTGCGATCGAAGCAAAAAACGGTCGTCGTGACCATGACCATCGGGACCGGCAGAATCGGAATCCTTGCGCTTTCGTCTATTGCGATCCGGGTGACGATAGGTGGACCGTCCGCTCCACAATAAGCCGAACCTGGAAAGTCGAACGTCCGCACCTGGAATGCATTTTCGACCTCTTGGGCGCTCGCACCGATGGCTATCTGTCCATAAACTCGCTGGCTTACAAAGTACGGATGAAACCAGAGCCACGACCCGCACAGGAAAACGATGTAAAAGCCGGTCAACACAAGCACTTTGCGTTTCCCTTCGTCCATCACCTGGCCACCGTCGCGAATTGCCGCACTTTTATAAAAGAATGAATCCGGCAACGCTGCATGAGGGAAATCCGGCCGAACCGTGAGTCCGCATTCGGCCCGGCCAAAGCCGGGCATCCTTTATCTTCGGCCGACGATGCAGCCACTATTGCTAGTTAAGCTTGTGCGCGAAATCGACCCGGCGATTCTCTTTCCAGCATTTCTCTTCGTGGCACGCGAGACGCGGATGATCTTTCCCGAAGCTCACAGTCCTGATCTGGGATGCTGACACACCCAGGCGTTCCAGGCTTTCCAGGACCGCTTTTGCGCGCCTGTTTCCCAAAGCCAGATTGTATTTCTCGCTCCCGCGCTCGTCTGCGTTGCCTTCCAGCGTGACCACGTCATTCTTGTGATCCTTGATGAAACTGGCCTGCTTCTGAATCGCATCCTGAAATTCCGGTTTTACGGCATACTTGTCGAAGTCAAAATAGACGCTTTCCTTTTGAAGGCCCTGCAGTTCCGACGCAAGCTTGCTCGCAGCCAGTTCGGCTGGTGTTGCCGAAGCCGTCGCAGGGCTGGCGGTCGTTTGCGGTGCAGCTTGCGGCGCGGCCGCCGTATCGGCCTTGTGGGTGGAGGAGCATGCGGCTACCAGTAATGAAGCCAGAACGAATGCGATTTTTTTCATGATATATTTCCTTACCAAAGATTTAACAAATCAAAACCAATCAAAGCACTGCATTAAACGCGTCGGAGTGAATTAAGTTGACATGAATACATATGATGTAAATATTTTCATATTCTCAGGATTGAATGATCCCAAACCGGACTGCATCATCCCCGGAAAGAGGCACTGAATTGGCCAAGCGCAATAAAAGTCAGCTTTCGGTTCAGGTGCTTAAGAAATTTCGCATCATCTTTGGCTCTGTGCGCCAGCATTTTCGGGAAGTAGAAGAAAGCTGCGGGGTCACCGGCTCGCAATTGTGGATACTGCAGGAAGTGGCAAAGACTTCCGAGATCGGCGTCTCCGAACTGGCCGAGCGCCTTTCCATACACCAATCGACCTGCAGTCAGCTTGTCGAGAAGCTTGTCGCGCACGGCCTGGTGATCAAGGAGCGAAGCAAGGAAGACCAGAGGCGAGTTGGTTTGCGCCTGACTGAAGCTGCCTCAAAGATACTGAAAAAGGCGCCGGGGCCCGCGGAAGGAATACTGCCGGAAGCGCTGCAGGGGCTATCCGAATCGGCTTTGCTTGCCTTGGACAGGTCGCTGGTCGAAGTCATCGGACAATTGAGCATCAAGGATGACAAGCTTGCCGACAAGCCCTTGTCGGATCTGTGATGCGGCGGATTCAACCGGTCTCGCGCTGCCTCCGGCCAACCAAACCCGGGGCCGGCAACTGCCTGCACTACATGCTCTATTTCTTCCCCGCACCCAATGCCTGGAAAAAACGCGGGGCGAGGTCGGGTTGATTGTCAAACTTGCCGAATTGGCCCGTCATCTCCTTGTCCAGCAGACTCAGGCGATCTGCAAGCGCGGGATGTGTCTTGAACATCAACGCCACGCTGGAATCGCTGGGGTTGATCGATTGCAGAGTCTGTAGCACCGCGGGCAATCCGTAGGGATCGTAGCCGCCTCGCGCGGCGATCACCACCCCCATGCGATCGGCCTCGAACTCGTCGCTCTTGTCCAAACCGCGCGCATATACCTCCGTTCCCGCGCTGACCAGCTTGTTCAGAGCGGGATCGGCGCCTTTGCCCTTCAACGCTTCGTTCGCCAGATCGGACAGCAACTCGGTTCGCGCCCCCTTTTTGATCGCCTGTAGATGATGTTTGCGCAACACATGCGATATTTCGTGCGCCAGCACGCCAGCAAGTTCCGCCTCACTGTTCATTTGCGCCAGCAGTCCCTTGGTGATGAACACATAGCCGCCGGGGGCGGCGAAGGCGTTCACATCGTTGTCGTCCAGCACGCCAAATTGCCAGGGCAGATCGGGGCGCTCCGTTTGCAAGGCAAGCCAGCGTCCGACGCGGTTCACATATTGCTGTGCTGCCGGATTGTCCAGCAGAGGGGCCGCGCCCAGCAAATTGCTGGCAATCCCCTCGCCCAGTGCAATCTCTTGCGGCTCGCTGATGTCGGTATTGGCTTTTTGAACTTTCTGCACGGCATCCACCGCCTTTTGCCAGTCGATGCTGCCCAGATCGAATGCCGCAGCGGGTAGCGCCGAAGACAGCAGGCACAACAAGACCATCGTTCGGTTCGTTTTCATCATTGGCCTCCACTCAGATAATCCATGCTCTGCGCATGCAGCTTGCCTGCAGCGGCGAAACGCTGCGCTTCCTGGCGGTTCACGGCATAGCGTTTTGCGGCCTGCAATTCCTGCGGGTTGGGCTTTGTATTTTTTAATTGCTCCTCCGACAGTCCGCGTATCCCCGTGGTCACCGTGCTGCTGCTCCTGCCGGTGGAAGCGACATTGAACAGGGCGCTCAGGCCATTGTCTCCCCGCTTGTTCTGGTCATTCGCTTCCAACTGCAGGTTCAGCATCCTCACCCAGCCGCTGAAAGAGACCGATTTGACGTGGGTCCAGCCCGCCTGCCGCCCCAGCACTTCGACCTTGCTGCGGGGAGGCAGCGATGTCAGCGTCTGCGCGTCGGTGTAGGGTTTCGCTTTCAGTTCGCTCGCGCGTATCGTGTAGGCATATCCCCCGGCCCACGCTGCCGGCACAAAGCCCAGCAGCAAACATAATGCAAAGACGTTCCTCATCATCAAGCTCCTTCCTTTTCGACCGGCGCAAACAGTTCCACTTCCTGCTCGCGCCCCTTGACCTTGAACGACCCGAATGACCTGAATTCGAACGCGTCGCCACAGGCTTCCATCGTCTCGCGCGAGACCAGGATGCGCGACACCCCCTTGGTCAGCCCCTCGATACGGCTGCCGAGGTTCACCGTGTCGCCGATCGCCGTATATTCGCGACGCTGTTCGGAACCGATCAGCCCGACCACGGCCGGGCCGGTATGAATGCCGATGCCCACATCGAAGTTTGCATCCTCCTCGCCCAATTCCTTCTTGAATCGCTGCAACACCCGGCCCATCTCGATCGCCGCTTCCACCGCATGGCGTGCATGGTCCGGATCATCCAGCGGAGCGCCCCAGAAGGCCATGATGGCATCGCCGATGAATTTGTCCAGCGAACCGCCGTGACGGAACACCACCTCGACCTGCAGCGTGAAATAACGGTTGAGCAGATCGACCACCTGTTGCGGCGTGCGTTTTTCCGACAATGTGGTGAAGCCGCGTATGTCGGAGAACAGGATAGTGATCTGGCGGCTCTCGCCGGCGCGGCTCAGGCCGCCATGTGCAACCAGTTCTTTGACCACGTGCGGATTGACGAAGCGGCTGAACATCCGCACCGCCTGCTCCCGCGATTGGCGTTCCAGCAGGTATTCGCGCAGGGCAAAGACAAAGTAGCACGCCCACGCCAGCATCAGGGGCGACAGCACCGGCAGCAAGTGCAACCGGGCTACCGCAAGGTAACTGACGAGCAGCGCCAGCAGGCTGGTCGCGAGCAGGGCGATGCCCACCTTGATCGCATTCATGCCGCGCAGGAAGGCGATGTTCAGCAAGGCCAGCAACAGGAACGCCAAATACAGGGCGAAGTCGCCGTGCGTGCGGTGCATCATGCGCTGGTTCTTCAGGTCGTCGATGGCGGTCGCCAATATCTCCATGCCCGGATAGAGACTGGCCATCGGCGTCACACGCTCATCGTGCAGGCCGGTTGCCGCCGTACCGATGATGACGATCTTGCCTTTCAATTCGTCGGCGGGGCGCTGCGTATGCTCACGATTGAAATCCTCGTACAGATCCACATAGGAAATATGCTTGAACGCGCCCGGTTCCCCGCGCCAGGCCAGCACCATATCCGCCTGTTTTGGCACCGCATAGCCCAGGTCCTGCGCCACTCTCGCCGGCAATGACGGAATGAGCCAACCGTACGCATCCGTATAAAGCTGGTAGCGCCGCCCCACGCCATCGGAATCTTCCACAAAATTGATGGTGCCCGCGCGCCAGTGCGCCGGATCCACGACCAGGGGCGGCAACACGGCAATGCGAGCCCCGTCGTCCGCATGTTCTGTGCGCTGCAAGCCGAGCATGGCCGCCACTTGCGCAACGGGAGCACCCTGTTTGTCCAGTTCCGCATCGCGCCTCACCATCGGGAAATACACGTTGCTCAACCCCTGCAGGGAGCGATTGAACTCGCGGTCGCTATCCGGCCTGAATTCGTCGCGTTCGCTGAACAGAATGTCGAACACGATGGCCTTGGGCTGTTGTCTGGCGATCCCTTGCACCAGTTCGCCATGCACCGAGCGCGGCCATGGCCAGCTTCCGGCCGTATCCTGCATCCGGGCAAGGCTGGCATCGTCGATATCGACGATGATGATGTCTTTATCCGGCGCCAGATCCAGCGCCTGTTGACGTACAAACCAGTCGGAAAGGCGATTTTCCAGCGGGGATAATGAATGCAACCAGGTCAACTCAAGGAATGCCAGCATCAGGAAGACTGCGCCGATGCGCAACGAAGTCTGGCGGCTGTTCGTAGGAGATAATGTATCCATAGTCACGCATACTAAACGCTTTGCGCCGATTGCAACAAGACGGATGCACCAGGCACTGGTTTCCCCCTATAATCAAAACTATTCTTTTGGCTATCCCACACGTTCATGTTTTTGATGCGAATATCCATGCTGCTTGCAAGTCTACTGTTGGCAGGTTGCAGCTCGATCAATCTGAGTTCATACGCGCAGCAAAAAGACCCCTTCGAATCCTTCAATCGCGGCGTCTATAAATTCAACGACACGCTGGACCGGGCCGTGGTCAAACCGGTTGCCCAGGGTTATAACAAAGTCATGCCCGGGCCCGTAAAGACCATGGTCAGCAACTTCTTTTCCAATCTGGACGACGTGGTGGTTACCGCAAACGACTTA
>JAJXUF010000179.1 GCA_021783175.1 Pseudomonadota bacterium
GCGCCTCAAGGCCCTGGAGCGCGAGAACAAGGAGCTGCGCCGAGCCAACGAGATCCTGAAGCTGGCAAGCGCGTTTTTCGCCCAGGCGGAGCTCGACCGCCGACTCAAGTCCTGAACGATTTCATCGACCGGCATCGCGACGCCTACGGGGTCGAGCCGATCTGCAAGGTCTTGCAGGTCGCCCCGTCGGGTTACCGGCGCCATGCGGCGCGGGTACGCGATCCATCCAGGCGCTGCGCGCGGGCGCAACGCGACGACGCCCTGATACCCGAGATCGAACGCGTCTGGCAGGCCAATCTTGAGGTCTACGGCGCGGACAAGGTCTGGCGGCAGATGAAACGCGAAGGCGCCGACGTCGCGCGCTGCACCGTCGAGCGCCTGATGAGCCGCTTGGGATTTCGCGGCGCGGTGCGCGGCCGTGTCGTGCGCACGACGGTGCCGGACCCCAAACAGCCGTGTCCGCTGGATCGGGTGAATCGCCAGTTCAAGGCGGATCGTCCGAACCAGCTGTGGGTCTCGGATTTCACCTACGTCTCGACCTGGCAGGGCTGGCTGTACGTCGCCTTCGTCATCGATGTCTTTGCCCGGCGCATCGTCGGCTGGCGGGTCAGCCGAACGATGACGACGGACTTCGTGCTGGACGCGCTGGAGCAGGCGCTCTACGCCCGTCAGCCCGAACGCGACGGCAGTCTCGTCCATCACTCCGACCGGGGCTCGCAGTATGTCAGCATCCGCTACAGCGAACGTCTGGCCGAGGCGGGGGTCGAGCCGTCGGTCGGGAGCAAGGGCGACAGCTACGACAACGCGCTGGCCGAGACGATCAACGGGCTGTACAAGGCGGAGCTGATCCATCGGCGCGGCTCATGGAAGACGCGGGAAGCGGTCGAACTGGCGACGCTGGAATGGGTGGCGTGGTTCAACCACATCCGGCTACTCGGACCCATCGGCTATATCCCGCCCGCCGAAGCTGAGGCAAACTACTATCGGCAACTCGCCGAACAGGCCGAGTCAACGGCCTGTACTTAAACCAAATGGCCTCCACGAAACCCGGGGCGGTTCATCTCCCCGCTCCAACATGGTTGACCGCTCCGCGTGGAATGCGCCCTTGCAACGCTTCGAGGATACTGAGGGCGGCTTCACGCTCGATTTCCATCCGTACCGATTTGACCGCCGAACCCAGGTGAGGCGTAAAGAATGTGGGTAAAGCAGGATCAAGCAATTCGTCAGGAATAGAATGCGGCCTGTCGGGACGCGCCCATTCCTCCATCTCGAAGACGTCTGCGGCGTAACCGCCCAGATGCCCCGTCCGAAGCGCATGCACCACGGCCCGCTCATCTACGATGGAGCCGCGACAGGCATTGACGAGGTACGCACCGGGCTTCATGCGGTCTAATGCCCGAGCATTTATGGTGTGGTGGGTATCTGACGACATCGGCAGCATGGGAATGATGAAATCGCTTGTCGCCAATAGCTGGTCCAGCGATGTTCTGCTCGCATTCCATGCCCTTTCCGACTCTTGCGGCAAAGGCTGCGGATCCGTGTACTGAATTTGCATATCGAAGGCGGCCAGCCGCTTTGCGACCGCCCGCCCGACCGCTCCCGTCCCAATGATGCCGGCGGTTTTACCCGTCAAACCTGTGCCATAAAACCGCGGGGTCCAACCATTGAACTGGCGTGATCGAATGTAATTATCACCTTGCAGCATATTCCGTGTGATGCTCAGCAACAGGCCAATCGTTAGTTCAGCTGTGGGACTCGTAAGCAAATCAGGAACAATCGTAAACCAAATCCCATGGCGGGTACATGCCTCGACATCAAAGTTGTCATATCCTTTAAGCGCGGCGCCGATGACCTTCAGATTGGGGCACGCGGATAGAAAATCCGCATCTATGCTATCCGGCATAAACACCATCATCCCGTCCGCATCATTGGTGCGCAACAGTACCTCTTCCCGCGACATGGTTGAATCGGACTGATTGGAAATTACTTCAGCGGCGGTCTCAAGGAGGGCCAGCGTGTCAGGGTGGATTCGATGCGTTGTTACGATTCTTGGTTTCATGGGACCTCTGAGGAACGAACTACGCGACATGCCGCTGCAACGGCTCGTCTCTGTCGCTGTGTACGGCACGCTGCTGATAAATGGATCGTATCTTTTGCATCATGCCTTGATCATTCGGTTGGTTAGCCATATTCAAACTGATTCGCCCATCCCGCAATCCCACGACTCGATCAGACACTTCAAGTGCCAGGTCTACCTGGTGCAGGCTGCACAGGACCGCGACATTAAGATCTGTAGCCGCGGCTTTCAGCGTTTGCAGAACCGAGCGCGCCGTCAGCGGATCGAGGCTGGAGACGGGTTCGTCCGCAATAATAATCTTGGGCTTCTGCGCCAAGGCTCGCGCTATCGCAATACGCTGTTGCTGACCGCCTGACAGCAGTTGCGTAGGCGTGTTTGCATAATCGAGCATGCCGACCCGGTCCAGACATTCGAACGCGAGCACTTTGTCAGCCCGGCTGAAGCTTTTCAATGTGACGCGCCAAATGGGCATCTCTGCCAGACGCGCACCCAATACATTCTCGAGTGCTGAGAACCTTTTCACCAGGTGCAGTTGTTGGAACACGAACCCGATCTGGCCACGTACTGCCCGCAGACGCGCCGGAGACAGTTCATGTATGGATTCTCCGAGCGCCACGATAGAACCGGAGTCAATCGGCTCAAGGCCAGTGAGACATCGGAAAAGCGTCGACTTCCCTGCCCCGCTTGTGCCGAGCAAGGCAACCATTGAGCCGTGACGTACTTCGAAGTCAATCGATTCCAGGACAACTTTATTGCCGTATGACTTACCGACATTCTTTAACTGCAACGCTACATCTTTCATTGCGAACCGCCCTTCCAGTAATACGTGAAGCAATCAGTTATTCGCAGGGAGAGTTTCGAATCCCTCGCGTTTTGTGTCCAATATCAAGTACCTGAGCCGGTCACTGATGAAATCGATTGCCGACACCATCAGCAATATAACCGCCAGTACCGTAATCATCTTGTTGAATTCCAACAAGTCCACAGTATCTTTCAGGGTCTGCCCAATTCCACCTGCGCCTACGATGCCCAGTACTGTGGACGTTCTGACACTGAATTCCCAAATGTATAGAACGCTCGCGATCAGGTGCGGCATAACATCCGGGATCAGACCGTAGCGGATAATCTTTGCCCTGCTGGCACCGGTCAAGGCGAGCGCATCCAATGGCCCTTGGTCAACGGGCTCGATGGCTTCAGCAAACATTTTGCCGATTGCCCCTACCATGTGGAAAGTAATGGCCAGTACGCCGGAGAACGGACCGAAGCCCACTGCTGCTACAAATACAAGTGCATAGACAAATGTCTCCGTGCCGCGGCTGGCGTTCAGGATGGCGCGGGATACCCGATAGGTCCACTTGTTCGGACAGGTATTACGCGCAGCCATGAGTGCCAGCGGAAATGCCATGATTGTGGCGAATATCGTGCCAATCGTCGCCATGGCGAGCGTCTCGCCAGCCCCTTTTAGAATGACGTCCAGGTCGCTCAGGTCGGGTGGAAACATCTGCACGACGAATGACCATAGTCTCGGTAAACCGGCGCCTAGCTTCTGGAATTCTATCTGACACACGTACCAGGCCACTGCCAGCAAACTGAGTACTACGACCGACGTTGCAAAATGCCGCTTTCTCCTGGCTACGTCCCTCTTGACATTAGCCAGCATGACTTCTTCGATTCGCTGATTCATTGGTTCATCCTCTGTGGTATCGCGATGCGCGCCCGTATGTTCGTGCAGCGGAGACAAGGAGCTGGCGTGCGTCAGTCCACCTTGTCGTCCGCTGCCCTCATCCAAGAACGGACCCCTCGTGCTTTATAGTTTTCCCACGATGCGGCCGGCGTCTTCGATTACCTTGTAATCGCTGTGCTTTGCCTTCACGAAGCCGTTATAGCCCGAGCCCATCAGCGACTGTGCTTTCTCTTCGGACAAGGACGTCAGTATTTCCGTGATGCGCGCTTTCAGAGCAGGATCAAAATCCTTCGGCACGCATATCGCGTCGTTCGGCAGCTTGCTGGATTCCCACACGATCTTGGACTTCGAAGGATCGATTTGACCCGCTTCGATCATCCCGTTCCGGAGCCGATCCGCATCGGATCCGAGGTCGATCAGTCCGTGCTGAATCTGTGATTCGTTCTGGCCAAACGTGGCACCTTCACGATATTCAAAATAGCTCGCAGGGTCGATGCCGATGCTCTTGAAGTACGCCATCGGGATGAGCCAGCCAGAAGTGTTGCCCTGATCACCGAGTGACAGCTTCAAACCCTTCGCGTCCTCGGGCCATTTTTTGATCGGCAGATCGGCGCGACCGACAATGAGGGCTTTGTAGAACGGCTTCCCGCGGTACTTGACCATTGCAAGCACTTCGGTGCCGGCCTTTTTATTCGCCAAGACATAGCCCCAGGGTCCGAGCCAGCCCACATCGACATGGCCATTTGTCATTGCCACAGATATTGCCGCCCAGCTTTCCGGGGAGACGATTTCATAGGTCGCGCCGAGCTGGTCGGCGAGATACTTGAATATCGGCTCAAACTCTTTGATGGTCTGGCTAGGCGTTGGACGCAGCGGCGCAATTGCAAAACGCAGGTGAAGTTTACCATTGACAACCTCAGCTGCCTGCGCGGGTGTGCACACTATGATTGTGGCGATAAAGGCAAGAATGGCGCGCGTTAACGCCTTCTTGAATTTCGAAAACAGAGTAAAAACTTGCATTATGACCTCAGTGAGTTAAAGACTTCAGTAGTACTTTTGAGTCAAAGCTCGTTGACTTTCAAAGATGCGATCACCGTACATCGACAACGGATACGGGACAGTCAAAGGGAGTTCCACCATGCGCGGGAATACGGTGGATCGGCCAGAGACCATGAGGCTTTCATAATCCCCATAGTTGCCACAGCCCAGAAGTGGCCAGGCATCAGCCGCGGCATAGCCGATGAGCAGAAAACGCCGCCTGATCGTTGAGTGGTTTGGGCCTGAACCATGAAGGGTCCGGACGTGATGCAACGTGACAGTTCCTACGGGTCCCGTCAGTAACTCCCCTTCTGTCGGGTCGAGCGCTTCGTCCCAGTTGGAGCGAGAGATCGCGTGGCAAAACTCGCCCGTCTCGACGTTCCGGTGGTCGTACACTTTTCCTTTGTGGGAGCCTGGCAAGCATGCCATCGCGCCATTTTTCTCACTTGTCTCGTCGAGGAAAATTCCGAGAGTAAGAAAATCATCGTTTGTGTGGGGATAGAATGCCCAGTCCTGATGCCACTGGACTGGCGCGCCTGATGGCGGCTTGAAGTTGATTTTGCTATTGTGCAAACGGATGTTTTCGCCCAGGAAATGCCGAAGCAAATCGACGATTTTTTCCGACCTGACCAAAGAATCTATTGCATCGAAATAAAGGTGAGGATTCTCGACGCGACGCAGTAGCTTCGTCGTCTCGCCATTCTTCTTTTCGAACTGGTAAGTCTCATTGTCCGAAGCTACGCCAATAGCTCCCAATTCAATTTGCTTGACGTCTTCAAGAATCTTCGCTACTTCCTCCGCGGAGAAAAAGCTTTCAATCTTCGTATATCCCTTGTCGAGATATTCGCGTTGCTGCTCTGCAAACATGGTGATGCTCCAAGGTCTTCCAACGAATAATCGGGAGGGCAAACTGCGGCTCCTTCCGGCATGCTGATTCGATCATGTAATCAATAAGTAACTTTGATCTACAGATCGATCATGAAAGGATGGTAGATCGTCGGTATGACATAGGCATGACAGCGGGACGCGGAATGCAACACAGAAGGATGGTCGCAGCGCCTGGCAACCCGAGTTCGACACCAAAATGCCGATTTCGCATTTTTGGTGAAGCCGCTTCCATGTGAGTCAACGACTTATGCACATTTTTGCGGAAGTTTTGTAGTGGCAACTGCATGAATGCTTTGTAGTGGGGGTCTCCTCGTTTTCAGTGCAATAAGTGACGGTACGCAAAGCTAGCACTGGCGCGGGGGTGGTCTGGGTAGACCGTTGA
>JAJXUF010000180.1 GCA_021783175.1 Pseudomonadota bacterium
AGGCAATTAGGGGAGGATTTTCGTTCTCTTCCCATCAATGAATTCGGTTCCGTGCCGATACAGTTAGGACCGTGCAGCGTTCCGGACAGGCCGTTGCGGCATTTGTATGAAGAATTGATTCGAATTGAGGGCCAAACTTTGTTCAAACACAGCACAAATCTATCCATTAACTGGCAATTACGGCTTTCCTTTCTTTGCTTGTTACTGCTATCCGAACTCGCACTGGCCAGTGTCGGCAGTCTGTTCGAGACCCTGTCCTATGTGGCATGGGCGGTAACATGCATCGCAGTGGCGCTGCTGGCCACCTTTGTTTTTGACAGGCTATTGCACTACCGCATCCGCCAACTGGGGGAACTGCTCACAGCGGTTTCCTCCCTGGGCCGGGGGGATCTGAGTGTCAATATCCTTTGGGCGGCACCGCTCAAAGCCGACCCCGACCCCGAGCTGGCAGTCAGAACCGAAAAACTGGCAAAGGATTTTGCGGGGAATTTCCGCGGGGCATTCTCACTTGTCCCTGACACTCCAGTCACCGTCGGCAAGATTCGCGTACCTGCTTTGCGCTGCGGGCAAACCACGCTCAACCTGGAAACGAAAATTGTCGACAGTTTCACGGGGAGCAATAACAGCGTTGCCACTATTTTCGCGATGCGAGGCAACGATCTTGTGCGGATCGCAACCTCGTTGAAAAAGCCGGACGGCTCGCGCGTCGTTGGCACCATGCTCGACAGCACCGGTGCGGCTTACCTGAAGTTGCGCAAGGGCGAGGTCTATACCGGGATTGCGCAACTGTTCGGCAAGACCTACATGACCCACTACGAACCCGTAAAATCGGGACAGGGCGAAATCATTGGCGCCTTGTTTGTCGGGCAGGAACTGGCGTATCGCAATGACTCCGGCAACGAAATACTGGCACTGGCACGGGGCATCAACAAGGTGTCCGCAGATTTCAGTGGATTCATTGCCGGCCTGACCAAGGCATCTGAAGCCGTAGCCGGTGCTGCAACCGAATTGGCGGTCAATACTGAAAAGGTGGCCAGCAGTTCCAGGCGCCAGAGCGAGGCCGCTACCACAACGGCTGCCGCAGTCGAACAAGTGACAGTCAGCATCAATCATGTCGCAGATCATGCCAGCTCGACCGAAGCGAATTCAATCAAGACCAGCTCCCTGTCGGAAGAGGGGGAGCGTATTGTCCAGGATGCGTCGAAGGAGATATCGAGGATCGCCGATTCGGTCAGGAGCCTGTCGCAAGTGATCGCCTCACTCGGCGAGCACTCGAAAGAAATCAGCGAGATTGTCCAGGTGATAAAGAAGGTGGCCGACCAGACCAACCTGCTGGCGTTAAATGCCGCCATCGAAGCCGCGCGGGCCGGCGAGCAAGGACGCGGCTTCGCCGTGGTTGCGGACGAGGTGCGCAAGCTGGCCGAAAGCACCGGTGCGGCCACATTGCGCATATCAGGCATGATAGACGGCATCAAGCACCAGATCGATGATGCCATGCTCAACATGAATGAAAGCCGGGACCAGGTTCAATCGGGGGTTGTTCTGGCGGACCGCGCGCGGGAATCGCTGGGGATGATACGCCAGGAAAATCGCAACACGCTTGCGATGGTCAGCGAAATCAGTGCTGCAACCAAGGAGCAAAGCATTGCCAGCAACGAGATTGCCAGCAACGTCGAGACAATTGCACTGATGACAGAGGAAAACACATCTGTCATCGCTCATCTGGCAGGTGCTGCCACCAACCTGGAGCAGATGTCATCCAACCTCCAAAACCTGGTGAACCGTTTCAGAGTATAGGCGGGATGCCATGACTTCCATGCCGGGACATACGGACCGGACGGCGTCAAACAATGACTCAAACGTCGGTGCACAAGCATTACCCATATTTTGATACGCCCTTGAACGCTTACCTGCGGTTGTCGGCGCCATCGTACTTGATGCCGCATTTCTTTAGGCTGGATTACTCTGCCTGCGGCACTTAATGTAAAATTGTTGTGATAGTCTTGGGTGGGCGGTTAGATTCATTTTATTGACGATTGATCAGAAAAATATCCGGGAGCAAGGATGGGAAGCTCGAATGACAATACGCCGTTCACTCCAAGTCAGTCGTGGAGACTCGCAGATAATGTGGATTTCATCGAAGCGCAATTTTCCCTCGGGGATTTCTGCCTGAATCACTTTCCCGAAAATCTGCAGTTCGCCCGCTCCATACAGAGCGCCGATTCAGTCGCCGGTCTCAAAACCGCACTCAAGCCGATCCTGCATTTGCTCTATACGGAGCGCAACGATCTCGCCGAAGAATTCACTTTATTGATACACCAGATCAACCAGACGACAGATTAACCATAAAGGAAAGACATATGGCAATGAGCTTTAAAACCAAAATCATCGGATCTGTCGTGATCCCGACGATCGTGCTGATCATTCTTGGCGCCGTGGCGCTGGCATTCAACGTCTACAATGAACAGAACAAGGCGGCGACAGGGAAAGTCGAATCCGACCTGAATTCAGTGCAGCGACTGCTCCAGGAATCGGCCCGTTTGATGACGACGAAAACGACTGCCGCCATGAATATCCTGGAGGATATTTCCAGTGCGGCCGGGCCGGCATCAACTGGCGATTCCCTGGTTGTCGTACCCGGCGTAAGCGCACCCAACATCTCCTTTGGCAAGGAAGCGCAGGCAGGCAATTTTCGCATCGTGGACAAGGTAACCCAACTTGCCGGCGGCACGGCAACCATCTTTTCCAAGTCTGACGGCTCTTTTGTGCGCATCACGACCAACGTCAAGAAGCAGGATGGATCCAGGGCTGTCGGCACCGTTCTGGATCCGGACGGCCCCGCTTTCGCGGCCATCATGGACAATCGGGTTTATGAAGGTGTGGTCGATATTCTGGGCAATCCCTTTTTCACCATCTACAAGCCGATGACGGACAGCCAGAACAAGTTGATCGGCATATATTACGTTGGTTACGAAGCTTCTCTCGGCAGTGTGGAAGCCGCTGTAGGACAGGCAAGAATCCTGAAAACCGGTTTCCTGGCGTTGGTGGATAGCAAGGGAAAAGTCCGGTTCACCACGCAAGGCGTCCCTCCCGAACAGGCGGAATCCACCATCAAATCCGTGCCTGCAGGCTGGAATGTGGACTCGCGTGATGTTGCCGGCTGGGGCTACAAGGTATACGCAGCCTACCCCAGATCCGAGTTGCGCGAAGGCGCCCTGACCACTGCCGCGATCATCATCGGCGGCGGCCTTGCCCTCGCCCTGATACTCAGCGTGCTGGTAGGATTGCTGATCGAATCCATGGTTGTGTCCCCGCTCGGCGGAGAGCCTTCACAGGCCAGCGCGGCAATGGCTGTTATCGCGGCCGGAAATCTGGACGTCGAGATCGGGCAGGCGCGTCCCGGCAGCTTGCTGAATAATCTTTCGCTGATGCAGGAAAAGCTTCGCAACATTGTAAATGCCATCCACAAGTCGGTTGCCAAGTCCAGAGAGCAGCATGACCGGTTCGAGGACGCGCTCAAAGCATTCCTGAATGCCCGGAATGAAAGTCCGGACAAGCAGAAATTGACCGAAAATGGCCTGATCGCCGCCGCTCAGAAGGTTGCCAAGAGTGACGACTCGGTAAGCAGGGCCGTGGAACGGCTGAAACTCTGATCTGCCCTTACACAGCAGTCAGAAATTTAGACTACATTTCTTAGGGTAACACTGCTCACCCTCTCCCCACCCCTCTCCCGCTGGCGGGAGAGGGAGGAGCGTAGCGAAGGGAGAGGGTTGTTAATAGTGTCGCCAATATTTCTGACTGCTATGTAATTTGCCTGTCAGCCCGTCCGTCGCATCTGCTTTTTGAAAGACAGAACGGTCGACTGGCACAGCGAGAACGGCACTGGCGAAACAGCCTGCGCCGGAACGAATTTCCCGCAAACGATTCCGGCTACGCTCCCAGATACGCCTGCTGCACCGCGTCGCTCCCGAGCAGTTCGCTGGCGGTGCCCGACAAGCCGATCGCACCACTCTCGAGTACATACCCGCGTTGAGCAGTCTCCAGCGCGAGTCTGGCGTTCTGTTCGACCAGCAGGATGGTGACGCCCTGTCTAGAAATGCCGCGTATGGTTTCGAATATCTTTTCCACCATCAGCGGTGCGAGTCCCATGCTGGGTTCGTCCAGCATCAATAATTCCGGCCGGCTCATCAAGGCCCGCGCCATCGCGACCATTTGCTGCTCGCCACCGGAAAGCGTCCCTGCGAGTTGCGTGCAGCGTTCGGCAAGCCGCGGGAACAGGACGTACTGGCGTTCAAGATCGGCGGCAATCCCGGCTTTGTCGCCGCGAATGTAAGCGCCCATCAGCAAGTTCTCTTCCACCGTCAGCCGAGCGAAGATCCCGCGGCCTTCCGGCACGAGCGCGATGCCATTTTCCACGCGCCGATATGCCGGAACATGCAGCAACGACTTGTCACGATAGTGCAGTCTGCCGGACACGGGATGCAGCAACCCGGCAAGTGCCTTGAGCGTGGTGGTCTTGCCTGCGCCGTTGCTGCCGATGAGGGTGACGAGTTCACCTGCTGCGATGGTCAGGCTTATGCCTTTGAGGGCCTGAATGCCGCCGTAGGAGACTTTTAGATTCTCGACTTCCAGAAGCGGCGAAGGCTGTGTCATGTGTTTACCCTCTCCCCTGCCCCTCTCCCGCAAGCGGGCGAGGGGAGATTTCTGTTGTGGCTTCGCCGCCCAGGTAAGCGGCAATCACTGCCGGATCCCGACGCACTTCTTCGGGTACGCCTTCCGCGATCTTCTTGCCATAGTCCAGCACCGCAACCCGGTCGCACAAGCCCATGATGAGTTTGACGTCGTGCTCGATCAGCAGCACGGTGATGCCGCTGGCGCGTATCTTCTGCAGCAGTGCTTTCAGCGCGACGGTTTCAGTCGCATTCATACCGGCGGCGGGTTCGTCCAGCGCGAGCAGTTTTGGTTCGGTGGCCAAGGCACGGGCGATCTCCAGGCGGCGCTGTTCGCCGTAAGAAAGATGTTTCGCCAGTGTCTGGTGCGCACACTCGATGCCGACATAGTCCAGCAACTCGCGCGCACGCTGCACGGTGTCGCGTTCTTCGGCACCGGCGGCGGCATGCCGCGTCAGCGCGCCCCAGATGCCGGTGCGCGTGCGCACATGGCGACCGACCATGATGTTGTCCAGTGCGCTCATGTTGGCGAACAGGCGGATGTTCTGAAACGTGCGCGCGATCCCCGCTTGCGCCAGCAGATGCGGCTTGCAGCGCGTGTAGCGCCGGCCGGCGAAATCGAACGAACCGCTGTCCAGTTGATATAACCCGGTGACGACGTTGAACAGCGTGGTCTTGCCCGCACCGTTGGGTCCGATCAAGCCGTAGATCTCGCCGCGCCGGATGTGCAGCGACACGTCGGCCAGGGCGGTCACTCCGCCGAAGTGTTTGCCGACACTGGCGAGTTCGAGCAGGCGTTCACTTGCTGGCGTCATACACCGTCTCCTGCTCCTGTTGCAGCACGCTGTCTTCAGCAGCAAATTCGCGGCGACGTTGCGTGGAAGGCCATAACCCGGCGGGCCGCCACAGCATCACCAGGATCAGCGCCAGGCCGAACATCAGCATGCGCAAGCTTTCCGGGTCGAGTACGACACGGCCAATAAGGGCTTGCTGCACCGGTCCGGCCGCATTGCGGAACAGTTCCGGCAATATCACCAGGAGCACGCCGCCCAGCACCACACCGCCGACGTTGCCCATGCCGCCCAGCACCACCATGCACAGCACCATGACGGATTCCATCAGGCTGAAACTCTCCGGGCTGACGAAACCCTGGAAGCCCGCAAACAGCCCCCCGGAGATGCCGCCGAAGGTGGCGCCCATGGCAAAAGCAAGCAATTTGATATTGCGCGTATTGATCCCCATTGCGGAGGCGGCGACTTCGTCTTCACGTATCGCCACCCAGGCCCGGCCGATGCGCGAATCTTCTAGACGGCGCGAAACAAAGATCACCAGCAGGGTGAAAGCGAGGAACAGGTAGTAATGGAGATGCACGTCGTACGC
>JAJXUF010000181.1 GCA_021783175.1 Pseudomonadota bacterium
ATGAAATACCGGGCCATCAGGACCATGCCGACCGCTTCCCCATCCGGCTCATGACGCGCGTCCTCAGCGTTTCTCCGGCAGGTTACTACGCCTGGCGAATGAGGCCGCAAAGCGATCGTGTTAGCGCCGGGGACGGAGGCAGGGCAGCCGAACAGCTATCCGCGCAGGATGCATGATTGCGCCGTGTCCCGAGTGTTGCACGAGGAACTGGGAAGTCCTGTTGCGACGTAACGAGGGCCGGCGCACAAACGCAAACCAAACCTCCGGGAGGGCGCATGGTCAGCGATATTCAAATGAATTACGTTACGAGATACTAGCGACATCACGAGTACGCTTTCAGTACGATCGAGGCATTTACGCCGCCGAACCCTAGGCCGTTAGACATGGCGAATTCAACAGTGCGCTTCCGAGCGATAGGTCCTATCAGATCAAGGTCTACGCCCATGTCGTCAACGCGCTCGAGATTTAAGGTAGGCGGCAATAACCCATCGCGCAAGGAAAGTGCCGTGAACACCGCCTCGATGGCTCCCGCAGCCCCAAGCATGTGTCCGGTTGCCGACTTCGTGGATGAGATTGCTAGATTACCCTTGGCGCCAAATATACCAAGAATCGCCGCGAGTTCACCGCGATCACCTATCTGTGTCGAGGTTGCATGGGCATTGAGGTAGCCAATGTCGGCTGCGCTTATGGCGGCCTGCTCAAGAGCCAGTTTCATTGCGCGCTGGGCACCCTCACCGCCCTCTGGAGCAGATGTAATGTGGTGTGCATCCGCGGTAGTGCCGTAACCGATAATCTCGGCAATAGGACGTGCGCCACGCGCACGTGCATGCTCTAGATCTTCTATGACCAACATCGCCGCACCTTCGCCCATTACAAAGCCATCCCTATTCTGATCGAATGGGCGCGATGCTTTTGTTGGATTATCGTTGAAGCTCGTGGACAAAGCCCGCGCCGCAGCAAATCCACCCAGAGAGACACGATGAATACATGCCTCTGCGCCACCTACGAGGGCAACATCTACTTCGCCGTTGCGGATAAGCCGAGCGCCATCGCCTATGCTCTGGACGCTTGCGGCGCAGGCCGTGACAGGAGTTCCGAGCGGTCCTTTCAGTCGGTGTCGAATTGACACTTGACCGGCAGCGAGATTTGCCAAAAAAGAAGGAATAGTGAATGGTGAGAGTTGACGCACACCCTTCTCGTCCGTAATGTGAGCCGCCCCCATCATCGCCGGAAAGCCCCCCACACCCGTTGCGATAATGGTCGCAGTCCTCTCCCGCTCGCGATCGGTCTGTGGATGCCACTGAGCATGAGCGAGTGCCTCGTCAGCTGCCGCGACAGCAAAGTGGATAAAGCGATCCATTTTCCGCTGGTCTTTTGGGTTAAGGTATCGATCTGGTGTGAAGCCACCTAACGCATCTTCCTTATCACTTGGTACTACGCCGCCAATTTTTGACGGTACGTCGAACACCACACTATCGTCTAGCCGACGGATACCGGAGCCTGAAGCGAGCAATCGCCCCCAAACCAGTTCTGCGCCACAACCCAACGGCGAAATAACCCCTAATCCGCTAATGACGACTCGACGCATGTCTAATTTTCCCCATCACAACGGCCGGGCGCAATGATACCTCGAAGCTTGTAACGCCGAAGCATGCGACTCAATTCTGGCCTATTCCTGAGACTTTGGTTCAACATCCGGTGCGTAGCCATACTGAAAAGTCGAAGGTATCACAATTTCTAGGCTTTTTTAGGATGCCCAAAAACTGGCTGGGCTTCATGGGAGTCAAACTAGAAAAACGCGAGACAGAAAGATAGAAGGCTCGACCAGACCGCCGTTGCAGGGAATTTCTTGGGTTGAAACTTCGAATCGGGCCCTGCGCCAACTTAACAAAAGCCCCGTATCCGCGACATTGGCGCGACCGCACCCCGGATCAGTGTCGTTGGCTACGCTCCATGCTGCAGCAGCACTGCGGACCCGGCTCCAGCGACTTTGCCACGCAAACCTGCGGCAGTTGTCGATTCCGCGGGGCGCCGCCTGCCTCCACCGATCGTTACCACCGCAGGCAGATTGACGACGGTGGCGGCAAACGTTTAGAGCAGTTCGACTGTTCGAACTGCTCTCGTCCCGGCAGCCTCACCCTGGCACAGGATCCCGTGCTGCTTGGCATCCCCGCAGGCAGTTTCTGGGTGAACAGGCTCTCCTTCATCGCATTGGCACCGCGCATCATTCCCTCTTCTTAGGTGAACGATTGCGCCTCTTCTGACCGACAAAATACCGGCTGCGTTCCTTTAGAACGTGACGAATTTCAACAAACTGCTAGAAACTTGCGAAGATACTGGCAGTGACCGCATCTGCCGACTGAAATTCGCCGGAGTAGTGCTCAAGGTCCGCGCGCACGCCAAGATTCGGCTGGAACTTGTAGGTTGCGCCAATACCGATCATTGGTTCTGTACCGGTACTTGTCTGGGTAATGCCCGACAAAGTATCTGTCTCCTTGCCCCTGCCCCAGCCCAGTCCCACTCTCGCTAAAACATCCAGGTTCTCAGCGACTCGCATGCTGCCGACCGCGGTGGCAAATACACCGTACTCCTTGTCCTTTACGTAGGTACTAACCCATCCCGTACCGATATCCAGGTAGGTGAGTTCTGCGCCGAGCGAGACTGGCATGTTGGCAAGGGTCCATCGATTCTTAAGAAATGTGTAACCGCCAAAGAGCCTTGGACCGGAATCCAAGGTATTGAAGTTGTATCCGATTCCGCCGTAGATGTCGCCATTGGCCGCTTGGGCTGTCGCTGTGGCCAGCAGGGAAACCAGCGCGAACAGCAGCGCATAAATCTTTTTCATTCGAAGTCTCCTTTAGTCTCTTGGGCGAACCAGGCACCCCTGATTCGGTGCGAATGATATCCGCGGATTCGAAAAACCAACAGATCCGCACTGATCTTTCCGACAATCGCCGCATAGTGGGCGGCAATTGGTATCTTGTTTTACCATGAAACGTAGACATATTTCCCGCTCGGGTCGACCGTCACTGCCCAGTTACCTGAAGACACCGAGGGAGCCACTACATTGGGCGTGGTCATTGGGGTCAGCCCCCGTTGGCGTTTATCGTGTATTGCCACATGTCACTTGAGTGGTGGTTTGTTACGTAGACGAACCGGCCGCTTGGATCAACCGTGACGGAGTAGAGGAAGTTTCCAGCTGGATCCGCGGCGATCGCGATGAGAGATGTAAGTAAGCCAGTCGCATACGGCGAGCCCGACGCCGGGTTCAGCGATCCGCTTGTGGTGTTGATCGTGAAGGCATAGGCGTTGTTGCCGGCGTAATCGGTGGCATACAGAAATTTTCCGGAAGGGGTCGAGCGTGAGGGCAACGGGATCCGTCCCTGCGGAAAAAGGCGAACTCGACACCGCAGTAAGCACTCCACTCGTCGCGTCGAGGGTGCGTGCCACGCCCTTTGCAGCTTGATGCTGAAGTGAGCGTATCTCCGGCCTGCTGCGGGACGCACTTTCTGGCAAGGCTTACCTGAAATCACGCGAGTGCGTAACGAGCCTGCCGAGAAGGCGAGTCTCGTCAACCAGTCGCCTGGCAATCACATGCAGCACCTCACCCTCTTTCTGTACTGTCCCATGCACGACAAGCAGCCTTGCCTGCAGCAATTCCCGCCGCTGACGCTGGGCCAAAGCCGGCCATACGATGATATTCGTCTGTCCGGTCTCGTCTTCAAGCGTTACGAAGATCACACCGGATGCCGAGCTAGGATGCTGCCGGCAGATCACAAGCCCGGAGGTCTTCACGTCTGCCCCGTTCGCGAGGCAACGCATATCTGTGGCTGTCTGGTGACGGCGCCGGCAAAGGTCGGAGCGCAACAGCGCCAGGGGATGACGCCGCAGGGTCAGGCCCAGATGCGCGTAATCCGCGACGATCTCTTCGCCCTCGGTGGGCACGGAAAGCACCGGCACGCCATCTCCCGCTTCCTGCATGGCAATCAGCGGCAATGGCCGTTCGATGCCTGCCACTGTCCAGCGCGCCTGATGACGGTCGCCGCTCAAGCCTTGCAGCGCATTCGCCGCCGCCAGCGCCTCAAGATCACGACTGTTGAGTTCCGCCCTTCGTGCCATGTCTTCGACGCTTTCGAGTGGCGAAGCCAGGCGCGCCGCCATCAGCCGCTCTGCTCCGCTGCGGCTCATACCCTTAACGAGATACAACCCCAGACGCACTGCCGGCTGCCCGTCAGCCGCTTTTTCGAGGGTGGATTCCCAATCGCTCAGGCGCACATCGACCGGACGTACATCGACTCCATGTCTGCGGGCATCCTGCACCAGTTGCGCAGGCGCATAGAAACCCATCGGTTGACTGTTTAGCAGCGCACACAGAAATGCGGCCGGCTCGTAGCGCTTGAGCCACGCAGAGACATATACCAGCAGCGCGAAGCTCGCGGCGTGCGACTCAGGAAAGCCGTACTCGCCGAATCCCTGGATCTGGTTGAATATGCGTTGCGCGAATTCCTCGCTGTAACCCCGGCTGCGCATGCCGTCTGTCAGGCGCTGCTCGAACTGCTGCAATGCACCACTGCGGCGCCACGCCGCCATCGAGCGGCGCAACTGATCGGCTTCCCCGGGAGAGAACCCGGCCGCCACCATGGCGAGCTTGATGACCTGCTCCTGAAAAATGGGAATCCCCAGAGTGCGCTCGAGCACGCCACGCACCGCCTCCGAAGGAAAAGTCACAGGCTCCCGTCCCTGACGGCGCAGCAAATAGGGATGCACCATATCTCCCTGGATCGGGCCGGGACGCACGATCGAGACCTCAATGACAAGATCGTAGAAACAGGCCGGCTTGAGGCGCGGCAGCATCGCCATCTGCGCGCGTGACTCGATCTGGAACACGCCGACGGT
Organism: Pseudomonadota bacterium; assembly: GCA_021783175.1. The sequence goes on from JAJXUF010000181.1 coordinate 4,897, forward strand.
GTCGGCCTGCTGGATCATCCGGTAAACCGCCGGATCCTCGGCGGGAATCGCGGCCATGCTGAGCGGTGTGCCACGGAATTTTTCCACCAGGCCGAAAGCGCGATGGATGGCCGTCAGCATGCCAAGCGCCAGACAATCCACCTTGAGCAGGCCAATGGCATCGAGATCGTCCTTGTCCCACTGGATCACGCTACGCTCGGGCATCGCGGCGTTTTCGATGGGCACGAGACGCGATAGCCGGTCGCGCGCGATCACGAAACCGCCGACATGCTGGGAAAGATGCCGCGGAAACCCCAGCAGCATGTTCACAAACCCGACGAGGCGCTGGATCACGGGATTGGCAGGATCGAAACCGGCCTCGCGCAGGCGTTGCGGGGCAATACCGTGACTGTCCCACCACGCAAGGCTGCCCGCCAGACGATCGACCTGATCGGGACTCAACCCCAGCACCTTGCCGACATCGCGCACCGCGCTTTTCGGGCGATAGCAGATTACCGTGGCCGCCAGCGCAGCTCGCTCGCGGCCATACTTATTATAAAGATACTGGATTACCTCTTCGCGGCGTTCGTGCTCGAAGTCGACATCGATATCGGGCGGTTCATTGCGTTCTTTCGAGATAAAACGCTCAAAAAGTGTATCAATGCGATCCGGATCGACCTCGGTAATCCCAAGACAGAAACAGACCGACGAATTGGCCGCCGACCCTCGCCCCTGACAGAGAATGCCGCGCGATCGTGCATAGCTGACAATATCGTGGACCGTGAGGAAATACGGCTCATATTTCAGTTCCGCAATCAGCGCCAGTTCGTGTTCCACAAGCCCGCGCACCTTGTCCGGCACGCCCCGCGGCCAGCGCCGCTGCAGACCGGCTTCGGTAAGCGATCGCAGATGTGCAGTCGCTGTCCGTCCCGCTGGTACCAGTTCGTCCGGATACTCATAGCGCAGCTCTTCCAGCGAAAAATGGCAGCGCTGCGCGATGCGCACGCTCTCGGCGAGCAGTTCCGCAGGATACAGTCGCGCCAGCGCCCGGCGCGTGCGCAAATGGCGCTCCCCGTTCGGATGAAGCGCAGCGACAGCCGCAGACACGAAGGTGTTGAGACGGATGGCCGTGAGCACGTCCTGCAGCGGCCGGCGCGTACGCTGGTG